>JAFLDH010000376.1 GCA_017302505.1 Burkholderiales bacterium
GGGCCCGTGGGCGCCACGCCGCGCGACTGGGCGGCGCTGCGCCAGGCCATGGACGGCGTGCTGGCCAGCCCGCCTGAGCTGCGGCGGGACGAACTGCTGGCCCAGCATGGCCGCGTGATCGACCAGCTGCACCGCCAGCTGCAATTGAGCGCGGAATCTTCCGGTCTGCTGCTGGACCCTGAGGCGAAGAGCTACTACCTGATGGACCTGGCCGTCGAACGCCTGCCGCCGTGGATCGAGGCGTTGAGCGTGGCCCGCGCACAGGCCGGGCTGCTGCCGGCACGTGGCGAGGTCGCTGGCGCCGACCGGGCCGCCATGCTCGCCCATGCCGAGCGCATCGGCCGCCAGACCGAAAGGGTGCAGCTGCGGCTGGATTCACTGGCCCGGGCCGGCAACGCCGCGCCGGCCGAATGGGCACGCGCCCAGGCCAGTGCCGAGCCGATGGTCCGGCAGATGCGCGAGCTGTTCGGCGCACCGGCATTAAAGGGCGAGCAGCTGGCCACGCTGGACCGCAGCGGCGAGGCGCTGGCTGCCGGCATCGCCTTGAAGCAGCGCGTCATCGAGACGCTGACCGTCGAGCTGGAATCCCGCGTGGAACGGCTGTCGCAGGCGCTGTGGTGGAACATGGGCCTGTCGCTGCTGGGGGTGCTGCTGCTGGGCTACCTGGCACTGGCCTTCTACATCAGCTTTGCCGGCGCGGTGCGCACCCTGCACCGTGGCGTCGACAAGGTGCTGGCCGGCGACCTGTCGCAGCGCATCGAGGTCGCGGGCCGCGACGAGATGGCACAGATCGGCAACATGGTCGAGCGCATGAATGAGCGCCTGTCCTCGCTGGTGGCCGAGATCCGCAGCAGTGCCGTGCGCGTGACCATGTCCGGCGAGCTGGTGGCCAACGGCAGCCAGTCGCTGGCCGAGCGCACCGAGCAGCAGGCCGCCAGCCTGCGCCAGACGGTGGCCTCGGTGCAGCATCTGTCCGACGCGGTGGCCGCCAACGCCGCCGAGGCAAGCCAGCTGGACCAGTTGACCGCGCGGCTGCGCGACCAGGCCGAGGCCGGCGGTGAGCAGATGCAGGGTTCGGTGGACGCGATGGCCCAGCTGGAGGAAAGCTCGCGGCGCGTGGCCGAGATCATCGGCGTCATCGATGCCATTGCCTTCCAGACCAACATCCTGGCGTTGAACGCCGCCGTCGAAGCGGCCCGTGCCGGCGAAGCCGGGCGCGGCTTTGCGGTGGTGGCCGCCGAGGTGCGGCAGCTGGCGCAGCGCAGCGCCGCATCGGCCGGCGAGATCCGCTCGCTGATCGCCCGCAGCAGCGAGCAGGTCGACAGCTCGGTGCAGCGCACCCGCCACGTGGGCGACGCGCTGGCCGAACTGGTGGAAGGCGTGCGCCGCGTGTCGCAATCGCTGCAGACCATCGCCCAGGCCAGCGCCCGGCAGAGCAACGATCTGCAGGAAGTGACGCAGAGCGTCGGCAATCTGGACGAGATCACCCGCCAGAACGCGCAGATGGTGGAGCAGTCGGCCCGGGCCGCGGGCGACCTGGTCAGCCGCGCCGGCAAGCTGCGCGAATCGGTGGCGACGATCCGCCTGCGCCAGGGCTCGGCCGACGAGGCGCGCGCCCTGGTGGGCCGGGCACTGCAGATCGTCAAGGAACGCGGCTTGCAGGGCGCGCTGCCCACGCTGCGTTCACGCGAAGAAGGCTTCGTCGACCGCGACCTCTACGTGTTCATCGTCGACCGGCTGGGCGCATACCACCTGCACGGCGCCAACCCGGCGATGGAAGGCCGGCGCGTGCACGACGTGCCCGGCATCGACGGCGACCGCTTCGTGCGCGAAGCCTGGGCCGCGGCCAACGCCCACGGTGGCGAAGGCGGCTGGGTGGAGTACGACATCGTCAACCCGGGCACCGGCGCGGTGCAACCCAAGGCCTCCTTCGTGGTGGCCCTGGACGAGCGCCAGTTCATCGGCTGCGGCGTCTACCGCGTGCAGGACATGGCCTCGACCTGAACAGGCGCAAGGCGCTGTCGCGCCTGGCCGCCCATCGATCGCGACCGCCGGCGCGCGGGCCGGTGGCGAGCCAAGCTCTCCAGCAAAGGTGGCTTTGCCACCTTGCCCGACCCCCGTGGGGGGTGCTCAGTAACGTTCGGGTCGCAGCACCTGCACGTCGGCGAACCACAGCGCCACGCTGTAGTGCGGCGCATAGGTGTCCAGCACATGCTGGGCGATGGTGTCGGCCACGGCCGCGTCGCAGATCACCTTCATCTCGATGGTGCGGTCGGCCTCCCAGGCGCCTTCGCGCACGCCTTCCAGGCTGGCGCCATGCACCTCGGTCACCGTCCAGCCCTGCGCGCCGCGCTCCCGCACGTCGCGCACCAGCGGTTTTTCCAGCACACCCTCGGCATTGATGACCAGCAGCGTCTTCGCGTGTTTCCTCATGGGGCGATCCTTCGCGCGAGCTCGATGTACAGCGGAATGCCGATGACGATGTTGAAGGGGAAGGTGATGCCCAGCGCCGCGGTGATCGACAGCGCCGCATTGGCCTGCGGCACGGCGATGCGCATCGCGGTGGGCGCGGCGATGTAGCTGGCGCTGGCCGCCAGCGTGGCCAGCAGGGCAATGCCGCCGGTGCTGAGCCCCAAGGCCAGGCCGGTGGCCGCGCCAGCCAGCGCCAGCAGTGGCGGCGCCCCCACGCCGATCACCAGCACCGCCGGCCCGAAGCGCTTGACTTCCACCAGCCGGCCGCCGGCCACCAGGCCCAGCTCCAGCAGGAAAAGCGCCAGCACGCCCTTGAAGGGGTCGACGAACACCGCCTTGATCGGTGCGGTGCCGGCCTCGCCGGCCACGGCGCCAATCAGCAGGCCGCCCAGCAGCAGCAGCACGCTCTTGCCGAACAGCACGTCGTGCAGCAGCCCACCCCAGTCGGTGCGCGTGGCACCGTCGCGCAGCGCCCAGCGCGCCAGCAGGATGCCAGCCACCAGGCCCGGCGCCTCCATCACCGCCACCCACAGCGCGGCATGGCTCTCGTAGGGGATCTGCGCGCGCGTGAGTGCGGCCTGCGCCACCGCGAAGGTGACCACGCTGACCGAGCCGTAGTGCGCCACCAGCGCCGCGGCGTCCACGCCCGACAGCCGCAGGGCGCGGGCCAGCGGGTACAGCACGAAGGGGATCACGAAACCCAGCGCCACGCAGGCCAGCACCTGCGGTGCCAGCGCGGCCAGCGGCTGCTTGGACAGCTCGATGCCGCCCTTCAGGCCGATGGCCAGCAGCAGGTAGATCGACAAGGTCTCGTACAGCGCCTCGGGCAGGCGCAGGTCGCTCTTGACCAGGCGCGCGAACACGCCCAGCAGGAAGAAGAAGACGACGACGTCGATCATGGCGGCGCGCATGCTGCCAGAAGCGCGGCCTTGGCGCCTCCGGCAAAGCCCATCGGCTGAAAGACCTGCGCGCTTGTGGCAATCTCCGCCCGATGCGTCGCCGACTGTTCCGCCATGGCTTGTGGGTCACCTTGCTGGCCGTCTCGGTGCTGGCCGGCTGCGCCACACTGGACGAGAAGCAGCGCGAATGGGTGTTCCAGCCCAGCAAGCAGAGCTGGTGGGGCGGCAGCGTGGCCTCCGAAGGCATGCAGGACGTCTGGATCGACTTTCGGTCGGCCGAGAGCGGCGAGCCGGTCAAGCTGCACGGGCTGTGGTTGCCGCAGGCACGCGCCGATGCCCCGCTGCTGCTGTATCTGCACGGCGCGCGCTGGGACGTGCGTAGCAGCGCGCACCGCATGCGCCGCATGCACGAACTGGGCTTCGCGGTGTTGGGCATCGACTACCGGGGCTTCGGCCAGAGCACCGACACGCTGCCCAGCGAGACACTGGCCTACGAGGACGCCCGCGCCGCCTGGGACTGGCTGGGCGCACAGCACCCGGTCCTGCCACGCTATGTGTTCGGCCATTCGCTGGGCGGCGCCATCGCCGTGGCGCTGGCCGCGCAGGTGGACGACGAGCGCGGCGTGCTGGTCGAAGGTTCGTTCAGCTCGGTGCCCGACGTGGTCAGCAGCTTCAAGTGGGGCTGGCTGCCGGTGGGGCCGCTGATCACGCAGCGCTTCGATGCCGAATCCAAGGTCGACAAGCTGGGCTCGCCGCTGTTGGTGGTGCACGGCAGCAACGACCGGTTGATCCCGCCGGCGCTGGGCCGCAAGCTCTATGAGCGCGCCAAGGACCCGAAGCGCTTCGTGCTGGTGGAAGGCGGCTCGCACCACAACACCAACGCGGTGGGCCAGCCGCTGTACCGCGAAGCGGTGGCCGAGCTTTTCGGCCTGCGCCCGCCTGTCGATGGCGAGCGCCTGGCCCAAGGCGAGACGCCGGAGCGCAACTGAGCAGCCGTCTGGCCGACCGAAGGCGCTGTGCTCCAATCGGCGCACCATGGCCGAACGACCGACGATCAAGCTGAAACCCGGCGCCGCCCCGCGCAACCCGCAACGGCTGCGCGTGCGTGCCACCACCGCGCCGCGCACCCAGAAGGACAAGGATGCGGCCAGCGCCGACGCCGCGCGCCCGCCGGCCGCCCCACGGCACAAGCCACGGCCGCCCGAAGCCGAACGGCGA
>JAFLDH010000377.1 GCA_017302505.1 Burkholderiales bacterium
CGGCCGGCTTCGGCCGGATCGGCCGGCAGCGCCAGCTCGGCCGCGGTGCGGCGCAGGCCGCGGCTGCGCGAGCGATCGCGCGCCTCGGGTGTTTCGGCGGTGGCCGGGTCTGCAGGGGCCGCCGCGTCGCGCTGGCCCGCGGTGGCGGCATCCAGGGCCTGGGCGAAGCCGGCATCGTCGCCGCCTTCGGCCGGCGCGGTGCCAGGCCGGCCCAAGGCGGCCAGCGGCAAGGAGGGCGTGGGGGCGGCGGTGCTCATCAGGCTCATGGCGCGGCTCGGTAAGGGGGCTATTGCGGCAACAGGCGGCCGTGCCGGCTGGCATGCCAGCGCAGGCGCTGGGCTTGCTCGTCGGTCAGCTTCTGTTCGTGGCGGCGGCCGCTTGCGGCCAGCTCGGCCAGCCGGCGTTCGATCAACTTGCGCACCGAGGCGGCGCGGCGTTCGATGTCCAGCAACTGCTGGCGGGCCTGCTCGCGCTGGCGCTCGGCCAGCTGCAGCTGCCGCGCCTGAAGCGCCAGCGCCTGGTCCAGCCGCTGCATGAAGCTGCGGTAGCACTGCAGGATGTCCATCGATGCGCCCTGGGCAAACTGGCGCGACCAGCGGGCTTCGTATTCGCCGCGGTAGGTGACCAGCTGCTCGTGCTGCAGGCGGGCGCGCTGTTCGGTCCGATCGGCATCGCGCAGTGCGGCCTGGGCCTGCTCGCAGTGCTGTTGCTCGCGCTGCAGCAGCAGTTGCAGCGGTTCCAGCGTGCGCTCGCTCATGCTTCGACCACCCCGCACAGCCGCGCGATGCTGTCCGTCAGCGAGGCGGGTTCGTGCATGTCCTGCTGCAGCAGGGCGTTCAGGCCGGGGTGCAGCTTCACGGCCAGGTCCAGCTCGGCGTCGTGGCCGGGCACATAGGCGCCCAGCTGGATCAGGTCGCGGGCCTTGTTGTAGCGCGCCAGCAGCTGGCGGGCGCGGCGGGCGGCCATCACCTGTTCGCGCGGGGCAACGCTGGTCATCACCCGCGAGATCGAGCGTTCCACGTCGATCGCCGGGAAGTGCCCCGATTCGGCCAGCTCGCGCGACAGCACCACATGGCCGTCGAGGATGCCGCGCGCGGCGTCGGCGATCGGGTCCTGCGGGTCGTCGCCTTCGGTCAGCACGGTGTAGAAGGCGGTGATCGAGCCGGCACCGTTCAGGCCGTTGCCGCTGCGCTCCACCAGCGCCGGCAGCTTGGCGAACACGCTGGGCGGGTAGCCCTTGGTGGCCGGCGGCTCGCCGATGGCCAGCGCGATCTCGCGCTGCGCCATCGCATAGCGCGTCAGGCTGTCCATCAGCAGCAGCACGTGGCGGCCCTGGTCGCGGAAATGCTCGGCCACCGCGGTGGCGTAGTTGGCGCCCTGCATGCGCACCAGCGGCGGCGCATCGGCCGGCGCGGCCACCACCACGCTGCGGGCGCGGCCCTCGTCCTCCAGGATGTCCTCGATGAACTCCTTGACCTCGCGGCCGCGCTCGCCGATCAGCCCGACCACGATCACGTCGGCCGCGGTATAGCGGGCCATCATGCCCATCAGCACGCTCTTGCCCACGCCGGTGCCGGCAAACAGGCCCAGCCGCTGGCCGCGGCCCACGGTCAGCAGCGCGTTGATCGCGCGCACGCCGGTGTCCAGCGGCGTGCGCACCGGGTCGCGGTCCATCGCGTTGATCGGTCGGCGCACCATCGGCTCGGTGCGCACCGGCGTCAGCGGGCCCAGCCGGTCCATCGGCTTGCCATGTGCGTCGACCACGCGCCCGAGCAGGCCTTCGCCCACCGGCAGGTGCAGGCCGCGGTCTTCGGTGCGGCGCCATGGATGGTTGTCCTGGCCGAAGCAGGGCGCGGCGTGTGGCGCCGGCAGCGGCGTCACCATCGCGCCGCTGGTCAGGCCCTGCAGTTCGCCGTTGGGCATCAGGAAGGCGCGGTCGCCGCTGAAGCCCACCACCTCGGCCAGCACCGGTGGCTGGCCTTCGGCGCGCACCTCGCACACCGAACCCACCGGCGCGCGCACGCCGGCCGCCTCCAGCACCAGGCCGGTGACGCGCACCAGCGTGCCGCTGCTGTCCAGCGGCTGCGGCAGCGCGGCATATTCCTGCAGGTCGGCCAGGTATTGCAGCCAGCGTGCCGAACGCGCGGCCGGTGGCGTGGGCATGGGTGGGTTCTTCATGCGCCGTCCGTGGCCGCAGCGCTGTCGTCGCCCCAGGCCAGCTCGCTGCCCAGCACGGCGGCGGCCTGGCGCCAGCGCGCTTCGATGCGCGCGTCGATCTGCCCCAGGTCCGATTCCACCAGGCAACCGCCGCGGGCGATACCGGGGTGCGGCAGCAGCCGCGCGCCGCGTCCCTCCAGCGCCTCGGCCGCGCCTTCGGCCACCAGCGCATGGTCGTCGGGATGCACCAGCACGCGGATCTGGCGGGCGCTCTGCAGTACGGCGTTGACCGCCTGCTCGGCCACCTTGGCCACCTGCTCGGGCCGGGCGTCGATCTCGGCGCGCACCACGCGCCGCGCCAGCAGCACCGCGGCCTGCGCCACGGCCTGGGCCATCTGCTGCTCCAGTGCCTGCAGCTGGGCATCGAAGCTCTGCAGCAGCGGGCCGATCTGGCCGCTCATCTGGGTGGCATAGCTCTGCTTGAAGCTGTCCAGCGCCACCAGCCCGTCGCGGTAGCCGTCCTGGTAGCCGGCTTGGCGGGCGGCGGCCAGCTGGGCCTGCACGGCCGCCTTGTCCGCCGCCGGCGCGGTGCCCGCCGCGGTTGGGCTGGCGGGCCCGGGGTCGAGCTCGGAGTTCAGCGTATCGGGGCTCCAGGCGGCAAAGGCGCCCAGTTCCTCGCGCGGAATGAAGCGCGAATAGCTGGCCGGCCCCCGGGTGCTGCCGCTGCTGCCGGGCGGCAGGTTGCGCTTGGGCTTAGAGGAACTGGTCGTCACCGCCGCCTCCGATCACGATCACACCCTCGTCGGACAGGCGACGCACCACCTTCAGCAGTTCCTTCTGCTCGGCCTCGACCTCGGCCACGCGCACCGGGCCGCGCGTCTCCAGGTCCTCGCGCAGCGACTCGGCGGCGCGGGTGGACATGTTGCGGAAGATCTTCTCGCGCAGCTCCGGCGACGCGCCCTTCAGCGCGATCACCAGCGATTCGGTCTGCACCTCCTTCAACAGCGACTGGATGCCCTTGTCGTCCAGGCGCTCCAGGTCGTCGAAGGTGAACATGTTGTCCAGGATCTTCTGCGCCAGGTCGTTGTCGGCGCCGCGGATGAAATCCAGCACCGAGGTTTCCAGCGTGCCGCCGAGCATGTTGATGATCTCCGCCGCGGGTTTGACGCCGCCCAGGTTGGACTTCTTGACCCGGTCGCTGCCGGCCAGCACCTGGTTCAGCACCTCGTTCAGGTCGCGCATCGCCGCCGGCTGGATGCCGTCGAGCGTGGCCACGCGCACCAGCACCTCGTTGCGCTGGCGTTCGGTGAACAGCTTCAGCACCTCGGCGGCCTGGTCGTAATCCAGGTGCACCAGCACCGCGGCGACGATCTGCGGATGCTCATGGCGCATCAACTCGGCCACCGAGGACGGGTCCATCCACTTCAGGCTCTCGATGCCGCTGACGTCGTCGCCTTGAAGGATGCGCTCGAGCAGCAGGTTGGCCTTGTCCTCGCCCAGCGCGCGCTTCAGCACCGAGCGCACGTACTCGTCGTTGTCGCCCACCAGCATGCTCTGGTCGCCGGCCATCTCGCGGAACTTGTCCAGCACCTGGTCGAGCCGGTCGTTGCTGATGCTCTTCATGCGCGCGATGGTCTCGCCCATGCGCTGCACTTCCTTGGGTGCCAGGTGCTTGAAGACCTCGCTGGCATGCTCCTCGCCCAGCGACATCAGCAGGATGGCGGCGTTTTCCAGGCCTTGGTCGTCCATCGTCACGTTGCTCGCTCAGGCCGCTTCGCCGCCGACCCAGTCCTTGACGATCTGCGCCACGGCGGCCGGGTTCTGCTGCGCAAAGGCGCGCGCGTTCTCCAGCTTCTGGTTCACCACCGGCGCGGCCAGGGCCGGCGTCACCGCGCCGCCGGGCAGCGCGGCCTCGACATCGTTGTCGGCCACCACGTCCAGCTTGTTGCCGGCGGCCTCGGCCTGCGGGCCGGCGGCGGCGTTCAAGGCCGGCCGGATCAGCTTGAACACCGCCACCAGCGCCACCAGCGCCAGGGCCAGCGGCGCGGCCGCGGCGCGCAGCAGGTCCAGCAACCAGGGCTGCTGGTGCAGCGGGATCGGTTCCACCTTGGGCGGCGGCTCGACGCGGAAGGGCGCGTTGATCACGCGCACCGAGTCGCCGCGTTCCTGGTTGAAGCCCAGGCTCTGCTGCACCAGCGCGGTGATCTTCTCCAGCTCCTCGGCCGACAGCGGCGTGCTGGTGGTCTTGCCCTTGGCATCGGTGCTGCCGCGGTGGTTGACCACCACCGCCGCGTTCAGCCGCTTCAGCGTGCCGCTGGCATTGCGCGTGACGCGCACGGTCTTGTCCACCTCGTACTGGGTGACGGCGTCGCGGCGCATGCCGCCGCCGCCGGCGCCGCCCTGCGCCGCCTGCAGCGGCGGGTT
>JAFLDH010000378.1 GCA_017302505.1 Burkholderiales bacterium
CGGCCACAGTGGCCACGCCAGCCCGCCGGCCACGAAGGCGCGGCGGCGCGTGCCCCAGGCGCGCCGCGGCAGCTCAGGCACTGGCGTTCACCGGCTCGAACGCGTAGCCGGTGCCCGACACGGCCATGCGCCCCATGGCCGGGAAGGGGAAGTGGAAGCCGCCGACCATCGCGTTGCCGGCGACGATGCGCTGGAAGGTCTCGCGCCGCACCTTGCGCGCGGCCTCGGCGTCCATGTCGAAGGTCACCGCCCAGTCCGGGTTGCGCGCAAACAGTGCCGGCACGTTGGTCAGGTCGCCCACGTAAACGAAGTTCTGATTGGCCGATTTCAGGTCGAACAGCGTATGACCCGGCGTGTGGCCGAAGGCCGCCACCGAGCGGATGCCAGGGGCCAGTTCCGTGCCCGGCTCGAACTTCACCAGCATGTCGTTAGGCATCTGCGCGAACACCCGGCGCACGTTGTTGAACGCGCCCTTCATGCCCTCGGGCGCGGCGGCCATCTTGGCGTCGTCCATCCAGAAGGCGTGCTCGGGCGCCGGCACCATCACCTTGGCCTTGGCGAACACATACTCGCCGGCCTTGTTGCGCAGGCCGCCGATGTGGTCGCCGTGATAGTGGGTGATCAGCACGGTGTCGATGTCGGCCGGCTGGAAGCCGGCCGCACGCAGCTGTTCCAGCAGCTTGCCGGTGGTCGGGCCGCCGAATTCGCCGAGGCCAGTGTCCATCAGGATGCGGCGGTTGCCGGCCACCACCAGAAAGGGCGTGAACGGAATGTCGATGTACTCGGTGGGCAGGTTCTGCGAGGCCAGC
Organism: Burkholderiales bacterium; assembly: GCA_017302505.1. Lineage (GTDB taxonomy): Bacteria > Pseudomonadota > Gammaproteobacteria > Burkholderiales > Burkholderiaceae_C > Rubrivivax. The sequence goes on from JAFLDH010000378.1 coordinate 810, forward strand.
AGCGCGCGCACTTCGCTCAGCGGCGCGTTCTTCACGAACTCCTCGCCCAGCGGCCGGCGGGCCACGCCGTCCAGCAGCGAGATCACTTCCACGTCGCCCACCTTCATGCGGCGGAAGCCGACGGCGGGCAGGGTGGGCGTGCCCAGGTTGGGTGCGTTCTGCGCCCAGGCGGGCACGAAGGAACCGGCGGCGTACGCGGCCGTGGTGGCCAGGCTGGCGCCGAGGAAATGGCGTCGGGTCAACATGCGCGGGAGCTCCATCGAGGTTGAAAAAACGCGCGATGCTCGGGACGCGGAAGCCCTTATGCAGAAGCTATCGGAAAGACAACATTCATAGCATGGAAATCGGGCGGCACAATCGCCGGCCACAAGGAGGCCCACCAATGACCCCGATGCCACCGCCACCCGCGCTGCTGCCGATGACGCACATCGACTGTGAGGTGCAATCGCTGGTCACGCTGGGCCCGGGGCCCTACGGCGAGCGCCGCTACGTGCCGCTGGGCGGCGGCACGGTGCGGGGCCCGGAACTGAACGGCACGCTGGTCGAAGGCGGCGTCGACTGGCAGGTCAACCGTGCCGACGGCGTGCTGGACATTGCCGCGCACTATGTGATCCGGGCTGACGATGGCGCGCTGATCGAGGTGCAGAGCAGCGGCCTGCGCCACGGCCCGGCCGAGGTGATGGCGCGGCTGGCGCGCGGCGAGCCGGTGGCCCGCGACGAATACTTCTTCCGCACGCTGGTGCGCTTCACCACCGGCGCGCCGCAATGGGCGCACCTGAACAAGGTGATGGCCATCGCCTGTGGCCAGCGTGAGGCCCGCTGGGTGCGGCTGGACCTGTACCGGCTGACCTGAGCCTCAGGTGCCGATCACCCCGCCGTCCTTCTTGCGGATGACCACCGTGGCCGATCTCGGCCGGCCGCCCGGGCTGTAGTCCGGCCAGTTCGAGAACTTCGACGGATTGGCCGGGTCGCTGCGGTCGCTGGCGGTCTCGCCCGGATGCTGGATGTTGATGAACATGGTGCGCAGGTCGGGCGTCAGCGTCGCCCCGGTCACCTCGCAGTTCACCGGGCCGGTGAAGAAGCGCCGCACCTCGCCGGTGGTGCGGTCGCAGGCCAGCATCTGGTTGTTGCCGAAGCCCTTCATCTCGCCCTTGTACATCTGCGAGGCATGGGCGTCGGTCTGGATCCACAGCACGCCGCGCGCGTCCATCGCCAGCCCGTCAGGGCAGGCGAAGATGTCGCCCTTGATGTTGCCGCGGGCCTCGGGCCGCTCGTTGGCCGGGTCGCCGGCCAGCATCAGGTGCTTCCAGCGGAAGCTGGCGCTGTCGAAATCACCGTCCTCGGTCCACTGGATGATCTGGCCCATGACGTTGTTGGCGCGCGGGTTGGCGGCATCGGGGCCGGGCATGTCCTTGGCGCCGCGGTTGCTGTTGTTGGTCAGCGTGCAATAGACCGTCTTGCCCTTCTGGTCCACCGCCAGCCATTCGGGCCGGTCCATCCTGGTGGCGCCCAGGCGGTCGCTGGCCTGGCGGCTCTTGATCAGCACCGCGCCCTGGTCGGCAAAGCCGTTGGCGGCGGTGAGCGGGCCCTGGCCGGCCACCAGCGGCAGCCAGCGGCCGCTGCCGTCGGCATCGAAGCGCGCCACGTACAGCGTGCCGTGGTCCAGCAGCGTGGCGTTGGCCTTGGCACCGCCCGGGGCGATCTTGTCGCGGCTGACGAACTTGTAGATGTACTCGAAGCGCGCATCCTCGCCCGAGTACACCACCGCGCGGCCGTCCTGGGTCACCGCCACCGTGGCGCCTTCGTGCGCGGCGCGGCCGAGCGCGCTGCGCTTGACCGGCGTGCTCGCCGGGTCGAAGGGGTCGATCTCCACGATCCAGCCGAAGCGGTGGAACTCGTTCGGGTGGCGCTTCGCGTCGAAGCGCTCGTCATGCTCCGGCCAGCGGTAGAAGCCGGTCTTGCGCAGGCCCCAGCGGCGCTGGTCGGCACTGGGCGCGTCCGGCCCGTCGAAGTAGAAGGCGAAGTTCTCTTCGCCTGACAGCACCGTGCCCCAGGGCGTGATGCCGGTGCCGCAGTTGTTCAGCGTGCCCAGCACGGTGCGGCCGGCCGGGTCGGCGGCGGTCTGCATCAGCGCATGGCCGGCGGCCGGCCCGCTGACGGCAAAGGGCGTGTAGGTGGTGAAGCGGCGCGCGTACTTCGAGGGCCGCACCATCTGCCAGCGGCCGTCCTTGAGCTCGATCTCGATCACCGACATGCCATGCGCGGCCTGGGCCTTGCGCACCTTCTCCGCGCTCCAGGTCTTCATGCCGTCGGTGTGCAGCAGGCCGTCGTCGGTGTACTCGTGGTTCATCACCAGCAGGCCGCGGCGACTGCCGTCCAGCGGCAGGTAGTGGATGCCGTCGTGGTGCATGCCCATCTGCACCGCCTGGTCGGCGGCGCTGTTGCCGGCGTCCATGCGCCAGGCCGGCATGTTGCCCGGCACGCCCACCGGCTCGCCCCAGGCGGCAATGGCCACCGCTTCGTAGCCCTCGGGCACGACCATGGTGTCCTGGTCGGTCACCGGCACCGGCTTGAAGCCGAGCAGCGGCCCGTCGAAGGGCGCCGTGGCGCAGCCCGCCAGCAGCGGCGACAGCGCCCCGGCGGCCAGCGCGCCCAGGCCGCCCTGCAGCCATAGCCGCCGCGCCGGGTCGGACACGCGGTGGATGTCCGCGTTGGCGCTGCGGTTGGAGTCTTCCATCGTGCTGAAGTCCTTGGCCATCGTCTTGTCTCCTGGCAGGTCGGGGTTGGACGAGCATTCTGCATTTGTTGCATGACGGGCCGACCGCGGGGCGAGTTCGCGCAGTAGCATCGCGGCCACGATGACTGCGCGTCCTCCGCTGCCACCGAACCCGCTGCGTGCCCCCGAGCGCGCCTTGCCGCCGAAGACGCGTTTCGAAGAGTTCGAGATCGAGCGCGTGCTCGCGCAGAGCAGCTTCGCCGTCGTCTACCGGGCTTACGACCACGCGCTGAAGATGCACGTGGCCCTCAAGGAATACCTGCCCGATGCGCTGGCACTGCGCAGCGCCGAGACCCAGGTGGTGCTGCGCGCCCGCGCGCATGCCGACCGCTTCGGGCAGGGGCTGCAGGCCTTCATCGCCGAGGCGCAGACGCTGGCGCGCTGCGACCACCCTGCGCTGGTGCGCATCACCCGCCTGCTGCAGCGCCACGGCACGGCCTACCGCGTGATGCGCTACAGCCCCGGGCCCACGCTGCTGGCGCACCGCCGCGAGCTCTCGGCCACGCCCGACGTGCGGGCGCTGCGCGGCTGGCTCGATGGGCTGCTGGGGGCGCTGGAAGCACTGCACGAGGAAGGTTGCGTGCATGGTGCGGTGGCCCCCGGCAATATCCTGCTGCGGCCCGACGGCCGGCCGCTGCTGCTGGACTTCGATGCGGTACGCACTGCACTGATCAGCGACCGCACGCAGAGCATGATGGCCGCGCTGGAACCCTGCTTCGAGCCGCCCGAACAGCAGGTCGGCATCGGCGAGGCGGCACTCGGCCCGTGGAGCGACCTGTACTCGCTGGCGGCCACGCTGCATTTCTGCATCAGCGGCCAGCTGCCGGCGGCGCCCAGCGGCCCGGTGCCGGCCCGGCCGCCCGAACCACTGGGCATGGTCTGGGTGCGGCTGCGGGCCGCTCAGCCCGCCCTGGGCGACCCGCCGGGGTGGTTGAGCGTGCTCGACGACTGTCTGGCCGAGCGCCCGCAGGACCGCCTGCAGAGCGTGGCCGAAGTGCGTGCGCGGCTCGATGGGCTGGCCCCACCGGC
>JAFLDH010000379.1 GCA_017302505.1 Burkholderiales bacterium
GCCCTCGGGCATCGTCTCGCCGGCGGTGGGCCTGGGCCCCGCGGCGGTGGCGGCCATGGCGCAGGCCGGCGTGCGCTTCGTCGCCGGCGACTGAAGCCTCCACGCATGGCCCGCACGCCGGAATACAAGTTCGGCATGTTCGCGCTGACCGCGATCTGCGGGCTGGTCGATTCGGCCTGCTTCCTGGCGCTGGGCGGGGTGTTCGCCGAACTGATGACCGGCAACCTGCTGCTTATCGCCTTTGCGATGGCGCGAGGCGACCTGTTCAGCGCGCACGTGGTGGCCGGCCTGTTTGCGATCCTGCCCTTTGCACTGGGCGCCTTCGTCGCCGGGCGCTTCGCCAACAGTGGCCATCCGATGGGCGGGCGCCTGGTGGGCTATCCGCTGGAGTACGCGGCGGTGCTGGCGGCCACGCTGCTGGCGCTGGTGATGGACCCAAGGCGCGTCGGCCCGCTGGAACACGACCTGGCCACCGGCGGCCCCGGCGAATGGGCCCGGCCGGTGATCGTCGGCCTGCTGGCCTTCGGCATGGGCATCCACAACGCGCTGATGCGCAAGCACGGCGTGCCTGACGTGGCCACCAACGTGCTGACGCTGACGATGACCGGCCTGCTGTCGGAGTCGCGCTGGGCCGGCGGCAGCTCGCCGCACTGGCAACGGCGGGCGCTGTCGGTGCTGATCTTCTTTGCCAGCGCCGTGCTGGGCGCCTGGTTGCTGCGCTACGGCGTGGCCGCGCCGCTGGTGGCGGCCAGCCTGATCTTCACCGTGGCACTGTGGCCGCTGATGAAGGGCCGGGCCGAGTAGTCAGGCCGCATGCCGCTGGCGGCGGTGCACCAGCGCCAGCAGCCCGCACAGCAGCAGCGCGGCCAGCACCAGGCCCACGGTCGAGCCGGTCCAGAAGCCGCGCGCGCCCTGCAGCGCTGGCGGCGTCAGGCCGGTGAGGTTGAAGGCCAGCACGTAGCCGCCGCCCAGGCCCACGCCCCACAGCGACACGGCGAAGATGAGCATCGGCAGCGTGGCGATGCGCCAGGCGCGCAGCACGAAGGAGGCCACGCACTGCGCCGCATCCGCGGTGTGGAACAGCGCCACCCAGGCCAGCAGCGGCAAGGCGGCGGCAATGACCGCCGCGTCGTCGGTGTACAGGTGCACCACCGGCTGGCGCAGCAGGTAGACCAGCGCGCCCAGCGCCGCGGCCAGCACCAGCGCCATCTGCAGCCCGTGCCAGCCCAGCCGCCGGGCCGAGGCGATGTCGCGCGCGCCGATGCGCTGCGCCACCAGCGTGCCGGTGGCATTGCCCAGCGCCAGCGGCAGCATGAACAGGATCGACACCAGGTTCGCCGCCAGCTGGTGGCCAGCCACTGCGGTGGCGCCGATGCGCGCGATGAAGATGGCCATGAACGAGAAGCCGGTGACCTCGATCAGGATCGACGCGCCCATCGGCACGCCCAGCCGCAGCTGCGCGCCCAGCGCCTGGCGGTCGGGCGGGCGCAGGCCGCCGTGGCCCAGCGCGAAGGGCGCGTAGAAGCGGTCGCGCTTCAGCACCCACAGCCCGGCCAGCACCTGTGCCCACATCGCGATGGCGGTGGCGATGCCGCAGCCCAGCACGCCCAGGCTGGGGATGCCAAGCGCCGGCACGCCGAACACCAGCGCGCCCGACAGCGGCAACTTCAGCCCCAGGCCGGCCAGCTGGATGACCATCACCGCCTTGGGCCGCGACACCGCGTTGTTGAAGCCGCGGTAGGCGGCGAACAGCAGCGCGGCCGGCAGCGCGAAGGCCAGCGCGCCCAGGTACTGGCGCACCTTGGCCTCGACTTCCGGCGGCGCCTGCGACAGCGCCAGGAAGGGCCAGGGAAAGGCCAGCAGCGTGCAACCGATGACCGACAGGCCGAGGGCCAGCCATACCGCCTGGTGCAGCTGGTGGCCGGCCTCGGGCAGCTTCTTCGCACCGAAGAACTGGCCGACGATCGGCCCCGCCGCCACCACCACGCCCATGAAGCCGATAAACACCGTGATGTAGGCCGCCGAGCCCACCGCCAGCGCCGCCAGGTCCAGCGCCGCATAGCGGGCGACGAACAGCGTGTCCAGCGTGCCGAAGGCGATGACCGCCAGCTGCGCGATGAACACCGGCCAGGCCAGCGGCAGGATGCGCGCGGCCGAGTCGCGCCAGCCCAGCCGCGCGGGCCAGGCCTCCGGGGCGACCGCGCTCACGGCGTGGCCTTCTGCGCAGCGGGCGCGAAGCTGTCCGGTGACGGATGGTCGGCGCCGCTGGCCAGGCGCGCGCGCTCGGCATAGCGGTTGAAGCGCCAGGCGCGCGCCTCCATCGTGATGCGCCGCCACACCGCGCGCTTCTGTGCCGGGCTGTAGGCCTGCCAGTGCTGCACTTCCTCGAAGCTGCGGCCGCAGCCCTTGCATTCGGCATCGCCCTGCGAGGTGGAGCAGATCGCGATGCAGGGCGCATCGGGCGTGCTGGCGTACCAGTCCAGCCAGGCCTGGCGCGCGGCCGGCGGCATGCCCTGCTCGTCGCATTCGGCCTCGTGGTAGTAGACCATCAGGCCGTAGACCTCGGCCAGCGCGCGCACCTCGTCGCAGGCGCGCAGGCCGTCCGGCGAAGGCTTGCGCTCGCGCCACCAGTTGATGGCGGATTCGATGTCGGTGATGTGGATGCCGGCCATGGGGGCGGCAAGCATAGCGGCTCGGCGCCGCGGGCACCGGCCAGGGCTATCGCTGCAGCCGGGCGGCCAGTTCGCGCAGCCGCTCGATGCCCGGCTCCTTGCGCGGCCAGGTCAGCTCCACGCCGTCGCCGGCGTGGCGCGGTAGCACGTGCAGGTGCAGGTGCGGCACGGTCTGCCAACCGGCGGCCTTGTTGGCCTGCAGCACGGTGATGCCCTCGGGCGCGAAGGCCTGCTGCACCGCCAGCGCGATGCGCCGCGCCGCGCGCATCAGCGCCGCGGCTTCGTCGTCGGTGCAATCGAGCAGCGTCTCGCGCGGCGCCTTGGTGGCGACGATGACGTGGCCGTCGTTGACCTGGCCGGCATCCATGAAGGCGAAGACCAGGACGTCCTCGTAGACCTTGGCGCAGGGCCATTCGCCGGACAGCAGTTTCTCGAAGACCGTGCTCACTGGACAACCCTCCGCGCTGCGCGCTCCGGGATGAGCGCTCGGGAACGGCCCGTCGCGCTCATGGGACAGGACTCTGGTCGACGAAGATCAGCTTCGAGGTGTCGAAGCCGGCGGCCTGGGCGCGCGCCACCAGCCGGTCGCGGGTGGCGGCGTCCAGCGTCGGGCTGCGCGCCAGCAGCCAAAGGTAGGAGCGGTCGGGCCCGGCCACCAGGGCGTAGCGGTAGTCCTGCTTGTCCAGCTCGAAGACCACGTAGCTGCCGTAGAAGGGCCCGAAGAAGGACACCTTCAGGTAGCCGATGTCCGGCGTCTGCACGAAGTAGGCCTTGCCTTCGGCCTGCTTCCAGGTCTTGCTGTCGGTCAGGTAGCCGCGGTTGATCACGTCGATGCCGCCGTCGTCGCGCTTGCGGTATTGGGCGGTCACGCGCGACATGCCGCGCTCGAAGCCGTGGTCCAGCCGGGCGATCTCGTACCAGGTGCCGAGATAGCGCTCGGCCTGGAAGCCGGTCACCGGCTGGATGCCGTCGGGCACGGCCACGCAGCCGGCCAGCAGCGCGGCGCAGAAGATCAGGAACAGGCGTCGCATGGTGTCAGGCTCTCATCAGGGTGCTCTTGCCGAACAGGCTCTCGATCAGGTCCACCGCCAGCACGGCGGTCTTGTTGCGTTCGTCGAAGGCGGGGTTCAGTTCCATCACGTCCAGGCTGGCCAGGCGGCCGGTGTCGGCGATCATCTCCATGCACAGCTGGGCCTCGCGGTAGGTGGGGCCGCCGGGCACCGTGGTGCCCACGCCGGGGGCGATGCCGGGGTCGAGGAAGTCGACGTCGAAGCTGACGTGCAGGTGCGTGTGCGCGTCCAGCGTGGCCAGTGCCAGTTCCATCGTGTGGCGCATGCCCATTTCGTCGACATAGCGCATGTCGAAGACCTCGAGCCCGGCCTGGTGCACCAGCCGCTTCTCGCCGGCGTCGACGCTGCGGATGCCGATCTGCCGCACCCACTTGGGGTGCAGCGCCGGCACCTTGCCGCCGATTTCCAGCAGCGCCTGCGGGCCGTGGCCGCACAGGCAGGCCACCGGCATGCCATGCAGATTGCCGCTGGGCGTGAGCAGGCTGGTGTTGAAGTCGGCATGCGCGTCCAGCCACAGCACGCGCAGCTTGCGGCCGGCCTCGCGGCAGTGCTGGGCCACCGCGCTGATCGAGCCCACCGCCAGACAATGGTCGCCGCCCATCAGCAGCGGCATGCGGCCCAGGCGCAGCTCGGCCAGCACCGCGTCGTGCACCAGGTGGTTCCAGGCCACCACCTCGTCCAGGTGGCGGTAGCCATGCTGCGGCGGCAGCCAGGGGTTGGGCGGGCCGTTCAGGTTGCCGCGGTCCAGCACCTCGGCGCCATGCTGGCGCAGCGCCTCGGCCAGGCCGGCCACGCGCAGCGCCTCGGGGCCCATGCCG
>JAFLDH010000038.1 GCA_017302505.1 Burkholderiales bacterium
GTGGTGTCGCGCGCCGGCTGGCCCGACCAGCTGGCCAGCGACCACCGGCTGGACACCCTGGCGCAGGCCACGGTGCTGCATGCCGGCCGGCCCACCGTGGTGCTGCTGGGTGCGGCCGCCGCGCCACTGCCATCGGTCCCCTCTTTGATGCAGGACAGCCCGTCGGCAGCCGAGAACTTCGCCACGCCTTAAAATCACTGGTTGACGGCACGACGCCGCGCTGCGAGGCCCCGCCTTGCACCCCGGCGCGGCGCGCTAGCCCTCCCCCATCCGAAGAACCCCGTCCGAGCCCCTCATGACCCACGTCGTTCTCGAATCGTGCATCCGCTGCAAGTACACCGACTGCGTGGATGTCTGCCCCGTCGACTGCTTCCGCGAGGGGCCCAACTACCTGGTCATCGACCCGGACGAATGCATCGACTGCGCGGTGTGCATCCCGGAATGTCCGGTGAATGCCATCCTGCCCGAGGAAGACGTGCCGCAGGACCAGATGCAGTTCATCAAGCTGAACGCCGAGCTGTCGCGCAGCTGGCCCAGCATCACCAAGCGCAAGCCCGCGCTGCCCGATGCCGACGAATGGGCCGACAAGAAGAACAAGCTGTCCGAGCTGAAGCGCTGATCCCCTTTACCTTCTTCAAGGCAGGCCGCGGGCCCGCCCCCACCTGACATGGAACCGAACCTGAACCCCGAAGTGGCCGACACCGCACGCAGCCACGACGGCCCGATCGAAACCGATGCGGTGATCGTCGGCGCCGGGCCGGTGGGCCTGTTCCAGGTGTTCGAGCTGGGCCTGCTGGAGATCAAGGCGCACATCATCGATTCGCTGGCCTATGCCGGCGGGCAGTGCATCGAGCTGTACCCCGACAAGCCGATCTACGACATCCCGGCGGTGCCGGTGTGCACCGGCAAGGAACTCACCGACAACCTGCTGAAGCAGATCGAGCCCTTCGGCGCCACCTTCCACCTGGGCCAGGAGGTCACCGAGGTGCAGAAGCAGGCCGACGGCCGCTTCCGCGTGGCCACCAACAAGGGCACCACCTTCCTGACGAAGACGGTGTTCATCGCCGGCGGCGTGGGCTCGTTCCAGCCGCGTACGCTGAAGGTGGACGGGCTGGACAAGTTCCTCGACAGCCAGCTGCACTACCGGGTGCGCAACCCGGCGCAGTTTGCCGGCAAGGACCTGGTCATCGTCGGCGGCGGCGATTCGGCGCTGGACTGGGCGCTGAACTTCGTCGAGGACACCCCGCACAAGGCCAACAGCGTGATCCTGGTGCACCGCCGCGACGGCTTCCGTGCGGCACCGGCCTCGGTGCACAAGATGCGCGAGCTGTGCGAGGCGATGCACATGCAGTTCCTGGTGGGCCAGGTCACCGGCTTCGACGAGCAGGACGGGCGGCTCACCAGCATCAAGGTCACTGGCGGCGACGCGGTGACGCGCAGCGTCCCGCTGGACATGCTGCTGGTGTTCTTCGGCCTGAGCCCGAAGCTCGGCCCCATCGCCGAATGGGGGCTGAACATCGACCGCAAGCAGGTGGTGGTGGACACCGAGAAGTTCGAGACCAGCACGCCGGGCATCTTCGCGGTGGGCGACATCAACACCTACCCGGGCAAGAAGAAGCTGATCCTCTCCGGCTTCCACGAGGCCGCGCTGGCCGCCTTCGGCGCCAGCCCTTACGTGTTCCCGGAAAAGCGCGTGCTGCTGCAGTACACCACCACCAGCCCCAAGCTCCACAAGGTGCTGGGCGTGGAGAGCCCGGTCTTCGACTGACGCGCTGCCGCACCCACCGCCACACGGGCCCGCCATCGGGCCCGTTTCTTTTTCTTGGGTATAGTGGCGCCGCGCGGTGGTCCGCCATGGCGCAAACGCTAGGGGTGTTGCACCGGCCTCAAGGTCGGTGCGACTGAGAAAGTCCCTTTGAACCTGATTGAGGTAATCCTCGCGCAGGGAAGCAAGGCCGAACGTCGCCATCGATGGCTGCCGGACATTGCAGACCTGCCATCGACATGGAAAGACGATGGCTCCCACCCACACCCGACCCCAGGCGCTGCGGCGCCGCAAGACCGTGCTGCTCGCTGCGCTGCTGAGCGGCTATGCCCCCACGCTGCTGGCCCAGCCCGCCGAGGCCAAGGCCGACAACACCGAGCCCGCCCCGCAGCAGGTGACGATTGCCGCCACGCGCACCGTGGCCAGCATCACCGGCTTCGGCAACCTGCCGCTGACCAGCGTGCCGATGCAGGTGGACGTGACCACCGCCGAGCAGATGAAGGACCTGGGCATCCGCCGGCTGTCCGACATCGCCACCATCGATGCGGCCGTGGGCGACGGCTACAACAGTGCCGGCTACTACGACTTCCTGACGGTGCGGGGCTTCGTCATCGACAACCGCTTCAACTACCGGCGCGACGGCCTGCCGATCAGTGCCGAAACGACGATCCCGCTGGACAACAAGGCGCGCATCGAGGTGCTGAAGGGCACCAGCGGCATGCTCGGCGGCATCGGCTCGCCGGGCGGCATGGTCAACCTGGTGGTGAAGCGCCCCACCGACGCGCCGATCCGCGACCTGTATGCCGGCTGGCAGCAGACCGGCAGCCTGCTGGCCCAGGCCGACCTGGGCGACCGCTTCGGCGAGCAGCGCCAGTTCGGCCTGCGGCTGAACGCGGCCTATGAGCACATCGATCCGCAGACCTACGTGGCCACCGGCAACCGCGCGCTGTTCGCCCTGGCCGGGGACTGGCGCGCCGGCCCCGACACGCTGCTGGAAGCCGAGGTGGAGGTCTCGCACCGCGAGCAGCCCAGCGTGCCGGCCTTCAGCGTGCTGGGCTCCGTGGTGCCGGAGCCGGGCAACCCGCGCATCAACCTGAACAACCAGCCCTGGTCGATCCCCTCGCAGTTCGACGCCACCACCGGCTCGCTGCGCTGGCGGCAGCGGCTGGATGCGCAGTGGAACCTGCTGGCGCAGGCCGCCACGCAGCAACTGAAGAGCGACGACAACACGGCCTTCCCCTACGGTTGCAGCGCCGAAGGCTTTTTCGACCGCTACTGCAGCGACGGCACCTATGACATGTACGACTACCGCAGCCCGGACGAGCGGCGGCGCACCAACGTGGTCGATGTGTCGCTGAACGGCAACTTCCTCACCGGCAGCGTGCGCCATGCGCTGACCGTGGGCCTGCAGGCCAGCCAGGTGACCTATCGCTTCCAGCAGCAGGCCTTCAACTATGCCGGCATCGGCAACGTCTGGGGCACGCTGATCGTTCCGGCGGCGCCGGACCTGACCGGCGCGAACACCGACCGAAACGCCCGCAGCACCGAGGCCTACCTGCGCGACGCCATCGCACTGAACGAGCAGACCACGTTGTGGCTGGGCCTGCGCAGCACGCGGCAGAGCGTGAACACCGTGCGCACCGACGGCACCGAGGCGCTGGGCTACACGCAGACCACCAACTCGCCCTGGGTGGCGCTGAGCTACGACCTGAGCGGCGGCACCATGCTCTACGGCAGCTGGGGCGTGGGCTATGAGGTCGACGTCGCGCCGAACCTGCCGCGCTACACCAACGCGGGCCAGGCGCTGCCGGCGCTGCGCAGCCAGCAGGTGGAGCTGGGCGTGAAGGGCCTGCTGGACAACGGCGACTGGACCGTGGCCGCCTTCGACATCGACCGGCCGGTGTCGGCCGACGTGGGCAGCTGCGACCTGGATGCCAGCTGCACCCGCGTGCGCGACGGCAGCCAGGTGCACCGCGGCGTGGAAGGCAGCGTCAACGCGCGCTTCGGCGCGTGGAGCCTGGGCGGCGGCGCGATGGCGCTGCAGGCGCGGCGGCAAGGCAGTGCCGATGCGGCCCTCAATGGTTTGCGACCGGTGAACGTGCCGGCCTACACGCTGAAGCTGCAGGTGGGCTACGACGTGGCTGTGGTGCCGGGGCTGCAACTGCTGGCCAACGGCCTGTACGAAAGCGACCGCATCGTCATGCCCGACAACAGCCTGAGCATTCCCGCGGTGACGCGGCTGGACCTGGGCCTGCGCTACCAGCAACGCGTGAACGGAAGCACGCTGGTGTGGCGGGCCGGCGTGCAGAACGTGACGAACGAGGACGCGTGGCGCGAATCGCCGTTCCAGTTCGGCCATGCGTTCCTGTTCCCGATGGCGCCGCGCACCTTCGCGCTGTCGCTGCAGGCCAGCCTGTAGGGGCCCGATGGCACGCTATAATGCAAGGCTATTCCTCGATAGCTCAGTCGGTAGAGCGCCGGACTGTTAATCCGTAGGTCCCTGGTTCGAGCCCAGGTCGGGGAGCCAAAACCCAGCATTGACGGGCCTTTCGGGGCTTCGCGTGAAGTCCGCCGGTATTCGGCGGTGTTCAACTCACTCGGAGCACGATATGTCCTCAACGAAGAAGTCCGCCGGTGGACGCGCAGCGACTGACAGCGCCACGCAATCCGGAGTCCCGCCGTCCCCCCTGACGGGCGAACCCCTGGCCGTCGACACAAGCCAGCAGCCGCGTGCCGGCTGCTTCGGGCTTGAGTGCGCGGATCTGCACGTTCACCCAGGCAGCAGCGCCGAGGCCGTGAACTTCAGCGCGTTGTGCCTGGTGGGCAGCGGCGTGGCCATCCTCGACGCGATCGCCGATTCGCTGAACAACGAGGCGCTGTACGGCGCGCTCTACCTGCTGCGCCAGGCGAAACTGGTGCTCGACAACAGCGCCGGAGGCCCTGCCCATGAGTAAGCAGCCTCCCCTGCCCGCAGTCCTGGCGCTGGCCGCCGTGCGTCGGTCGGCTGTCGATCCTGCGGCGCCTCCCGAGGTGCCGGTGGCCGCGCCGGATGCGCCTCCCCCCACACTGGGCCGGTTCGGCCTTGACTGCACATCGGTCTGCGTCGAGCGCGCGGCTTCGTCCAGGGATATCGCCTCCGATGCCTCGATGCTGCTGGGCTGCGGCCTGGCCATCGTCGAGCGCTACGCCGAAGAGCTGGACGAAGAGGCCGTCTGGGGCGCGGTCTACCTGATGCGCCAGGCCTTGCGGGTGCTGGATGCCGAGATCGGGAGGCACGCATGAGCGGCGCCACCACACTGCCACCCCTGCCCATGCGCCAGGGCACGATGCTGCTGGCTGACCTGGTCGACCTGTACATGGCCCACTACGCCGGCCGCGACAGCACGCGCGTGCAGCGCCTGGGCTGGTGGCGCGGCCAGGTCGGCCAGGTAGCGCTGCAGGACCTGAGCGACGACCACGTGCACGTCGCGCTGGAGGCGCTGGCCAACCAGGCCAGCCGCTTCTTCGCCGGCCAGGATGCCGACGGCCGGCCGATCTACAAGGCCAAGAAGAAACCGCTGGCGCCGGCCACGGTGAACCGCTACGCGGCCAGCCTGGCCGCGGTGCTCACGTGGGCGATCAAGCGCCGCATCGCGCCGAAGGGCTACGTGCACCCCTGCCGCAGCATCGAGCGGCGGCCGGAGCACAACGAGAAAACCCGCTTCCTGTCCGACGACGAGCGCGACCGGCTGCTGCAGGCCTGCAAGGCCTCGACCTGGCCGCGGCTGTACCTGCTGGTGTTGATGGCCCTGACCACCGGCGCGCGCAAGGGCGAGCTGCAGGGCCTGCGCTGGGGTGACATCGACTTCGAGCGCAGCCAGGCCACGGTGCCGCGGACGAAGAACGGCGACCCGCGGGTGCTGCCGCTGGTGCCGGCCGTGCTGGCCGAGCTGCAGCGCTTCAAGGCCGGGCCGACCGTGCGGATCTTCGGCGCGGCGCGCGACGGGTCGCGGCCCTATGCCTTCGAGCCGCGCTTCGCGCAGGCGCTGCAGGCCGCCCGGATCCGCGGCGTGACCTTCCACACGCTGCGGCATTCCTGCGCGTCGATGCTGGCGCAGAATGGGGCGACGCTGCTGGAGATCGGCGACTTGCTCGGGCACAGACAGATGCAGATGACAAAGCGCTACAGCCACCTGGCCACCGGGCACAAGGCCGCGCTGGTCAATCGTCTGTTGGGGGGTATCGGGTGACGGCACCGGGGAGCCTCGACGACTGGGACGCCCGCCACGCGCGCGGCGAGTGTTCCCTGGCCGATGCGCTGCTGCTGGCGGCGCATGCAGGCGTTCCGCTGTCGCCCTACCTGGTGGCGCAGCTGGAGCTGGCCTTCAGGCGCTACGCCGAAGGCCAGACCGATGACCTGGCCGAGGCCTTCGGCGTGGCGGCCCGCAAGCTTGAAAGAAACGCCCAGGCGCGCGAGGCCTTGCGCAGCCATGTGCGCTTTCACGTCGACCATTTCCACGCACAAGGCGCCGCCCTGCAGGACCCTGGCTACTTCGAAGGGACCGCCTTCGAGCGCGCGGCCGAGCTGCTGGGCAAAAAGCCCGCCTGGGTGTTCGACCTGTACTACGGCAAGCGCTGAGCGTTGGTGCACTTCCTTCGCGAAGTGCACCAATGCCGCAAACACTGCCATTCGCTGAAATCCTCACACGCTCACATGCAGTGAGCGGCGCGGCCCTGTCAGGCCCGTCAATGCTGGGGATTTCACATGACACCTTCGGACCTTTCGGCGCTGCTGGCGCCGGATGAATATCGCCAGGCGCGCGAGCGGCTGTTCGCCAGCGATGGCTCCTTCCAGTGGTACGTGCGGCGGCACAAGGCCGCATTGATCGACGCCAACGCGCTGTTGATGCACGCCGGCCGCTGGTGGGTGCACGCCGACAAGTTCGACAGCTTTCTGTTGGCCGCCGGCGCTGAGGCGGCCCGGCAGCAACTGAGCGCGAGATGAAGGACGGCGCGCCGAGCCTGAGCGCCTCGCAACAGGCCTACATCGACAACATGGCCGAGAGCGTCTGCATTGAAGGCGACGGCGACCTGGCCAGGGTCTGCGACGAGATCGAGCAGCTGCTCATCAAGGCTAAGGTGCCGATCTACCAGCGCGGCGGCATGCTGGTGCGCGTGGTCGCTGGTGGACCCGAGCGCAAGGGCATCGAGCGCGACCCGGCCGCGCCGCGGATCGTCCCGATCAACGACGTGGCGCTGGCCGACCTGATCACGCGCCACCTGCAGGTGTGGCGGCGCAACCGCAAGACCCAGGAGCTGCAGCGCGTCGACTGCCCGCGCGCGGTGGCGCAGACACTGCTGGCGCGTCAGGAGTGGCTGTTCCCCGAGCTTGAGGCCGTGGTCGAGCATCCGGTGATGCTGGCCGGCGGCCAGGTGCTGTGGGAGAGTGGATTCCACGCCGAGACCGGCCTGCTGCTGCAACTGCCCTTCGCCGAGTTCCAGGCCCCACTCGACGCGCCAACTCGCAGCGAGGCCCAGGCCGCGGGGGATCTGCTGCGCGAGCTGCTGGAGGGCTTTCCCTTCATGGAAGAGGTCGACGAAGCGGTGGCGCTGGCCTTCATCCTGACGCCCTTCGTGCGGCCGATCCTGAAGACGGCGCCGGCCTTCTCGGTCAACGCCTTCGCGGCCGGCAGCGGGAAGTCAACCTTGATCCGCACCGCGTCGGTGATCTCCACCGGCCGCGAGCCGGCCTTCCTGGCCTACTCCGACGATCCTGCCGAGCTGCGCAAGGTGCTGTTCGCCTCGCTGCTGGAGGGTGACCAGCACATCGCGCTGGACAACATCGACGTGCCGGTGGCCAGCTCGGAGCTGGCCGTCATCCTAACGTCGCCCATGTACCGCGGGCGCGTGCTGGGCCAGTCGACGAACGCATCGGTGCCGACGAAGGCCGTGTTCTCGATGAACGGCAACAACCTACAGATCGTCGGTGACCTGACGCGCCGCGTGCTGGAGTGCCGGATCGACCCCATGTGCGACCGGCCTGCCGAGCGAGTCTTCCCCTTCAACCCCATCGACGAAGTGCGGAGCCGCCGCAGCGAGTACGTCCTGGCGGCGTTGACCATCATGCAGGCCTACATCGCCAGCGGCAAGCGCGTCGAGCTGCGGCCCTTCGGCAGCTTCGAGGCCTGGTCACGCCTGGTGCGCGAGCCGCTGGTCTGGCTGGGCCTGTCCGACCCGGTGGACTCGATCCGCGGGCTTGAAGAGGTGGACCCCGAGCGCACTCAGCTGCGCTCGATGCTGGAGGTGGTGCACGCGGTCTACGGCACCCGGCAGTTCAAGGTCGCCGAGCTGCTGCTGCTGGCCAAGGTCAAGCACCCGTCCGGCCAGGCCGAGCTTGGCGAGGCTCGGGCCATCGACGACACCAGCCGCACGGCCCTGGCTGAGGCCCTGCAGGCCGTGTGCGAGCGCAACGGCGAACTCAACGCCCGGGCGCTGGGCAAGTGGCTGCTGCGCATGAATGGGCGCATGGAGGCCGGCCGGCGCTTCGTTCGAATCCGTCAGACCACGGTGGCCGCGATCTGGTGCATCGACGTGCAGCAGCAAGGTTAGAGAGCTTTGGAAGGTTTCTCCATTACCAATGCAGATTGATATGACGCAGTGCAACATAACCATATAGGGGGAATCGCGTGAACCTTGAATTCCTTCCTAACCTTCGGCGCGCGGCGCGCGCGCTGGTCGCGACAGATAGCGCGAAGCTATTCCCGCCGGGTAGGGGCGGTCAGAAAGTCGGCGGACAACCCCCTGAGGACCGACGGGTTAGGACGATTTTCTTGCGCCCAGGTTTCGGGGATTTTTTGGGCATAGCGCCGTTCTATGGCGCCCCTTCTCCAGTGATCGGTGGGGCTCGTGTTGGCTGAGCTCTTCCCCGCCGCGCTGCTGCTGGTCGCGCTGCTGCCCGCCCTCGCCTACGTCTTCGCCAGCCTGCGCCTGGCCTGCACCGCACGCTGGTGGCGGCGCCGCCAGGTCGAGCGCCTGCTGCACCGGATCGGCCTATCGCGCCGACGCGCCGCGAACCTCGCGCGTCGCATCCCTTGAATCCATCGAAGGACACCATGAACGACGACACCCTGACCCCCGACTTCCGCGCCCTGGCCGTGGCCTGCATGCGCCTGGCTGGCGAGATCCTCAAAGCGCAGACGCCCCAGGCCAAGAACAACATCGAGGGCGCGACGGCCGGCGGCGGCCGCCTGTTCGTGGAGTTTGGGCCGCTGCCCGACTTCGAGGCCGTCCGGTTGGTGCTGGTCGAGCGCGAAGGCCGGCGTCACGAGCTGGGCAGCATCCAGATCAAGGCCGGCCCTGTCTGGCGATGAAGATGCGCCGGTATCGCGAGGGCCGCCTGGTGCGCATGCGCCAGCTGCGCCGCGCGACGCTGGAAAGTGAACGCGATTTGGTGCTGCAGCGACTTGATGGCATCTTCAGGTCGCTAGACCGATTCAGTCTGATGCTTGCGGCCCTGCGGATCGTGGGGACGCAAGCGGCGGCAGCGGCAGCGATGCGTGGCCCAGGGGAGGGATTCTCCGCGGCGCGCGACGCGGCCGAGGCCGAACCCGAGATGCAGGACGGTGTGGCTGGCGCGGGGGATCCGCCGCCTGGCCGACGCTGCTGAGACGGGCCGCCACCGGCGCGGGTGCGCTGGTGCTTCAACCCCGATACAGGAGTCCGACATGGACATGACGACGATTCTGAAGGGCCTCGACAAGATCGAGGCCGGCCTGGGCCAGGTCAACGAACTGGCCGACCGTGTGCTGCAGCTCGAGCAGCGTGGCGTTGTGCAACCTGGTGGCACGCCGCCGGTCGGCGCCAGCCTGGGCGCCGACTTCGCGCGCGAGTTCGCCAACCATCGCGAAAGCTTCAAGCGCAACCGTGCGCTGTCGCTGGAAATCTCGACGAAGGGCCTGATCTCCGCGGCCCAGGTCGGCGCGCGCGTGTCGCTGGGTGCTACGCCTGGCGGCGATCTGCCGCAGACATTGCCGGCGGTGGCTATGCGCTCGATCCCCCTGGCCGGCGCACAGTCGCTGATCTACGCCAGGCGCACGGGCGTGGTGCTGGGCGAAGAGTCGGCCGGCGTGCAGAACGGCGAAGGCGCTGCGAAGACCGAGCGCACGCCGGAATACACCAGCATCACGCAGAACCGCGCCACGGTGGCCGGCTATGCGAACCTGAGCGAGCAGTCGCTGAGCAGCGATGCCGAGCTGCGCACGGCCATCGACGTCTTCCTGCAGACGGACGTGCTTCGCGCAGCCTCTGTGCTGCTGGTCAACGGAACGACCGTGGCGTCGGCAGCCTTTGCAGGCTTTCGCGACCTGGCGATGGAGTCCATCCAGACGACCGGCCTTACGTTGAGCGCGCCTACGCTCGAAATCGTCGCATCGCGCGGCGCCATGCAGATGCGGGCGCAGGGCTACAACCCGACGCTGATGATCGTGGACCCGCTGAACTGGGGTGAGGTGGTGACTCGCCACGGCGACAACGGCTGGTTCAATGGCAGCCCGTTCGACATGCCACCCCTGATGTTCTCCGGCATGCGCGTGTGCTTCAGCGAGGCCGTCGACGCGGACGAGCCGCTGCTGGTCGACGAGCGCTACGCCCATTGGGCCATCGCCGACACCATGCG
Source organism: Burkholderiales bacterium (assembly GCA_017302505.1). Lineage (GTDB taxonomy): Bacteria > Pseudomonadota > Gammaproteobacteria > Burkholderiales > Burkholderiaceae_C > Rubrivivax. The sequence goes on from JAFLDH010000038.1 coordinate 10,419, forward strand.
CGTCGACCTGGGCTACGTCAACGACAACTTCATCAAGAACGTCGTCACGGTTCGCGCCGAGCTGGGAATGATCCCGATCTTGCGGGACGCGCACGCCGTCTGGCGCGTGAAGAAGTTCGAGGAGTGAGGCGCCAGCGCCTGAGGTGCCAGCCAGGCCCTGCCGTGCTCACTGAGGCCCGGCAGGGCTTTTCTCCATCATCAACGGAGTGGTCATCATGTTCGATGTGAAGGTGCGCGGTATCCCTGAGTTCAAGGCGGCGCTGGCCGACGTCAGTAAGCAGCTGCGCCGAAAGCTGCTGTCCGATGCGTTGCGAGCGGGTGCGCGCCAGGTGCAAGGCGCCGCGCGTGCGGCAGCGCCGGTGCTGAACCCGAGTTCACTGAAGGTGCGGCGTGGTGTTCGCAGTTCCGGCACGCTGAAGAAGGCGATCGTGGTGCGTGCGAATCCCGAAGCCCGGAAGCTCGGCAATGTGGGCATCTCGGTGGTCATCCGGGCGCCCAAGGGTGCCGCACGGGGCAAGAACAGCCCGAAAGATCCGTACTACGCCCCGTGGGTGGAGTTCGGGCACAAGATCGTGGGGCGCTTCAAGGGCGCCTACGCCAGTCTGCCGATCCGTGGTCGAGGCCGAAAGACCGGCATCGCGAAGCGGCGCCGCTCCCCGTTGGGCTTTGTGCGGGCGCGGCCCTTCATGCGGCCTGCCGCCACGCTGCTGCCGAAGGCGCTGAGCATTTTCACCAACAAGCTGAGCGCCGAGCTGAACAAGCTGAACAGTCGCAGGGTCTGAGATGGGCGCGAGAGGACCCAAGCCATTGCCCAGCAATGTGCGCGCCTTCACCGGCGCCTCGCACCGGCCGCTACGTGCTGCGGATCTGGCCGATGGCGTGCACCCGGAGGTCGGCCTGCCGCCGATGCCGCAGCACATGGCGCCCGAGGCCCGCAAGGAGTGGAAGCGCATTACCCCGCTGCTGCTCGAGCTGAACCTGCTGACACGCATCGACCGCTCGGCGCTCGAGCTGTACTGCCGAGCCTACGGCCGGCTGCAGCAGGTGGAGCGCGCACTGGCCGCCGAGCAGACCCGGCTGCTCGATGACGGGCAGGACGTCACCCGGGCGCTGTGGCAGCCCACGCCCACCGGCTTCGCGCGGGAGTCGATCCTGTCGCGCCTGGCCGGAGACCTGAGCACGCAGGTCGACCGCTACCTGGCCAGCTTCGGCATGAGCCCGTCCAGTCGCAGCCGCGTGACCGCCAGCCGCAATGATGGGCAGTACCGCCTGCCCGGCCTGGACGACGGCAGCCCTGCAGGCTTCGAAGCGATCTGATGCGCCAGACAGTCACTGGTCAAAGTACTGCACCCATGACGGCCTTCGAGCGCGCGCTCGAAGACGCTGTTGCTATGCTGAGGGCGCGCCTGGTCGCCGACGCCAATGCCAAGGCCTGGAGTGAGCCGATACGCCCAGGCATTCGCGCCGAGTGGCGCGCTCACGTTAGGCACCTGGCCATCCTGCGTAGACTGCAACCACCTGGTGATGCCATCCCAACGCGGCCGCCCGCTGGGCGAGATCTCACTGGCCCTGCTGGCCGCCGCTGAGGCGGGCCCGGCCACACTCGTGCAGCTCGCGCACCGTTCGCAGGTCGGCTACGACGCCGCGCGGTTCAAGATCAAGTACCTGGTGCAGGTCGGGGCGCTCGACGCCCTCACGACGACCAAGCCGCGGTTGTATGCCCTGCCGCGTGCAGACGTCTGCACACAGCCCCAAAGTGCCGGCGCCGATCTCGCTGCGGCGTGGTCTGCAGGCCCGGGATCTGGTCGTGCAACGGTCTCCTGATCCGGCGGTTGACCTCTTCCGGGCGTGTGTTTTCCGGTGTATCGTTGAGTGACGCGGAGTCCCGACCGGGTCTGTTAATCCGTAGGTCCCTGGTTCGAGCCCAGGTCGGGGAGCCAAGACAGGCTAGAAGTGGGCACCCTCGCGGTGCCCATTTCGTTTTCCAGCGCGGCGGTCAAGATGGCGGCCTTCCGGCCGCTCATCATGACGCGCGCGCCGTCGAATCGAATGTCGCTGACGAAGTGCCGCAGATAGCGCTTAGGGAAGCTGCCGCCGCCTTGCCTCAAGCGTGCTCGTAGGGCTGTACCGAACGCCTCGACCTGCGACGCCGTGAGCATGGCTATCGGCATCTCCTTGGCGCGTCTAACGCCAGCCAGTTCGATCATCAAGGCGTCGCGGCGGCCCTTGAGCCTCTGTGCCCTGGCCGTCAGCGTCTCGTCCATCGGCAGGACGCCCTTCTCCACCGCCTCATAGAGCCGGTTCGTCGCCGCTTCGAGTTCGGCCAGCTCGCGCCGCAGGACACGCGCTTGATCGTCCTGGCCGGAGTGCGCCTTCTTCAGACGCTGCTTCAGCTCGCGCAGCATTTCCTTCAGCCGCTCGGGTGTCAAAACCTTGTCGGCCAGGGCGTTAAGCACGATCAGGTCGAGCTTGTCGACCCGGACTGCCGGCGTGGTGCAAGCGCCGATGCTCTTGCCGATGCGCGTATTGCACTTGTAGTAGCGATACCTGCCGCCCTTTCCGGTGGCCAGGGTCATGCCCGCGCCGCAATTGCCACAATGCAGCAGGCCAGTGAGCAGCGTCGGAGAGTTGACGACGCGCGCCGGGGTGACCTCCGGGGAGCGCTGGTGCCGCTTTGCTGCCACGGCGCGGAACACTTCCGGCGTCACGATGGCCTCGATCTTCACCTTTACCCATTCAGCTTCGGGCTTCGCAGTGCGCGTGCGAATGTTCTTCTTGTTGAAGACGTACTCGCCCATGTACGCGGTGTCGCACAGCATGTTGTGTACCCGCGTGCGGGTCCAGGCCGAACCGCGCAAGGTTTGCCCTCGCTCGTTGAAGTACGCCGCGATCTGCTTCGAGCCGAACTCTTCGCCATTTAGCCCGTGCAGATAAATCTCGAAGACGCGGCGCACCGTCGGCGCTTCCGTCTCGTCGACAACCAAGCGCTTCTTCCTGCCCTTCGCGGCGACCAGGTCGAGCTCCTCCAGTTTGAACCCGAATGGCGGCCTTGAACCGTTGAAGTAGCCCTGGCGCGCGTTCTCCTTCATGGCGCGCAGGGTGTGCTTGCCGTTCTCCTTGCTCTGGTATTCGTCGAACATCGACAGCATGTGCCGCAGCATCTCGCCAGCCGGGTCGTCACTGGTCTGCTGCGTGATCGAGATGACCTTGGCACCTGCCTTCTTCAGCAGCCGCTCATAGATAGCGAACTCGACCATGTCACGGAAGAAGCGCGACAGGCTGTGCACGATGATCGCTTCGAACGGTGCTGGCTTCGCGGTGGCGTCGCTAACCATCGCCTGGAACGCCGGCCGCTTGTCGTCAGTGGCGGACGCGCCCGCCTCGATGTATTCCTTGCCCACGCTGTAGCCGTTGCGTTGGCACCAGTCGCGCATCTGGCGCAACTGGTCGGGAATGGACAGGTCCTTATCGGCCTGCCGTGTCGTGGATACGCGAGCGTAGAGCGCGACCGCCATTGCTTCAATCCTCGTTCTGTTCGTTCAACCAGATCAGGTCCTTGACGAGCTCGGGCAGCAGGTCGGCCAGCAGCTTGGCTTCAGGTGCCGTCAACGCGATTTCGTCGGGCAGATCAATCGTGACGTGAAGTTCGGAATCGTTCACTCATGGCGCACCTCCTTCCTTTGCACGTATCGGCCTGCCCGGTCCGTTCCCCTGCTCGCGTTCGGCCATCAACCGCTCCAAGTCCCGCTCCAATCCCTCACGGCCAAACTCATCGAGTACCAGGCCACGGAAGGCCCGGAACTGAGTCTCCGGAAGCGCCGCTTCTGCCATACGCAGAATTCGGCTCTTGCGATAGTTCAACAGCGCGACGATGGCAGGCAGGTTCATATTTGTCCTAACCTGATCTCGTCGGCGCGTTTCAGCACGTCCGAAGCCCATGTCAGCGGATCATGGACCTGGCGCAGGAAGACGTTGAACTCCCTGATTGCGGCCTCGTGCGAAAGAAGTTCGCCGCCGCGGCGCACGCATTCGATGGCGGCGGAACGCTTCATATAGCCCTCGACCGACACTGCCAGACGCAGCATCTGTTCAAGCAGTCGCTCGTCGGCATTGACCTCGCGCACGACGCCTTGCGCGGGTAATGTGGCGATGTGTTCCTGGAGCATTGCCCAAAGCGGGTGCAGCGGCCAGCGCGAGCGGTTCGAGTCATCCTGCCGAACTCGCAATGTGGTGTGCTCGTGCGCGAGGTGGCGCAGCACGTCGCCGCACCCTGTGAACAGATCGTCGAAGGTGCGGATGCTGAAACGCCTGAGTACCGCCTTGCGCACCTGGAATTCGATACGCCAGACGTTCTCTTCAACCCCGCCCCACAGCGCGTGGAACCAGGTCTTGCCGCTGGATTCTTCAATCTCGGCCGACTTGTCGTACACACGCAGCACGATATCGCCGCGACCGAAGCTGAAGGTCTGAACCTTGCGGTTCTTGCGGTGCTGCGCGTCCTTCTCTGCCAATGTCACGAAGCAATCTTCGTCGAAATCAATGGTCGGCAGCTCGAAGTCGAAGGTGAAGTCAACGCGCGATAGGCCCTCGGGGTGGCCGTAGTTGAAGCGCAGGCCATGTGCCCATGCCTTGAAGTCTTCATGTAGGCGTTGTGCGCCCTTGTGCCAGAGCGCCTCACTGCGATAGGTGACGAAGAAGCTCGGGTTGTTGAACTCTCCGCACTGAATCGACTGTTCGCCGTTGCTGAGCATCAGCGGATAGCCTGACTGCGTCCCACCCCTGCCGAGCAGAAAGTCCTTGCCGCCAATGGACACGACAACCAGGTCTCGCTGCTTGCTTGCACGCATGGCCTCACGCCTGGCAGCCAGGCCGGCAAAGTCAAAGCCGCAGTGCAAACCCTCGCGCAGGTAGTAGGCGCACTCGACCGTGTCCAGGCCAGACAGCAGGAGCTTCACTTTTGGCCGTCCTCCTGATGCGTGAAGGTGGCAATCGGACGGCTGGGATCGTCAGACTTGTAGTCGGGCGGGTACAGCGCGCTGGGCGCCTCGTTGCCCAGCTCCTTCTCCAGTTCGGCAAAGTGCTTGTTTGCCGACTCCTTGAACCGCGCGCATGGTCCAACATCCTCGTAGACGTCAAATGGACCGCCAGAGTCTGCTGGCACATGAAGCAGAAACTGCCCCTTGACCGTCGGCAGCCCCTCGACACTTGCATCGATGGCTGACGCCAGCAGGTCGCCCACGATCTGTGTGCGCGTCTTGTTCGGATACAGCTCGCACAGGGCAGCAAGCTTGGCAGCAACATGGACAGGCAGCCGAAAGGACTGCTGCTTAGCCGTCAACCGCGTGTTGTCTGGGGCAGACCAGACCGCGTGTAGATCCCGTGGTTTCATTCGGCACTCCTACTCGACGGGTCGGAGTGTCTAACGAATGTCGTTCGACTGTCAAGTGAAAGTGTGCGTTGTGCCTGAGCAAGGGTTGCCCACCGCGTCGGCCGGTCGGGCTTGGCGTCGCAAGCGCCGCCCGCCCGGCCGCCACCGTGGACAACCCGGCTCCGCACCACTTTCCCAAAGCTGGGGCCTTCGCTACGATGACCGTGTACCTGTAGACCCCCGTGTTACTCAATCGGGGTGCTTAAGGGGCCCGCCGTTGTGCCGCTGACCGGTTACGCCCGCGAGTTGCGCGGACCAACGTTTAGGAGCACGCACATGCGCCCTAAAGAGCACTTTAGCCGCCTCAACCCAGCGTCCACTATGTGCAGCTCTTACCGCTACAACATGAACTTCGAGGCAGAAGTCCGCCGCGTCGCAGAGGCAGTTTGGAACCTTGAGCCAGGGGCGTGTCAACCGTCCCACTATCCCAACGACCCTGTTGTTCGCGAGATTGACGGCATAGCGCGACTACGAGATGTCACTCATCTAATCATGGCCACGACGAGCACAAAGCTCGATAAGGCTCGAGATGATGTCAAAAAGCTTCTCGCCGCAGAAACAATCGAGCGCACGCGAACACCAGCCGTCTCGAAGTGGCTCATTACTGAGTATCAGCTTGACGCGCAGCACATTGAGATGGCTCGAAAGAGCAATGTCGTCGCCTTAACTCTGGAGCAGTTTCAGCGCCGCTTCTTTGATAGCAGCAAGTATCTTTCTCTCAGACAAAAGTGGGCCTTTGGCTCTGCCCGTGATCCTCAAACAGATTCGGTAAGTATCGCGGACGACGCGTACATCTCACTGCCGATAACGGTGGGTTCCGACTCCAAGAGTCAAGCATCGTTTAGGCCCGGTCAAACAATTTCCTTGCATCAATTGGTTCTTCGCATCATTGAGGGTGGAACTGTCGTACTGAAGGCCCCCTTTGGCTCAGGCAAGAGCTTGACGACCCGCGAAATTTTCAAGCATCTGGCAAAGATGCATCGCAACGATCCAGGCTCACCTGTTCCCCTCACACTAAATCTTCGCGACCACTGGGGAGAGGACTACAGCGACGAGATTCTGGAGAGGCACGCCAGGAGTATTGGGTATACCCCAAGAGAGGACATAGTTGTTGCGTGGCGCGCCGGGATGTGCTGCCTACTACTTGACGGCTTTGATGAAGTCGCATCGCAGAGTGTTGTCAAGACAGACAACAAGAACTTCATGCGGGACGCACGCCGTCGCGCTCTTAAAGGTGTACGTGACTTCACACAGAAGGCGCCGGCAGGTGCAGGCATCTTTGTTTGCGGTCGAGATCACTACTTTGACAACGACGCCGAGATGTCGGCCTCAATAGGTACCGGCCTGCGGCCTTGCCTGATCGTCAACCTTGAAGAGTTTTCAGACGCTCATGCCAACGAGTTTCTACGCAAGAATGGTTTGACACCTCCCCTACCTGACTGGCTACCGCGCAAGCCACTGATACTCGCGTACTTGATTCGACAGGGCCTCTACTCGGAGATTCTTGCCATCGATTCGTCGCAAGGATTCGGGCATGCTTGGGACCAATTCTTGACGCGAATATGCGAAAGAGAGTCGCAGCTCGAGAGTTCATCGATGGATCCAGTCACTATTCGTACAGTACTAGAGAGGCTCGCCGAGTCTGTTAGGTCAAAGACCTCCGGAACGGGTCCAGTCACCGGCGTTGATCTAGCGGAAGCCTACTTCGCGGAAACCGGGCAAGCCGCAGGCGAAGGTGTACTTGCTCAACTTCAACGGTTACCTGGACTGACTCAGCGGGACAATGAGCCAGGCAATCGCTCGTTCGTGGATTTCGACATGTTGGGCGCATTGCAGGGAAGCGCCTTCGCCCGCCGGGTGCTAGCGGCATTCCAGGGTTTGCTTCCAATCCCGCTAGCAGAGCTTAGCGATAGGGCAGTGTCAATGGCGACACATATCCTTTCGACGAGTGGAGCTACGCCAGAGACGCTTGTCGGTGTGGCCGAGCAGCTTGGCGCCAGGGCAACGCGCGACAGCGCCGGGGCACAGCTCCTTGCAGACTGCGTCTCTGTCGCCGTACGCATGGCCATCGACATGGAACGCGAAGAGATTGACTTCCGCGGCCTTTCAGTGAACGGAGGGACGTTCGGCAGACTTCCACTGGATGAGATTCGCATCAAGCGAGTTTCGCTCGCGAACTCGATCGTGCATGAACTGGCGCTCGGATCGCTAGATGGCGCTGAAGGCGTACGCTTCTCTAACTGCCTAATCTCCCGGGTTTGTGGGGTCGCAGCGCGAGCGGGACTTCCCTCGGGGCTGGTCGATGACGAGACGGAAATTGATGCGTTTGACAGCTTGGCTACCAACAACGCTGTTCTGAAATCAGATCTTCCAGCCAATCTCAAAGCACTAGTGACAGTACTTCGGAAGCTGTATCGGCAACCTGGTTCGGGGCGCAAGATCAGCGCGTTCAGCCGAGGAATCACCAAGCCAGAGGTTGCACGGTTGGTCGAACCAGTGTTGGGCCTCCTTCAGCAACACCGGTTCGTCACCGTGTTCAGCTCAGTTGTCCATCCGGTTCGCAAGCAGTCACCGCGGGTTGACAAGATCCTTTTGGCCCCTAGCTTGTCCGACGACGAACTGGTAAGGGCCGTTAGGGCTCTCGCGTAGGGGCGGCCAACCCCTCAACTGGACCCGCTACAGTTGACTATCCAGTTCGCATCTTCGACGTTTGCGGGGAGCCAAAGTTAACTGCTTGATTCACAAGGCCTTCTTCGGAAGGCCTTGTGTTCTTCCGGGCCTCGAATCGACGAATTCAGGCCTTTGTTAGCGCAACTGTTAGCGCAAACGAAGGCGGCCTCGATCGTCACCGCCAGCAGCCCAGGCCGGTCGCGTGCCACCCGCCCGCGCACCCCGCGGGGCGGTGTCATGCCGGGCACCGAGAAGGTTTCCTGACAGTCCGCGGGCAGGCGGAGAAATACATTGCCTACACGAGGTCCATTCACTGCAAAGGACCTACCGTGCAAGCATCTGTTCACCCCCTGCTTTGCGCCCCCCGGCGCAGCCCCCTTCGACGCCCTGTGCCTCCTGCCTCTGCCGACAACAGTGCGCCATGTCGAAGGGAAGATTTCCATCGCCTTGCCTCGGCAGCCGCCAGATGCCGCGGGGACGCGACTGCCGGGCTGGCAGCGGTTCAGGCGCAGCGGGCGGAGAGTGGGGGGGCATGTGGATTTTTAAGTCAGTCTACTGTTTGTTATATATGTCGTATAATGGGCGATGCCTTCCACCCCGACACCGCCCTCAGCGCCCACCCGGCGCTACGCGATCGATGAACTGGCCACGCTCGCCGGCGTCACGCCGCGCACGGTGCGCTTCTACATCGCCCAGGGCCTGATCGACCGGCCGGCCGGGGAGAAGCGCGGCGCGCACTACCTGCAGCGCCACCTGGAGCAGCTGCTGCTGGTGCGCCGCTGGACCGATGCTGGGGTGAGCCTGGAGCGGGTGCGCGAACTGGTGGCCGGCGCCCCGGAGGACCCGCCCCGTCGGGCGCCGCCGCCGGGCTCGGTGGAGGTGTGGAGCCGGGTGACGCTGGCCGACGGGCTGGAACTGCAGGTCGAGCCCGGCCGGGCCGGCCTGTCCCCGGAGCAGACCCGCGCCCTGGTGCGCGGCCTCCTGGCGCTGTACCGGCAGGTACGCGCTTCCGAACACGGCGCCGACCCCGAAGGGCCGTGACGATCGATCACTTCAAGCAGGAGAACCCATGAGCGAGAACATCGAGGGATTCATATTGACCGGCACCCACGGTGCGCCCGGACCGGTGCTGTGCGGCGTGCAGGCCAGCGGCCGGCTGGACGGCGTGCACTTCGAGCTGACGCTGCGCCAGACCTACCGCAACACCCTGGACCGGGTGCTGGAGGTGGTCTACAGCTTCCCGCTGCCTGCGCAGGCGGTGCTGCTGGGCTTTGCTGCCGAACTGAATGGCCAGCGCAAGGTCGGGATGGTCACGGCCCGGGCATTGGCAGAACGCCGCTACGAGCAGGCGATGACGGAGGGCGATGCCCCCGTCATGCTGGAAGCACAGGCCGGCGGGCTGCACACCGCCAACATCGGCAACCTGAAGCCGGGCGACGAGATCGTGCTGGAGATCCGCTTTGCACAGCTGCTGGCCTTCGAGCAGGGCCGGCTGCGGCTGGCCATCCCGACGACGATCGCGCCGCGCTATGGCAACCCACAGGCCGCCGGGCTGCGGCCGCAGCAGGTGCCGGTGACCTCGCTGCTGGCCGAGTACCCGCTGGCGCTGTCGGTGATGATCGGTGCGTCGCTGGCGCAGGCGGCGGTGGAATGCCCGACCCATGCGTTCACACGCCGGCAGATGGGCCGGGAGCTGCTGTTGGACCTGCAGGCCGGCGCCTTCCTCGACCGCGACGTGGTGCTGGTGCTGACGCCACGCGAACCCTGCCCTTCGCTGCTGGTCCAGGGCCACGACGCCGTATCGGGATCGGCGCCGCACGTGATGCTGGCGGCCTTCCAGACCCGGCCGGCGCCCACGCGCGGCCCGATCGCCATGAAGCTGCTGGTGGACTGCTCGGGCTCGATGGGTGGCGACAGCATCGCGTCGGCCCGCCGGGCGCTGCTGGGCGTGCTGGACCGGCTGGAAGACAGCGACCAGGTCAGCCTGAGCCGCTTCGGCTCGTCGGTCGAACACCTGCAGCCGCCCGCCTATGCCAAGGCCGGCCTGCGGCAGCGCCTGGCCCAGGCGGTGAATACGATCGATGCCACCCTGGGCGGCACCGAGATGCTGGGCGGGCTCAAGGCGGCCTTCGGCCTGCGGCATGCCCCGACTTGCCGCCCGGATGTGCTGCTGATCACCGATGGGCAGGTCTGGGATGCCCAGCCGATGATCGATGCGGCGCGGGCCAGCGGCCACCGTGTGTTTGCGATCGGTGTGGGCGCAGCCCCGGCCGAGTGCGTGTTGCGCCAGCTGGCCGAAGCCACCGGAGGCGCCTGCGAGTTCGCGACGCCGGGCGAGTCGCTGGAGGCGGCGGCTCAGCGCATGCTGGCGCGGGTGCGCCAGGTGCCGCTGCGGGAATTGCAGGTGGACTGGGGTCAGACGCCGGCGTGGCAGTCGGCCGTGCCGGCCACTGCGTTCGGCGGTGACACGGTCATGGCGTTTGCCGGGTTTGCGGCCGCGCCCGCCGGCCGGGCGGTGAAGCTGCTGGCCACCCGTGAAGACGGCACGGTCACCGAACTGGCCCGGGGTGAGGCGGCTGCCCCGGTGCCCCATGACAGCCTGGCGCGCCTGGCGGCGTTCCGGCGGCTGGCGCAGATCGGCGACCCGGAAGCAAGCCGGTTCGCGGTGGCCTACGGCCTGCTCACCCGGCACACGAACTGTGTCCTGGTGCACCAGCGCGCCGAGGCCGACAAGGCAGCCACCCAGGCGGAGCTGCACCGGGTGGAATCGATGCTGGCGGCGGGCTGGGGCGCCAGCTCGTCGGTTTTTGGCGCGGACGTGTTGCTGTGCTCAGCTTTAGGTGACTCCCCCACCCCCGCCGCCGCACAGTCCAGCGTGATTTGGAAGCGCACGTTCCCGCCCGGCGTGTACGCGTTGCTCAGCATCGAAAAGAAAGTGGTCCACCCTCCGGAGGTGCCTCTGCAGGCGCTGGCCGAGGCCGTGGCCGATTACCTGGACCAGGGTCGAGACCTGGCCGGTCTGCCCTCGCGGATGGGGGAGTTCAGGCTGCATGCGCTCATCCGCCAGGCCAAAGCGCGTGCTGTCGCGCTGGGCATCGACAAGGTGGGGTTCTGGCTGGTGCTGGCGCAGTGGGTCAACGACCGCGACGACGGGTACCTCGCCGCGTGGATCGAGAACATGCTGCGCCCCGTGTTGGCCACGGTGCCGGCGAACGTGCAGGACGCCGTGCGGCAGGTGCTGGTCGAACTGCTGGGCGAGGTGCCGCTGGACGGATGGCCGCCGGCCGGTACCCCGCGGCAGGCTGACACTGGCATGGGCACAGTGCGCACCTGAAGCGAGACCCAGTGCCCCGGGGATGGCTCACGTCTTGAGCCAGTGGAAGGCGATGATGTTCGTCAAGCCCTCCCCGGGCCGCCACAGGAGATGCCCATGAGAGAACCCGCCAGGATCGTCGCTTCGCTGGAGATGGCCACGCAGTTGCGCGAGGCCCTGGAGCGTGCGACGAAGGAGCACGACTCGGCCGGCTGGACGACGGCGTCTTCTATGTGGAACTCGGCCGTCTGGCGGGCACCCTGCTGCGCTGGCGCGATGCCCGGCCTTCCGAGGTAGAGCAGCGGGTCGATGCGCTGCGCCGGGTGCATGACGGGTAGCTGCCGCATCGAGCGCCGCAGGTGGAGGAGGTGGTGTCCGCCGTGGCCCGCCAAGTAGCGCGCATCTCAGCTCACGGGGCTATGAACTGAAACCATGCGATGAGACACAGCCTGCCTTTGTCATCGGACGGTCGCAATTCACGACCATGCTTGGCGCATGCACTCAACCACGGTTCTGGCAACGATGCCGGCGGAAGCGCCGACGCTCGAGGACCAACTCGCATCCCTGGAAGCCCGGTTGGACCGGATCGAAGCCGAGTTGCTGGCGACGCCGGGCATCGGGCCACCGCTATCGACCATGGAACTCGCGGCGATCGAGCGGGCGATCGCCGAACACTGCCACTGACCCCTTGCGGGAACGCTCAGCGACGCGCCGACTTGGCTTCGTCTTCGTGCATGTGGCGCAGGAAGTAGCGCAAGTAAAACCCGCCCATGCCCAGCATGAAGACGATCGTGCCCAGGCTCAGCAGTCCGACATCACTGGTGAAGAGTATCTGAAGGGCTTGCATCTTTCACTCCTTGCGTGATTACTTGAATAGCATTGAACGCCTGGCGTGATGGCTTGTCCCTGATCCAGCGCAAGAGGTGTGCACGGCTGGCTTGCCAGCGCCATGGACAATGCCGTGATGACTGAAGCCACTGTGTACCAACGTCTCGGCGGCGAAGCCGGTGTGCGCCGTCTGGTGCAGCGCTTCTATGCGCTGATGGACGCCATGCCCGAGGCCCGTGGCGTGCGCGACATGCATCCGCAGGACATGGCGCGCAGTGAAGACAGCCTGTTCAAGTTCCTTAGCGGCTGGTTCGGCGGCCCGCCGCTGTACATGCAGGAGCGCGGCCACCCGCGCCTGCGCATGCGGCACATGCCCTTCGGCATCGGCCAGGGCGAGCGCGATGCCTGGATGCAGTGCATGCGCCAGGCGCTGCAGGAACAGGTGGACGACGAGCCGCTACGGCGCGGCATCGAGCACGCCTTTGCCGAGATGGCCACGCATCTGGTCAACCGCGAAGCCTGAAGCGACCGATGAAGACAAAGGGCCCGACGTCGCCGCCGGGCCCTTGTGTACTTTCCGCATCTTGGTAGGCGCGATTGGACTCGAACCAACGACCCCCACCATGTCAAGGTGGTGCTCTAACCAGCTGAGCTACGCGCCTGCGAAGCTCGCATTCTAGCAGGGCGTGCCACGCCTACCGGCGCCGTGCCCGGCGCACGCCGGGCACCCTGCCCACCTGGGCCAGCACCGCCGCCAGGCGCAACGTGTCGGCGACCTCGACCGTGAAGGTCATCCAGGCAGTGCGGCCACGCACGTCCTTCACCGACTGGGTGTGCACGCCCACCACGTTCATCTTCTCCTTGGCCAGCAGCTCGCTGATGTCGCGCAGCAGGCCCTGCCGGTCCTCGGCCTCCACCAGCAGGTCCACCGCATAGGCAGCAGGCGCATCGCCGCGGCGTGTGCCCCAGGCCACGGCGATCAGCCGCTCGGGCGATTTTTGCGCCATGTGCAGCAGGTTGCTGCAGTCGGCACGGTGGATGGCCACGCCCTTGCCCCGGGTGACGAAGCCGCCGATGGCATCCGGCGGCGCCGGACGGCAGCAGCGTGCCAGCGTGGTCAGCAGCGATTCCACGCCCACCACCAGCACGCCGCCCTTGTCGGCCGCGGGTTCGCTGCGGCTGCGCCGCGCCACGATGGTCTCGTCGGCCGTGGGCACTGGGGCCGGCGGCCGCAGAAGCGTCTCGATCTGGTGCAGCGAATACTCGTCCTTGCCCACCGCCTCGAACAGCGCGTCGGCCTGCTTGAAACCCAGCTGCTCCGCCAGGTGCTCCAGCTTCATCGCGGTGCGGCCTTCGCGCTGCAGCAGCTTCTCCACCAGCTCGCGGCCGCGGGCCACCGTCAGCGCCTGCTGCTGCGCGTTGAACCAGGCCCGCACCTTGGCGCGCGCACGCGGGCTCTTCAGCAGCCCCAGCTCGGGGTTCAACCAGTCGCGCGACGGGCCGCCGTCCTTCGCCGCAATGATCTCCACCGTCTGGCCGTTGCGCAGCGGCGTGTGCAGCGGCACCAGTGCGCCATCCACGCGCGCGCCACGGCAGCGATGGCCCACGCTGGTGTGCAGGGCGTAGGCAAAGTCCACCGGCGTGGCGCCCGCCGGCAGCTCGATCACCGCGGCCTGCGGCGTGAACACGTAGATGCGGTCGTCGAAGATGCCGCCTTCGGCCTGCACCTGCGTGGCATCTCGTTCGGCCAGCTCGCGCTCCCAGGCCAGAAGTTGCTGCAGCACGGCGCGGCGGGCCTCGGCCACACGTTCCTCGAACTCTCCGGCTGCGGCCACGCCAGCATAGCCGCGCGCGCCGGCCTCCTTGTAGGCCCAGTGCGCGGCCACGCCATGTTCGGCATGCTCGTGCATCGCGCGGGTGCGGATCTGCACTTCCAGCGCCGCGCCGTCGGCGCCGCGCACCACCGTGTGCAGCGACTGGTAGCCGTTGGCCTTGGGCTTGGCGATGTAGTCGTCGAACTCGCCGGGCACCGGCGCATACAGCTCGTGCACCCGCGCCAGCGCGCCGTAGCAGGCCGGCACGTCGTCGACGATGATGCGCAGCGCGCGCAGGTCGAAGATGCGGTCCACGTCCAGGCCCTTGCCGCGCATCTTCTTCCACACGCTGTACAGGTGCTTGGGCCGGCCCTGCACCTCGCAGCGCAGGCCCACTGCGGCCAGCTCGGCCGCCAGGCGCTGGCGGGCCTGCTCCACGGCGGCCTCGCGCTGCAGGCGCTTGCCGTCCATCAGCGCGGCCACGCGGTGGTAGTCGTCGGGCTGAAGGAAGCGGAAGGCCAGGTCTTCCATCTCCCACTTGATCTGCCAGATGCCCAGCCGGTTGGCCAGCGGCGCAAACACCTCCTGCGATTCGCGGGCCAGCGGCGCGGGGCAAGGCTGCCGGCTGGCCGCGTACCAGCGCAGCGTCTGCAGCCGCGAGGCCAGCCGCAGCAGCACCACGCGCAGGTCGCTAGCAAAGGCCAACAGCATCTTGCGCACCCGCTCGGTCTGCAGCGCGCGGTGCTGCGCGGTGACCTGCGCATCGCGTGCCGAGCGCTGGATCTGCACCAGCTTGCGGGTGTGGCTCACCAGCCCGGCGTAGGACGCGCCGAAGGCCTTGCTGACCACCTCGTCCGGGCGCTGCAGGAAGTCTCCTGCATACACCAGGTAGGCCGCCGCGCGCATCGACGGCGCCGCGCCGATGCCTTCCAGGATGGCGGCCACGCCGTCGGCATGGGCCAGCGCGTCCTCGCCGGTGTCCAGCGCCTGGCCGGCCAGCAGCGGCTCGGCAAAGCTGCGGGC
>JAFLDH010000380.1 GCA_017302505.1 Burkholderiales bacterium
CGAGACCGACGTGCAGGTGGCCGTGCCGCACGACCGGCCGGCGCGCGTGCTGGAGCTGCAGCTGCTGGTGCTGCACTGCCTGTGCGATGCGGTGGATCTGCAATTGATGGGAGAACAGGAACCTTGATGACGACCCCCGATCCGAAGGCGCCGGGCGCGCCACCTGCCCGGGCAAGCCGGCTGCTGCTGATCTGCCTGGCCGTCGCCGGCAGCGGCTTGCTGGGTGGCTGCGTGGCGCTGGCCGGCGGTGCCGTGGTCGGCGGCGCGACGATGGTGGTCGACCGCCGCACCACCGGCACGCAGATCGATGACCAGACCATTGAACTGCGCGCCTCCAGCGCCATCACGGCCGCACTGGGCGACCGCGGCAACGTCAGCGCCACCAGCTACAACCGCGTCGTGCTGCTGACAGGCGAGGTGCCCACCGAGGCCGACCGCGCCAAGGTCGAAGCGGCGGTGGCCAAGGTGGAGAACGTGCGCGCCGTGGTCAATGAGCTGGCGGTGATGCCCAGCAGCTCGATGAGCCAGCGCACCAACGATTCGATCACCACCGGCAAGGTCAAGGCCGCGCTGTTCGACGCCAAGGGCATTCAGGCGGCGGCGATCAAGGTGGTCACCGATCGCGGCAACGTCTACCTGATGGGCCGTGTCACCGAAGCCGAGTCGACCATCGCCGGCAACACCACGCGCGCCGTGGCCGGTGTCGGCAAGGTGATCAAGGTCTTCGAGATCATCACTCCGGCCGAGCTGGCGCAGATGCCGGCGGCGCCAGCCCCTGCCGCCGCGCCGGCCTCGGCGGCCAAGCCCTAGCCCGCTTCAGCCGCGCAGGCGGCGGATCAGGCTGGAGGTATCCCAGCGGCCGCCGCCCAGGCGCTGCAGGTCGCCATAGAACTGGTCGACCAGCGCCGTGACCGGCACGCGGGCGCCGTTGCGCCGCGCTTCGTCGAGCACCAGGCCAAGGTCCTTGCGCATCCAGTCGACGGCGAAGCCGAAGTCGAACTTGTCGTCGACCATGGTCGGGCCGCGGTTGTCCATCTGCCAGCTTTGGGCGGCGCCCTTGCCGATCACGTCCAGCACCTGCTTCATGTCCAGGCCGGCCTTTTCGCCAAAGGCAATCGCCTCGGCCAGGCCCTGCACCAGGCCGGCGATGCAGGTCTGGTTGACCATCTTCGCCAGCTGGCCGGCGCCCGGCCCGCCCACCAGCGTGACGGCGCGCGAGAAGGCCAGCGCCACCGGCTTCATGGCGTCGAAAGCCGCGGCATCGCCGCCGCACATCACGGTGAGCACGCCGTTGACCGCACCGGCCTGGCCGCCCGATACCGGCGCGTCCACGAAATGCAAGCCGCGCGCCTGCCCCGCAGCGTGCAGCTCTCGCGCCACCTGCGCCGAGGCAGTGGTGTGGTCGACGAACACCGACCCGCCGGCCATGCCGGCAAAGGCGCCCCGTTCGCCCAGCACCACGCTGCGCAGGTCGTCGTCATTGCCGACGCAGGCGAAGACGAAGTCCGCGCCGGCGGCCGCCTCCGCCGGCGTGCCCGCCGTGCGGCCGCCGTACTCGGCCTGCCAGGCCTGGGCCTTGGCGGGGCTGCGGTTGTAGACAGTAACCTGGTGCCCGGCGCGCGCCAGGTGCCCGGCCATCGGAAAGCCCATCACGCCCAGGCCCAGGAAGGCCACGCGGCGCGACGGTACGGTGTCGTAGGTCTTGGTCGTCATGCCGGCGATTCTGCCTGCGCCGGCCGGGGGCTCACACGATCGTCAGGTGCTCGGTGCCGGAGGCCAGGTCGGGGTTGCGCGCGCGCTGGCTGTGCAGCTTGATCTGCAGCCGCAGGTCGTTCACCGAATCGGCGTTGCGCAGCGCGTCCTCGTAGCTGATCTGGTTGGCCTCGTACAGGTCGAACAGCGCCTGGTCGAAGGTCTGCATGCCCAGCTCGCGGCTGCGCTTCATCAGCTCCTTGATCTCGCCGACCTCGCCCTTGAAGATCAGGTCGGCCACCAGAGGCGTGTTCAGCATGATCTCCACCGCGGCGATGCGGCCCTTGCCCTCCTGGTGCGGCAGCAGGCGTTGCGAGACCAGTGCCTTCAGGTTCAGCGACAGGTCCATCAGCAGCTGCGCGCGCCGCTCTTCGGGGAAGAAGTTGATGATGCGGTCCAGCGCCTGGTTGGAGCTGTTGGCATGCAGCGTGGCCATGCACAGGTGGCCGGTCTCGGCGAAGGCCACCGCGTGGTCCATGGTCTCGCGGTCGCGGATCTCGCCCATCAGGATCACGTCGGGCGCCTGGCGCAGCGTGTTCTTCAGCGCCGCCTCCCAGCCTTCGGTGTCGATGCCCACCTCGCGCTGCGTGACGATGCAGTTCTTGTGCGGATGCACGAACTCCACCGGGTCCTCGATGGTGATGATGTGGCCGAAGGAGTTCTCGTTGCGGTAGTCGACCATCGCCGCCAGGGACGTGCTCTTGCCCGAGCCGGTGGCGCCGACGAAGATCACCAGCCCTCGCTTGGTCATCGCCACGTCCTTCAGCACCTTGGGCAGGCGCAGCGTGTCGATGGTCGGCAGCGTCGACGGGATTGTCCGGAACACCAGGCCCACGTGGCCTTGCTGCAAGAAAGCGTTGACGCGGAAGCGGCCGATGCCTTGCGGGCTGATGGCGAAGTTGCACTCCTTGGTCTTCTCGAACTCGGCCGCCTGCTTGTCGTTCATCACCGTGCGCGCCAGCTGCAGCGTGTGCTGGCCGGTCAGCGGCTGAGGGCTGACCTTGTTGATCTTGCCGTCCACCTTGATGGCCGGCGGGAATTCCGCGGTCAGGAACAGGTCCGAGCCATTGCGCGCGATCATCAGGCGCAGCAGGTCGTTGACGAATTTCGAGGCTTGATCGCGTTCCATGGACTTTCCTTGATCAGCCCGGGAAATTCTCGGGGAACTTGGCTTTGGCCCGCGCTTCCGCGGGCGAGATGATGTTGCGCCGGACCAGGTCGGCCAGGTTCTGGTCCAGCGTCTGCATGCCCAGGCTGGAGCCGGTCTGGATCGAGCTGTACATCTGCGCGATCTTGTTCTCGCGGATCAGGTTCTTGATGGCCGAGGTGGCCAGCATGATCTCGTGCGCCGCCACGCGGCCCGAGCCGTCCTTCAGCTTGCACAGCGATTGCGAGATCACCGCGACCAGCGACTCGGACAGCATCGCGCGCACCATGTCCTTCTCGGCCGCCGGGAATACATCGACCACGCGGTCGACCGTCTTGGCCGCGCTGCTGGTGTGCAGTGTGCCGAACACCAAGTGGCCGGTCTCGGCCGCGGTCAGCGCCAGCCGGATGGTTTCCAGGTCGCGCATTTCACCGACCAGGATCGCGTCCGGATCCTCGCGCAGCGCCGAGCGCAGCGCGTTGTTGAAGCTCATCGTGTGCGGGCCCACCTCGCGCTGGTTGACCAGGCACTTCTTGCTTTCGTGCACGAACTCGATCGGGTCTTCCACCGTCAGCACGTGGCCGTACTCGTTCTCGTTCAAATGGTTGACCATGCCGGCCAGCGTGGTGCTCTTGCCCGAACCGGTGGGCCCGGTCACCAGCACCAGGCCGCGCGGCCGTAGCGCCAGGTCGGCGAAGACCTTGGGCGCGTTCAGCTGTTCCAGCGTCAGGATCTTGCTGGGAATGGTGCGGAACACCGCGCCGGCGCCGCGGTTCTGGTTGAAGGCGTTGACGCGAAAGCGTGCCAGACCCTGGATCTCGAACGAGAAGTCGCACTCCAGCGTGTCTTCGTAGTGCTTGCGCTGGCCGTCGTTCATGATGTCGTACACCATGGCGTGGACCTGCTTGTGGTCCAGCGGCTCGATGTTGATGCGCCGCACGTCGCCGTGCACGCGGATCATCGGCGGCAGCCCGGCCGACAGGTGCAAGTCCGAGGCCTTGTTCTTGACCGAGAAGGCCAGCAGTTGCGTGATGTCCATGGGTGGCAGCGGCCCTGGAGGGCTTAAGCTCAGGGCATTATGTCGAGCATCGAAGCGAAGTTACAACAAGTGCGCGAGCGCATCACACGCGCCTGCCACGAGGCCGGCCGTGCCGCGCAAAGCGTCACGCTGTTGGCGGTGACCAAGACCTTCGGCGCCACACCGGTGCGCGAAGCCCATGCCGCCGGCCAGTGCGATTTCGGCGAGAACTACGTGCAGGAGGCGCTGGCCAAGATGGACGCGCTGACCGATCTGCGGCCGGCCATCCGCTGGCATCTGATCGGGCCGCTGCAAAGCAACAAGACCCGGGTGGTGGCCGAAGCCTTCGACTGGGTGCACAGCGTCGACCGGCTGAAGATCGCCCAGCGGCTGGCCGAGCAGCGGCCGGCCTGGCTGCCGCCGCTGCAGCTGTGCCTGCAGGTCAACATCAGCGGCGAAGCCAGCAAGAGCGGCCTGGCGCCGCACGAGGTGGCCGCCGTGGCCCGGGCGGTGGCGGCGCTGCCGGCCGAACGCGTGCAGCTGCGCGGCCTGATGGCCGTGCCCGAGCCGGCCGACGACTTCGAGGCGCAGCGCCGC
>JAFLDH010000381.1 GCA_017302505.1 Burkholderiales bacterium
GGGCCTGGGCCTGGGCGCCGTGGCGCCCTACGTGGCCGCGGCAGCGGCGGCCTACTACCTGGGGAAGAAGGCCTTCGGCCGCGAGCTGGCCGACACCGGCGTGCAGGGCAGCTTCAGCGGCAGCGGCGACTTCACGGGCGACAACTATGCCTTCTACAAGGGCGGCTGGTTCAGGAACGACAAGACCCGCACCAGCGCGCTCGACCCGGGCGTGGAAGCCGCGCTGGATGCCGGCGCGCGCGCCGCGGCCACGTCGGCGCGCAGCTATGCCCAGGTGCTGGGCCTGCCGGCCGCGGCCATCGACGGCTTCACGCAGCAGATCCAGCTGAGCCTGCAGGGCCTGAGCCAGCAGCAGGTGCAGGAGAAGATCGCCGGCGCCGTGACGTCCTTCGGCGAGGGCCTGGCCGCGCGCTACCAGGCCGCGCTGACGCCGCTGCAGAAGGGCGGCGAGACGCTGGCGCAGACGCTGCAGCGGCTGGCGTCGCTGCAGACGGTGAGCGATGACCTGAACGACCTGGGCGGCGTGTTCTCGCGCCTGGCGCGGCTGTCGGTGGACGCGCGCGAAGGCCTGGCCGAGCTGGCCGGTGGCCTGGACGCGCTGCAGTCGCAGGCGCTGGGCTATGCGCAGAACTACTACACCCGCGAGGAGATCGCCGGGCTGAAGGCCAGCGAGCTGATGTCGGCGCTGTCGGGCGTGGGCCTGCAGGGCGGCAACCTGCGCAGCCGCGAGGACTTCCGCGCGCTGGTGGACCGCATCGACGTGAACAGCACGCAGGGCCGGCAGCAGCTGGCCACGCTGCTGTCGGTCCAGGGCGCGGCCGCCTCGGTGTTCGACTTCCAGGCCGAGGTGGGCGGCAACCTGGCCAGCACCACGGCACTGGCGCCGCAGGCCGGGGCGCTGTCGGATCTGTTCGGCCCCGGCGGCCAGCTTGAGCAGCTGAACGCCATCAACGCCGTGGCCAACGGCGTCGACCGCGTGCGCGACGCGGTGCTGCAGGTGGTGGATGCCGTCAAGTCCACCCGGCCCGGCGCGGCCCTGGCGCCCGGCTGGGAAGTCGGCATGTGGAACGCCACCGCCGAGAACGCCATATGAAGAGCTTGTCGGGCGCCCTGTCGGCCGCACTGCACGCGCCCGTGCAGCGGCCGGCGCTGCTGGTGGAGGTGGGCTTTCCCACGGTAGAGCGCTGGACCTCGATGTCCACGCTGCCCTGGGGCGGCCACACATGGACCGCGCGCGCGCTTAGCGTCGAGGGCCTGCAGGTGCAGCCGCTGCGCGTGAGCGGCACGCTGGTGCTGGGCAACCTGGATGGGGTGGCCGGCGCGCTGGTGCTGACGCACGGCGTGCAGGACCGGCCCATCACCCTGTACGGCTATGACGCCGCCGCCACCGGCGCGGCCGACGTGGTGTGGCAGGCCGCGGCGGTTGGCGGTGCGGCGCAGGTGGGCCCGCGCGAGGTGCGCATTGCGCTGCGGCACCGCACCGAGCACCAGATGAGCCCGCGCACCTACGTGGGCCAGACGGCCGGGTTCCAGCAGCTGCTGCCCGACGGCACGGTGCTGCGCATCAATGGCCAGACCATCAAGCTGGAGCGTCGATCATGAGCGACTACCCGCGCCTGCGCGTGCTGCGCACCAGCACCGCCGAGCGGCAGGGCGGCCAGGAGCCCGCACGCGCCACCAACGGCGCCATGAAACTGCGGCGCCTGTACGCCACCGAGAAGACCGACTTCGTGGTGGTGCACGCGCTGAACCGCGACGAGCGCGACGCCCTCGAGGCCTTCTACCAGGCCAACCGCGACGCCGCGGTGGACCTGTGGTGGCCCGAGGATGCGGCGGTCTACAGCGTGGTGTTCACCGCGCCGCCGCAGTACCTGCGCCGCGGCGACCTGTGGGAAGCCCAGGTGCGGCTGAGCGAGGTGTAGCCCGTGGCCACGCTGGTCTATGCCAACCTGACCATTCCGCCGGCGGCGGCGCTGAACGCCACGGCGCAGCCGCGGCCGGTGGCGGCGGCTGCGCTGCGCGCGCTGGTGCCGCTGGTCTATGGCATCGACCGGTTGTCGGCGCTGATCATGAACGTGCTGCCCAGCGCCAGCGACAGCTCGCAGGTGCTGGTGCAGTGCCTGTGGGCGCATGCCTGCACGGGCGTGTACGTGCCGCTGCTGAACGACCAGGTGCTGCCGGCCGGCAGCAGCGCCACGCACTACACCGGCAGCCAGGTGACGCCCGATGCCGCGCTGGTGGCGGCCTTTGCGGCGCAGGGCATCACCTACAGCGCGCCGCTGACCGGCTTTGCCTACAGCGTGTTCAGCGTGCCGCTGTCGGCGGTGCCTGCGCAGCTGGGCTTCAGCGCCAGCATTTGGGGCCGCAAGCTGTACGACCCGCGAAAGGACAGCACGGCAGGCGGCAGCGGCGCGCACCGCCTGGCCGACCCCACGACCTGGGAGTTCAGCGACAACCCGTCGCTGGCGCTGGCCGACTGGCTCAGCAACGCGCTGTACGGTGCCGGCGAGCCGGTGGATTGGAGCAGCGTGCCGGCGGCGGCCAATGCCAACGACACGCTGGTGGGCAGCCCGGCCGAGAAGCGGCGCGTGATCGGCTGGGCCATCACGCGGGCGGCCAGCATCCCGGCGTTGATGGAGACGCTGCGCGCCTATGCCGGCTGCTGGCTGGTGGCCACCGGGGCCGGCACGCGCCTGCTGCCGGATGCCGATGTGGCGCCGGTGGCCAGCTACAGCCACGACAGTGGGCAGATCGCGTCGATCGAGCCGCTGGCCAAGAGCGACCTGGGCAATGCGCCCACCGTGGTGGAGGTGGTGTACACCGACACGTCGCAGGTGCCCTGGCGCGAGGCCGCGGCCACGGCCACTGTGCCTGGGGCCGGCAGCACGCTGCCGCTGCGCGTGAGCGAAGTGGCGCTGACCGGCATCCAGCGCTACAGCCAGGCCTACCGCGAGGCCGTGGAGCGCCTGAACAAGCTGCGGTTGAACGACCTGGCCACGACGGTGGAAGTGTTCGACGAGGGCATTGCGGCCGAGCGTGGCGACATCATCACGCTGACGCACCCGATGGGCGTGACGGCCAAGCCAATGCGCGTGCTGGACGTGGAGATGCCTGGCCCCGGGCGCTGGCGCCTGCAGCTGGCCGAGCACGACCCGGCGGTGTATTCCACGCTGGTGGCCCTGGCGCCGACCTACACCGACGCTGGCCTGGAGATCGGGCCCGGCAAGCCAGCCGCGGCCGCCGGTGGCAACCAGCTGCGCAACCCGTGCTTCCTGGACAAGGTGGTGGCGCCGTGGGCGATTACCGCCAACGCCGGGTTGACCGGCGCGGTGGTCAGCACTGCCGACAGCTGGGCGGGCGCCTACAACTTGGACGCGCGCGAGACCGGCTACATCCTGCGGCCAGGTGCCGGCGGCACCGACACGCAGTATGTCGATGTGAGCCCCGCGCCCGGCGGCTTCGTGGCCAGCCCGCAGCGGTGGTATCAGTTCAGCGTGTGGGTGTGCCAGCTGTTCAGCGGCGCGCAGATCTATTGCGAGTTCCGCAACGCGGCTGGCACGGTCATAGGCTATGGCGGCAACACCGCTGCGGCCTACAGCAGCATGAGCGCAGGCGGGCCGGACACCGCCTGGCGCGCGCAGCCCTCTGCCGACGGCCAGGCGCAGTACGAGAGCAGCTACACCAAGCTGTGGTTCACCGCGCAGGCGCCAGCGGGCACGGCGCGCATCGTGCCCGTGGTGCGCATGTACCAGGCGCCGGCGGCCCCCTACAGCTATGCCTTCCTGACCCGGGCGATGCTGTGCGAGGTGAGCCCCGGCTGCGACGTGCTGGTGCCGTGGGATTTTGGCGCCGGTGGGATGTACGGGCTGCCGCTGGTGGGCACCCTGCAGCTGGCGGTGGGCGCCGCCGCCGAGGTGTACCGCGACGACTACGACTTCGGCGGCGGCAGCTACGGCACCGTGACGGCGCGCAGCTTCAGCATCACGCCACCGGTGGACTGCACCATCGAGGTGTCGGCCACCATCGAGGCCACCAACGTGGTGGGCGACAGCGGCAAGCAGGTGGGCTGGTGGGTGACGCCCGCCGGCGGGTCCACCGTCATCGCGGCCGGCTTCCGCAACAACGTGGCCACGCGCACGCAGCTCAACTCGGCCGACAGCTTCAGCGCCACGGGCGGCGTGGCGCTGACCTTCGACCTGAAGACGAACAACGGCGGCAGCGCGCCGAACCTGCTGTTGTACCGGTCGACCATCCGCCTTTCGATCGTGAAGCGCTGAGGACACCATGCGCAGCATTGAATGGAGCTTCTACGATGCGCAGACCGGTGTGCTGGCGCCGGTGTGCAGCCTGCTGCCCGAGGGCGCCGACCCTCTGGGCTTTGCACCGCCCGGCTGCGTGCCATTTGCCGGCCGGCTGAACCCGCAGACCCAGCGCGTCGACCTGCAGAGCGGCCAGGTGGTGCCCTACCGCCCGCCGGCGCCGCCCGCCGACGAGCTGCGCAGCTGGGCCTGGAGCGACGAGGCCGAGCGCTGGCTGCCGGTGC
>JAFLDH010000382.1 GCA_017302505.1 Burkholderiales bacterium
GCCCGCGCCACCGGCGCCGCCCGCCAGCAGCGCGCGAGGCGCCGCCGACATCAGCGTGCAGCTGACGCCGGAAGAGGAGGCATTGAAGGCACGCTTGCCCGACAAGGTGCAGGGCGCCGACCACGCCTGGGTGATGGATGCCATCCTGGGCAAGCCGAAGAAGCCGATCAAGAGCATCGGCATCCTGGTCTACGACGGCGTGAACGACCTGGACTTCACCGGGCCGCGCTACGTGCTGGGCCAGGCCGGCGCGAAGACGCAGCTCATCGGTGTAAAGCCCGGGCCGATCCGGACGGTGATGGGCGTGCAGGTGATCCCCGACACCACCATCGACCAGGTCGATCAGCTGGACATCCTGGTCATTCCCGGCGGCTTCACCGGCACGGTGGAGGCGGCCTACGACCCGAAGATCCTCGACTGGATCCGGCGCATCGACAAGGGCAGCACCTACACCGCGGCGGTCTGCACGGGGGTATGGGTGCTGGGCGCGACCGGCCTGCTGGAGGGCAAGCGCGCCTCGACCAACTGGTACCGCGAGGAGGAGTTCCTGAAGAAGTACAAGGCCATCCCGGCGAACGAACGCTACACGCAGGACGGCAAGTACTGGACGGCCGCCGGCGTGACGGCCGGCATGGACATGGCGCTGGCGATCCTGAACGACAACTGGGGCCCCAAGTACACCCAGGGCGTGATGCTGGACATGGAGTACGACCCGCATCCGCCGATCAGCGGCGGCACGCCGGAGAAGACGAACGGCCTGGTGCATTGGATGATGAAGGCGATGTACGACGCCGGCATCGACCCGTTGATCGAGAAGCTGGAGAACAAGCCGCGCTGAGCCGGACCGGCGCGTTCAGAACCGGTATGACAGGCTGACGCGAAAGCTGCGCGGCTCGCCCGGGTGCACATGCCGGTCATCCACGCCGGCCACCGGTTCGCCCGGCAGGCGCGAGGTGTAGTAGTAGCTGATGTCGTTGGTCTGCGCATTGAACAGGTTGAAGACATCCAGCCGCAGCTGCAGCCCGCGCGCCAGCTCGTAGGCCACCTGCGCATCGACCACCGTCTGCGCATCGGCACGCACGCTGTTGTCCTCGGTCAGCGGATACGAGCCGATGTAGCGCAGGAAGGCGGCACCCGACCACGGCCCGTAGCGCGGCACCGACACGCCGGCCGACGCTACCCAGTCGGGCGCACCCGGCACGTAGTTGCCTTCCGGCGCATCCTGCGTGAAGCGGGCGTGGTTCCAGGCCACGTCTAAATCCACCAGCAGCCACGGCAGCGCGCGCCAGCGGTTCGACCACTCGCCGCCGTAGCGGCGCGACGGCCGGCCGACGTCGGTGTTGCCGGCGTCCCCGATGAACACCAGCTCGCTGTCCAGCGTCAGGACCCACAGCGACAGCGACGACTGCAGGTTGGGGACGAGCTCGGTGCGCAGCCCCAGCTCGCCGCCCTTGCTACGCACCAGCGGCGTGGCCGGGTCCACCGAGCTGCCGGTGGCCGGGTCGACCTGGATCGTCACCCCGCGTGCATCGTTGCTGTGGAAGCCGTAGCCGGCATTGACGAAGTACTCGGTCTGCGCCCAGGGCCCGAACACCAGCGACAGCTTCGGCGACCAGATGCCCGCCGTCACGTCGCCGGAGTTCTGCGGCGTGCTCAGGCTGTTCACGTCGAAGCGGTAGCGGTCATAGCGCAGGCCGGCGATGCTGCGCAGCCAGTCGGTCCACTGCGTGTCGTTGGACGCGAAGACGCCGGCGCTGCCTTCGACCACGTCGTCCAGCCGCATGGTCGACAGCCGCTCGCGCTGGCGCGTGGCATACAGGCCCACCGGCTTGATGCGGTCCTGGCGCAACTCGTAGCCCAGGGTGTTCAGCGTGGGCCGGCCGAACAGCGTGGCACGCTTCGACCATTCGCCGGTCCAGCCGTAGACGTTGCGGTCGTCGGCCTGCTCGAACTGGTCGCCGTTGACCGGGTCGTTCAGGTAGAGGCTGAAGTTGGAGTACAGGTTCAGCCGGTACTTGAACCAGTAGGCGGTGGTCTGGAAGTCGCCGCCGGCCAGCGGCGCCGCGTAGTCGGCCGAGACGCTGTAGCGGCTGGAGATGCCGCCCGAGCTGGCATCCAGTGTGCCGAAGCGGCCGATCAGGCCCGACTCGATGGCCCGCAGCGGCACCTGGTCGGTGGAGTTCCAGCGGCCGCTGTAGGCCATCGCCGTCAGGCCGAAGCGTCCGTCACCCAGCGCCCCCGCGTAGCGCAGCAGGCCGTTCCACTTGACGTAGTCGTTGGGCACCTCCCAGGGGCCGTCGACATGCTGGTACTCCAGCGCATAGGTCAGCGCCCCGGGGCCGAGCTCGGGCGAGCCGGCCAGCAGCGCGCGCTGGTAGCCGAAGTCGCCCAGCGTGGCCAGCGCGATGCGCTGTGGCAGCGCTTCGGTGTAGGCCATCTTGGCGCCGCCGGCGGACGAGAAGTCGCCGATCTGGGCGTAGTACGGCCCCTTCCAGTAGTCCACCCGCGAGATCAGCTCGGGGATGATGAAGTTCAGGTCGGTGTAGCCCTGGCCGTGCGCATGGGTGCGCAGGTTTACCGGCATGCCGGCCACCCAGGTGGCGAAGTCAGTGCCGTGGTCCAGGTTGAAGCCACGCAGGAAGTACTGATTGGCCTTGCCGGCGCCGCTGTGCTGGGTGACCGCCATGCCCGGGATCAGCTCCAGCAGCGTGCCCGGGCGCAGCAGCGGGCGGCTTTCGATCAGCTGCGGCGTGATGGTGCCGGCGCTGGCGGCATCGCTGCTGCCCAGGCTGTTGACATAGTGGCCGGTGACCTCCACCCGGTCGGTCGGTGGCGTGGCCTGCGCCCAGCAGGCGCCGCAGGCCAGCAGCAGTCCGGGGCCCAGCAGGGCAGGGCGCGCAGCGGCACAAGGGCTCATCGGTGGGCCTGCAGAGGTGTATGAAGTAATCTCAATATTGCATATCTCATGCCTGCTGTCTGCCCCTTCTGCTAGCCTGAGGGCTGTCTTGTTTGCAAGGGCAGGCGATGCAGCGCTTCACCATTTCGCTGGACGACAAGTTGGCCCAGGACTTCGACGCCTGGATCGCGCAGCGTGGCTATGCCAACCGCTCCGAAGCAGTGCGCGACCTGCTGCGTGCCGAGCTGGAGCACGCGGCGCAGCGTGCACAGGAGACGGCGGACTGCGTGGCCAGCCTGTCCTATGTCTACCGGCGCGGCGAACTGGACGTGACGCGGCGGTTGAGTGCACTGCAGCACGCGCACCACGACCTGGTGGTCAGCAGCACGATGGTGCCGCTGGACCATGAGTTCCGTCTGGAGACGCTGACGCTGCGCGGGGCGACGTCGGTGGTGCGGCAGTTCGCCGACCTGCTGTGCGCGCAGCGCGGCGTGCGCCACGGCAAGCTCAACCTGATCGGCATGGAGGCGCACCAGCCGCACCGGCATGCGCCGCCCGGCGGCGGCGTGCCCAAGAAGGGTGCCGCGGCTGGCCGCCCGCACCTGCATCTGCGGCCGGCCCACTGACCGGGCGCCTGGTCTCGCTCGTCTGACGGGCAGCCTTGTATGCTGCGGCCCATCCCGGACCGACCGTAGCAGGAGACACGCATGGAACAGGACCTGGTGCTGAGCACGACGCAAGGCGCGGTGCGCACCCTCACGCTGAACCGCCCCGCCGCGCTGAACAGCTTCACTGGCGCGATGCACAAGCAATTGCTGGCCGCCTTGAACGCCGCGGCCGATGAGGCCGCGGTGCGCGCGGTGGTGGTCACTGGCGCGGGCCGCGGCTTCTGCGCCGGGCAGGACCTGAACGACCCCGAGATGGCCACCGCGGACGGCGCGCCGCCCGACGTGGGCGCCGTCATCGAGCGGCATTACGCGCCGCTGGCGCTGCGCATCCGCTCGATGCCGGTGCCGGTGATCGCCGCGGTCAACGGCGTGGCAGCGGGCGCCGGCGCCAACTTCGCCTTCGGCTGCGACCTGGTGGTGGCGGCGCGCAGCGCCAGCTTCATCCAGGCCTTCTCGAAGATCGGCCTGATCCCCGATTGCGGCGGCACCTGGCTGCTGCCGCGGCTGGTGGGCCGCGCCCGGGCGATCGGCCTGGCGATGACCGGCGACAAGCTGCCGGCCGAGGAGGCGCAACGCATCGGCCTGATCTGGCAATGCGTGGACGATGCGGCGCTGATGGACAGCGCGATGGCGCTGGCGACCAAGCTGGCCGCCATGCCCAGCCGCGCGCTGGCCGACACCCGGCGCGCGCTGGACGACGCCGCGCAGATGGACTATGGGCAGGCGCTGGCGCTGGAAGCGCGCATGCAGGGTGCACTGGGCCGCGCGCATGATTTCGCCGAAGGCGCGGCCGCCTTCCGCGAGAAGCGCGCGCCGGTCTTCCGCGATCGCTGATGCACGCGGCCGCCGCGCGCTGAGCCTGCGGACGCAGCGCGTGGCCGAACGCCCCGCCTATCGCTTCTCGCGCTGCCCCAAGTGCGGCTGCCGCGATCTGCCGGCCGACCAGGC
>JAFLDH010000383.1 GCA_017302505.1 Burkholderiales bacterium
CGGGCTTGCGCAGCTGCACGCGCTGCGCCTCGGCGCCCAGCGCCAGCAGCGCCATGCGCACGGCGATGGCGCGGCGCTTGGCCAGGTCGGCGTTGTGGGCGGCGTCGCCGCTCGGGTCGTGGTAGCCGGCGACGATCAGCTTCTTCGCCGGCTCGGCACTCAGCGCCTGCAGCGCCGGGGCCAGCGCGGCTTGCGCGTCGGGCTGCAGCGCGGCCTGGTCCAGCTCGAAAAACACCCGCACCACCACCACGCCGCTGCGCGCCACCTCCACCAGCACCTCGGTCTCGGCCGCGGCGGCCGGCGTGGCCGCCACCGCCGCCGGCTTGGCGGCGTGCTTGGCGTTCATCGTGCGGAGCACCAGCCCGAAGATCAGGCCGAAGATCAGCAGCAGGATGATCGCCAGCACCGCCCAGACGGCAATGCGCGCGCCTTCGTCTTGTTCGTCCATCGTCTTGTCCGGGCGTCGCGCCCGCTCCCCTTTGAAAACAGCGCGCGATTCTGCCAGCCGGGCCTGTCGCCCGGGTGACGCGCACCGCGTGAAACCCCGGTGCGACGCCGCGCCGGCCGGCGACATACTCGGCGCCCACCCTTTCTACCTGCCGGAGCCGCGCGCATGAATGCACCCCACGCCCCGATCACCCAGTCGATGTTCTCGATGGACCCGAGCGACCCGCTGAACGACCTGCGCATGTCCGAAGGCGCGCGGCCGCTTTACGAGCACGTCAAGCGCTTCATCCGCGACACCGCCGCGCCGATGGCCGAGAAGTACGAGGCGCTGGGCGCCAACCGCACCGGCGACGACCGCTGGACTTACGCGCCCGGCCAGCTGGAGCTGCTGGACGCCGCCAAGGCCCAGGCCAAGAAGGAAGGGTTGTGGAACTTCTTCCTGCCCAATGCCGAGACCGGCGAGGGCCTGAGCAACCTGGACTACGCCTACATCGCCGCCGAACTCGGCAAGGTGCCGCTGGCCAGCGAGTGCATGAACTGCTCGGCCCCCGACACCGGCAACATGGAGGTGCTGGAACGCGTCGGCACGCCCGAGCAGAAGGCCAAGTGGCTGAAGCCGCTGCTCAACGGCGAGATCCGCTCGGCCTATGCGATGACCGAGGTGCACCATGCCTCGTCCGACGCGCGCAACATCGCCACCAGCGCGCGGCTCGAAGGCAATGAGTACGTGATCAACGGCGAGAAGCACTACATCTCCGGCGCCGGCAGCCCGCGCTGCAAGATCCTGATCACGATGGTGCGCACCAACCCCGATGCGCCCTCGCACCAGCAGCAGTCGATGATCCTGGTGCCCAAGGACACCCCGGGCGTGAAGATCATCGGCGCGATGCATGTGTTCGGCGAGGACCACGCGCCGCACGGCCACATGCACATCGTCTTCGACAACGTGCGCGTGCCCAAGGAGAACATCCTGCTCGGCGAAGGCCGCGGCTTCGAGATCAGCCAGGTGCGCCTGGGCCCGGGGCGCATCCACCACTGCATGCGCAGCATCGGCCAGGCAGAGAAGGCGCTGGACCTGATGGTGCAGCGCGGCGTCTCGCGCGAGGCCTTCGGCCGCAAGCTGGCCTGGCTGGGCGGCAACGTCGAGCACATCTCGCGCGCGCGCATCGACATCGAGGCCATGCGCCTGATGGTGCTGAAGGCCGCCAAGGCGATGGACGTGCTGGGCAACCGCGAGGCGCGCATCTGGGTGCACATGGTCAAGGCCATGGTGCCCGAGCGGGTGTGCCAGATCATCGACCAGGCCATCCAGATGCACGGCGCGCTGGGCGTGTCGCAGCACACGCCGCTGGCGCGCATGTACGCGATGCAGCGCACATTGCGCCTGGCCGACGGCCCCGACGAGGTGCACCACCTGGTGGTCGGCCGGCAGGAGATCGGCCACCACCAGACGCTGAGCGAGGACCTGAGCTCCGCGGCCGTCTGGCGCAACTGAAGGCGAGCATGACGCGCGACGAGGCCATCGCGGCCACCACCGGCCCCGGCCAGCCCTACGAGCTGGTGGACGCCGTCATCGGCGGCCGCGCGCTGCGCGTGTTCAGGCATGCGCCGCCCTCGCTGCGCGCGATGTTCGAGCAGACCGCCAGCGACCTGCCCTTCCTGGCCTACGAGGACGAGCGCTGGAGCTTCGCGCAAGCCTGGCAGGCCGCGGCGCGCATCGGCCATGTGCTGGTGCACGACTGCGGCGTGCGCCACGGCGAGCGCGTGGCCATCGCCATGCGCAACTACCCCGAATGGGTGCTGGCCTTCACCGCCATCACCGCCATCGGCGCGGTGGCGGTGGGCATCAACGCCCACTGGCAGGCCGACGAGCTGGCCTATGCGCTGACCGACGGCGACGTGCGCGTGGTCTTCGCCGATGCCGAGCGGCTGCAGCGCCTGGCCGAATGCGGCCTGACTGGGCTGCAGCTGCTGGCGGTGCGCACCGAACCCTCCGCGCCCGGCGCCCGCGCGCTGGCCGCGCTGACCGCCGCGGCGGGCGACGTGCCGATGCCGCCGGCCGAGATCGCCCCCGAAGACCTGGCGATCATGATGTACACGTCCGGCTCCACCGGCCACCCGAAGGGCGTGCCCTCCACCCAGCGGCAGGTGCTGACCGCGCTGCTGTCGTGGGAGGCCGACCGCCGCATCGGCGAGCTGGTGGCCGGCATCGAGCCGGTGCCGCCGGCCGTGCAGCCGGGCACGCTGCTGGCCGTGCCGCTGTTCCACGTGACCGGGCTGCATGCGTCCTACCTGGTCAGCTACCGGCAGCAGCGGCGCATGGTCTGCATGTACCGCTGGGATGCCGAACACGCCGCCCAGCTGATCGAGCGCGACAAGCTCAGCTCAGTGGTGGCGCCGGCCGCCGTCACCGGCGACCTGGTGCGCGTGGCGCAGCAGGGCCAGCACGACCTGAGCAGCCTGCTGGCGGTGGGCGGCGGCGGTGCACCGCGCGCGCCCGAGCAGGTGCGGCAGATCGCAGCCAGCTTTGGCCAGGCACTGCCCAACATCGGCTGGGGCATGACCGAGACCAACGCCATCGGCGCCGGCAACAGCGGCGAGGACTATCTGCGCAAGCCCGCCAGCTCGGGCCGCTGCTCGCAGGTGTTGCAGCTGAAGGTGGTGGACGAAAGCGGTCACTCACTGCCCACCGGCCAGCGCGGCGAGCTGCTGATCCGCGGCACCTCCATCTTCAACGGCTACTGGAAGCGGCCCGAGGCCAACGCCCAGGCCTTCACCGACGGCGACTGGTTCCGCACCGGCGACGTGGCCTACATTGACGACGAGGGCTTCCTGTTCATCGTCGACCGCATCAAGGACCTGATCATCCGCGGCGGCGAGAACATCGGCTGCGGCCATGTCGAAGCCGCGCTGCTGATGCACCCGCTGGTGCAGGAAGCCGCCGTCTACGCCGTGCCCGACGAACGCCTGGGCGAGGAGGTCGGCGCCACCATCCACGCCAGCGAGGCGCTGGACCTGGACGAGCTGCGCCAGTTCCTGTCCACCCACCTGGCGCGCTTCGAGATGCCGCGCTACATCGTGCGCGCCGACGCGCCGCTGCCGCGCACCCCGTCCGGCAAGATCTTCAAGCGGCAGATCCGCGAGGCCGCGCTGGCGCAGATCGACCGGCGATGAAAAAAGGCGGCCCGTGGGCCGCCTTTCAATGGGGGCTCCTCTCAGGCTCTAGCTGGCCCAGCCTTGCAGCGCATAGGGGATCAGCGGCGCGACGCTCACCGCAACAATGGCCCACATCGCAGCACGGTCCCAGAGGTTCAATTCCCGCTCGTTCATGGCAAGACTCCTCAGTTGTAGGTTAAACGACACAGGTCAAAAATTTACCTGCGGTTCGTTCTCTCTGCCGGGACTTGCGGGTTAACCCTGTTGCGGCACTGGCAGGCCGGCGTTCCAGCGCCGGGTGTCAGCCCCGGTGGACGGCGCCCTCAGCGGCGCAGCAGCAGCAGCGCGCCGGCGACGATCAGCGCCGCCGAGCCCAGGCTCCAGGCGGAGGGGATCTCGCCGAACAGCAGCCAGCCCAGCGTGGCCGCCCACACCAGGCCGGTGTATTCCAGCGGTGCGGCGCGGCTGGCCTCCACGTGGGTGAAGGCCCAGGTGATGCACATCAGCCCGCCGGTGGCCAGCAGGCCGATCAGCAGCACCGGGCCCAGGTCGGCCCAGCTCATCGGCTGCCAGGTCAGCGCCACCGGCCCGGCCAGCAGCAGCGTCGGCAGGAGGTTCTGCACCAGCAGGATGGTCCAAAGCGCGTCGCGCTGCGCCTGGTGCCGGGCCAGCACCACCACGCCGGCATAACAGACGGCCGACACCAGCGCGGCCAGCTGGCCTTCGATGCCGGCGGCGCTGCCGGCGCTGGCCTGGGCCTGCAGCTCCGGCCACAGCCCCACCGCGCAGCCCAGCACGCCCAGCGCCAGCGCCGCCCAGATCCAGCGGCCG
>JAFLDH010000384.1 GCA_017302505.1 Burkholderiales bacterium
GGCTTCAGCTGGTGAAGAAGCGCAAGGGCACCAACACCAGCGAGGGGAACAGGACGAGCAGGAACATCACGGCGAACTGCGCCAGCATGAAGGGCACGACGCCGCGCGTGACCTCGTCCATCTTCATGCGGCCGACGCCGGCCACGACGTTGAGCACGGTGCCCACCGGCGGCGTGATCAGGCCGATGGCGTTGTTCATGATGAACAGCACGCCGAAGTACACCGGGTCGATGCCGGCGGCCTTGATCACCGGCATCAGCACCGGGGTCATGATCAGGATCGTCGGCGTCATGTCCATCGCGGTGCCGACCGCGATGACCAGCAGCATGATGGCGATCAGCAGCAGCGTCGGGTTGTCGATGAACGGCTGCAGCAGGCTCACCAGCTCGGCCGGGATCTGCGCCACGGTGATCAGCCAGGCGCTGACCATCGCCGCGGCCACCAGGAACATGATCACCGCGGTGGTCTTGGCGGCGCTGACGAACACCTCGTACAGCTGGTGCAGCTTCAGCTCGCGGTAGACCACGGTGGCGACGATCAGCGCGTAGACCGCAGCCACCACCGCCGCCTCGGTGGGGGTGAACACGCCGAATTTCAGGCCCACCAGCACGATCACCGGCAGGAAGAGCGCCCAGGTCGAGGACTTCAGCGCGGCCCAGCGCTCGGCCGCGCTGGCCTTGGGCGGCGGCTTCACGTTCTCGCGCTTGGCCACCCACCACCAGGTCAGCGCGATGGCCGCGCCCATCATCAGCCCCGGCACGATGCCGGCCAGGAACAGCTTGCTGATCGACACGTTGGCGGCCACGCCGAAGATGACGAAGCCGATCGACGGCGGGATGATCGGCGCGATGATGCCGGCGCTGGCGATGAGCCCGCCGGAACGCGCCCGGTCATGGCCGGCCTTGACCATCATCGGCAGCAGCAGTGCCGCCAGCGCCGCGGTGTCGGCCACCGCCGAGCCCGACAGTGCCGCCATCAGCACCGCCGCCGCGATGGCCACGAAGCCCAGGCCGCCGCGCACATGGCCCACCAGCGTCAGCGCCAGGTTGACGATGCGCTTGCTCAGGCCCCCGACGTTCATGATCTCGCCGGCCAGCATGAAGAAGGGCACGGCCAGCAGCGGGAAGCTGTCGGCGCCATTGATGGTGTTCTGCGCCAGAATCTGCGCGTCGAACAGGTCCAGGTGCCACATCAGCGCCACGCCGGAGATCAGCAGCGAATAGGCGATGGGAATGCCCAGCGCCATGGCGCCGAGCAGCGAGCCGAGGAAGATGGCGACGGTCATGGTCGGCTCCGGCTCAGCGCTTCGGCGGCTCGTCCAGGTGCAGGTCGTGCACCTGGGCCAGGTCTTCGGATTCCTGGACCGTCACCAGTTCCTCGTCGCGGAGACGACCGGTGATCGCGCGCCAGGTCTCGCGCAGCAGCAGCAGGCCGGCGAAGACGGCGAAGAACACGCCGGCGCTGTAGAAGATGGCCATCGAGGCGCCGCTGACCGGGGCCTCGACATCCCAGTTGATCTTGGTCTGCGCCAGGCTGCCCTGGAACAGCAGCCAGGTGACGTACAGCATCAGCAGGTGGCCGACGATCAGGCAGGCCTTCTTGCCGGCCTTGGGCAGGCGCGCCACCAGCATGTCGGTGCCCAGGTGGCCGCGCTCCTTGATGGCGACGATGGCGCCGAGGAAGGTCATCCACACGAACAGCCAGCGCGACAGTTCCTCGCTGACGGTGATGCCCGAATCGAAGGCATAGCGCAGCACCACGTTGCCGAAGACCAGCAGCACCATCAGCGCCAGCAGCAGCACCATCGCGCCATCGAGCACGCGGCAGAAGCGATCGAGCAGCAGGTTCAAGGGCATGTCTCCGACGGCGGCGCGGCGCTGGGTGCCGCGGGGCGTTCCATCTGTACCGATGGCTTGCACCGCATTTTGTACGAACTAGTTAGTTTTACAGTAAGTAGTAACCCGCGTCAGACGGTGCCTGCGGCACGGAGGGGTCAGCGGCGTACGAAGCGCACCACCATCTCGACGATGCTTTCCCGCCGCGCCACGATGGCGGCCGGCGATTCGAGATCGCGCTTGAAGATCAGCGCAAAGGTGTGGCGGTTGGCGGTGTTGAAGAAGCTTAAAGCGCTGATCGACATGTGCAGGTCCACCGGGTCGATGCCGGGGCGGAACACGCCGTCGGCCACGCCGCGTTCGTAGACGCTGCGCAGGCCCTCGATGGCCGGCACGTTCAGGCGCTGGATCTCCTTGCTCTGCTTCAGGTACTCGCCACGGTGAATGTTCTCGGTCATCACCAGGCGGATGAAGTCAGGGTTGGCAAGCTGGTAGTCCACCGTGAAGGCCACCAGCCGCCGCAGCGCGTCCTCGGGCGGCAGATCTTCCAGGTGCAGCCCGGCCTCGATCGCGCGGATGTGCCGGTAGGCCTCCTCCAGCACGCGGATGTACAGGCCTTCCTTGCTGCCGAAGTAGTAGTAGATCATGCGCTTGCTGGTGCGCATGGCCTCGGCGATGACGTCGATGCGCGCCCCGGCCAGCCCCTTCTCGGCAAACTCGCGCGTGGCCACCTCGATGATGTCGGCCATCGTGCGCTCGGGGTCGTTGGTGCGCGGCTCGGCAGGTGGCGCCCGACGCCGTGGCTTCGGCTTTTGTACTGACTGGTTCATTGGGGCAGAGCTTAGCCGATGGCGGTGGGCATGCCGCGGATGCAGGCGGCTGGGTCGGCTTCGGTTGCCCCCACGTCACTCCGGCAAGCCCAGGCCCACCCGCACGATGCGGCCGTCCTGCAGCTCGCGCACCACCAGCGTTGCCGGGCCCAGGGCCACGCTGTCGCCGGCCACGGGCGGGCGGCGCAGTTCGGCAGCCAGCCAGTCGGCCACCGAGCGCTGCGCTTCGGCCGGTGCCGGCAGGTTGTAGAAATCGCAGACCAGCGCCAGCGGCAGGCCCGGGTCCAGCTCGAAATCGCGGAACACGGCGCGCTGCTCGCGTTCATCGCCGGCCTCGGGCATGGCCACGCCCAGGCGGCGGGCCATCAGCCCGATGGTGGTGCCCTGCGTCAGCAGTGACACCAGCACCACCACGAAGGCCACGTTGAACAGCAGTTCGGCCTGCGGCGTGCCCGCCAGCAGCGGGAACAAGGCCAGCACGATGGGCACCGCGCCGCGCAGCCCCACCCAGGCGATGTACCAGGTCTCGCGCGGGTCGAAGCGAAAGGGCCACAGGCACAACCAGACCGTCAGCGGCCGGGCCACGAAGATCAGCGCCAGGGCCACGCCCAGGGCGGGCAGCAGCGAGTCCAGCAGGTCCGATGGCGTGACCAGCAGCCCGAGCAGCAGGAACATGCCGGCCTGTGCCAGCCAGGCATAGCCGTCCATGGCTGCCAGCGTGGGCGCCACGGCCTGCGCGGCCCGGTTGGCCACGATCAGCCCGAACAGGTACACCGCCAGGAAGCCCGAGCCGCCCACCAGGCCGGTGGCGGCAAACAGCGCCAGGCCAGCGGCACCGATCATCAGCGCCAGGATGCCGCCGCCTGCATCGCGCGCGGCCACGCGCTTCAGCAGTTCGGCCATCGCCAGCCCGCCCATCACACCGGCCAGCGCGCCCCAGCCGAACTGCTGCACGAAGGACCAGGCCATCGTGGCCCAGGCCGAGCTGCCACCGGCGGCCGCCTGGGCCGGCGCCAGCAGCGTGATGAAGGCCAGCGTCAGGTACACCGCCATGGGATCGTTGACGCCCGATTCGATCTCCAGCGTGGCCGCCACGCGCTCGTTCAAGGTCACGCCCGAGCGCGTGAGCAGTGCAAACACCGCCGCCGCGTCGGTGGAGCCGACGATGGCGCCCAGCAGCATGGCGGTGCCCCAGTCCAGGCCCAGGAACAGCATGCCGGCCAGACCGGTGAGCGCGGCGCAGATCAGCACCCCCACCGTGGCCAGCACGGAGGCCGGCTTCAGCCCGGTGCGGAAGGTGGCGAAGGCAGTGCGCAGGCCGCCGTCCAGCAGGATGATGGCCAACGCCAGGTTGCCGACCCAGAAGCTCAGCCGGATGTCCTCGAACGGGTAGCCGCCGGGGCCGTCCTCGCCCGCCAGGATGCCGGCCAGAAGAAACACCAGCAGGAACGAGAACCCGATGCGCGCCGAGTACAAGCCCGCGAGCACGCTGACGAACACCAGCGCGGCAGCGGCCAACAGGGGCGGGTTCACAAAATCCATGGGCGCAGTATCTCCGCAGCGGCAGAAAGTTCCGTGCCGCAGCCGGGACTTGCCAAGGGCTTGACCGGACGCAAGAAAGGGGCCCAACGGGCAGACGGCGAGGCCATCGCTTCGCAGAATCCGGGCTGCCATGCCCCCTGTGCCCGACGATCCGCCTGCCCCCACGCCCACCCACCCTGCCCTGCCGAACTGGCATGCGATGAGCGTCGCGCAGGCGCTGCAGGCGCAGGGCGTGTTGTCGGGCACCGGGCTGGCGGCCGCCGAAGCCGC
>JAFLDH010000385.1 GCA_017302505.1 Burkholderiales bacterium
GCAGCCAGCACGATGGCATCGAAGTGGCCTTCGTCGAGCTTGCGCAGCCGGGTGTCCAAATTGCCGCGCAGCGGCTCGATGCGCAGGTCGGGCCGCAGCGCCAGCAGCTGCGCGGCGCGGCGCAGGCTGGAGGTGCCGACGCAGGCGCCCTGCGGCAGATCGGCCAGCGCGCGGTGGCGCGGGCTGACGAAGGCATCGCGCGGGTCTTCGCGTTCCAGCACCGCGCCGAGCACGAAGCCTTCGGGCAGCACCATCGGCACGTCCTTAAGCGAATGCACGGCCAGGTGGGCGCGGCCCTCTTCCAGCGCGGCTTCCAGTTCCTTGACGAACAGGCCCTTGCCGCCGACCTTGGACAGCGCCCGGTCCAGGATCTGGTCGCCACGCGTGGTCATGCCCAGCAGCTCCACCTGCAGGCCGAAGCGGCTGCGCAGCAGGTCGCGGACATGTTCGGCCTGCCACAGGGCAAGGCGGCTTTCGCGGGTGGCGATGATGGTGGGCTCAGGCATGGTGCTTGCATTATGGCCAGGGTGCCACGGCGCCGGCCGGGCCGGCCGCACCATGCCGGCCCGCGGCCCCGAGTTGGTAACATGGTTACATCCTACGGAGCCTTCCGATGCCCACCGCCCTGCGCCCCGCCACGCCCGCCCGGAAGCCCCGTTCTGCCCCGCGCAACGGGGAAGGCGGCGACGCCGCGGTGGAAAACAAGCCGCTGGTCGAAGATATCCGGTTACTTGGCCGGATCCTGGGCGAGGTGATCCGCGAGCAGGAAGGCAAGGACGCCTTCGAACTGATCGAGCGGGTGCGCAAGCTGTCGGTGGCCTACCGGCTGAAGCAGGATGCCAGCGCCGGCCGGGTGCTCGACCGACTGCTGAAGAACCTGTCGGCCGACCAGACGGTGAGCGTGATCCGCGCCTTCAGCTACTTCTCGCACCTGGCCAACATCGCCGAGGACCGCCACCACGTGCGCCGCCGGCTGCGCCAGGAACGCGCCGGCCAGCAGCTGGAGGGCTCGCTGGCCGTCAGCTTCGAGCGGCTGCACCGTGCCGACCACCGCTCGGCCGACATCGCCGCGGCGCTGAAGCATGCCTACATCGCACCGGTGCTGACCGCGCACCCCACCGAGGTGCAGCGCAAGAGCATCCTGGACGCCGAACGTGCCATCGCGGAATTCATCGGCCAGCGCGACGAGTTGCACGGCGAACGCGAACGGCACGAGAACGAGGAGCTGATCCGCGCCCGCATCACCCAGCTGTGGCAGACGCGCATGCTGCGCACCGCCAAGCTGACGGTGGCCGACGAGATCGAGAACGCGTTGAGCTACTACCACGCCACCTTCCTGCGCCAGATTCCCAAGCTGTACCGCGAGATCGAGCAGGCGCTGCCCGGCCACGAGGTGCCGCCCTTCCTGCGCATGGGCAACTGGATCGGCGGCGACCGCGACGGCAACCCGAACGTCAGCGCCGCCACGCTGCGCATGGCGCTGGCCCGCCAGTCGGAGACCGCGCTGCGCCACTACCTGACCGAGGTGCACCAGCTGGGCGCCGAGCTGTCGATGTCGAACATGCTGGCGCCGGCCAGCGCCGAGATGCTGGCGCTGGCCGAGGCCTCGCCCGACCACAACGAGCACCGCAGCGACGAGCCCTACCGCCGCGCGCTGATCGGCATGTATTCGCGGCTGGCGGCCACGCTGCACGAGCTGACCGGTACCGAGGCGCTGCGTCATGCGGTCGCGCCGCAGAACCCCTACCCCGATGCCGGCAGCTTCCTGGCCGACCTGCGCATCATCGAGCGCTCGCTGCGCTCGCACCATGCACAGGCGCTGATCGCGCCGCGTCTGGCGCCGCTGATCCGCGCGGTACAGGTCTTCGGCTTCCACCTGGCCACGGTGGACCTGCGGCAGAGCTCCGACCAGCACGAGGCGGTGCTGGACGAACTGTTGCGCGTGGCCCGCGTGGAGCCGGCCTACCGCAAGCTGGACGAGGCGCAGCGCCGCGCGCTGCTGGGGCGGCTGCTGAACGACGCGCGGCCGCTGCGCGTGCGCGGCGCCGACTATTCGCCGCTGGTGCAGGGCGAACTGGCCATCTTCGAGGCCGCGCTGCAGATGCGCGAGCGCTTTGGGCAAGAGGCGCTGCGCCACTACATCATCAGCCACACCGAGGACGTCAGCGACCTGCTCGAGGTGCTGCTGCTGCAGAAGGAATGCGGGCTGATGCGCGGCACGCTGGATGACAGCGCGCACAACGACCTGATCGTGGTGCCGCTGTTCGAGACCATCGAGGACCTGCGCAATGCCGCGCGCATCATGGGCGAGTTCTATGCCCAGCCCGGCGTGCTGCCGATGATCGTGCGCAGCGGCGCCGAGCAGGACATCATGCTGGGCTACAGCGACAGCAACAAGGATGGCGGCTTCTTCACCAGCAACTGGGAGCTTTACCGCACCGAGAACGCGCTGGTCGAGCTGTTCGAGCCGCTGGAGAAGGCGCACGGCCTGACGCTGCGGCTGTTCCACGGCCGCGGCGGCACGGTGGGCCGCGGCGGCGGCCCCAGCTACGCAGCCATCCTGGCGCAGCCGCCGGGCACGGTGAAGGGCCAGATCCGCCTGACCGAGCAGGGCGAGGTGATCGGCTCGAAGTACGCGAACCCGGAGATCGGCCGGCGCAACCTGGAAACACTGGTGGCGGCCACGCTGGAAGCGACGCTGCTGCATCCGACCAAGAGCGCGCCGAAGGCCTTCCTGGAAGCCGCCGACGAGATCAGCCGCGCCAGCTTCGGCGCGTACCGCAAGCTGGTGTACGACACGCCGGGCTTCGCCGACTACTTCTTCGCCGCGACGCCGATCCGCGAGATCGCCGAGCTGAACATCGGCTCGCGGCCGGCCTCGCGCAAGGCCAACCGCGCGATCGAGGACCTGCGCGCGATCCCCTGGAGCTTCAGCTGGGGCCAGTGCCGGGTGGCGCTGCCGGGCTGGTGCGGCTTCGGCTCGGCCATCGAGGACTTCCTGGCCGACCCGGCCACGCGCAAGGCGCGGCTGGAACTGCTGCAGCGCATGCACAAGCAATGGCCCTTCTTCCGCACGCTGCTGTCCAACCTGGACATGGTGCTGGCCAAGAGCGACCTGCGCATCGCCGCGCGCTACGTGGAGCTGGTCGAGGACAAGAAGCTCGGCAAGCGCATCTTCACCGCCATCCGTGCCGAGTGGGAGCGCGCCAACGAGGCGCTGTCGCAGATCACTGGCGAGACGCGGCGCCTGCAGTCGAACCCGACGCTGGCGCGCTCGATCGAGCACCGCTTCCCGTACCTGGACCCGCTGAACCACCTGCAGGTGGAGCTGATGCGGCGCTTCCGCCGGCCTGGGGCCGATGCGGCGGCACCGGCCGAGCAGCGGCTGCGCCGCGGTATCCACATCTCGATCAACGGCATCGCCGCCGGGCTGCGCAACACCGGCTGAGCCGGAGCGTCAGCGCCCCAGCAGTGCCATCGCCTCGCGCAGAGGCGCATACGGTATCGAGATCAGGCCGTCTAGCGGGCGGTACATCTCTTCCATCAACAGGATGGCGGTGGCCACCGACAACGCGGCGATGAACAGCGCCGACAAGGTGATGGGATTGCTGGGCGAAAAGAGCCCGAAGCTCAGGAACATCATCGTCAGCCAGCAGACGATGACCACCAGGAACACTGCGGGCACGCTGTCGTCGGACTGCTCCAGCACCAGCCAGTGGGCCTGCCGGATCTCGCCGGACAGCGACTGGATGCGCTCCACCAAGGCGCGCTGCCGGTCATCCTGCGGCTGCAGCGCCTGCAGGCCCCGCAGGAAGTCGCCGAGCGTGGGCGGTTGCGCCAGCGAGGCGCTGCCCGCGGACAGCAGCCCCTGGTACTGGGCCTCGGTCTGCAGCTTCAGCTGCTTGCGCAGCGCTGCCGTCTCGGGGCCGAACTCGACGAGCAGATGGTCGATGACGATTACCTTCGCCAGGCTTCCCTTCAGGCCGTTGTTGACGCTGTCGAAGGAGTTCTTCGCCGATGCGATCAGCAGGCCCAGCACCAGCGCCGAGAGGGTCGCCATCAGGCCGGCGACGATCTTCACCGTGTCTTCGGAGGCCTTGCTCAGGTGGTGTTGGGGCAGCCGGCTGCGCAGGAACAGGCCCAGCAGCGCGCCGGAAAAGACGCAGGCGAAGCTGATCAGCGCAACGTAGAGGGCACTCATGCGACCGGCATTGTGCGTGGTCGCGCCGCGCGCCCGCCTACTCCCGCAAGGCCTCGCGCACGGCCGGCAGCTGCCGGCGCGACACCGCCAGCCATTCGCCGGTGGGTTGCAGCTGCACGGCCCAGTGCTCGCCGGCCTGGTCGTCGCTGCCGACGGCACCGCGCCGCCGCTGCAGCGCGCGCACGGCCGAGCGCGCC
>JAFLDH010000386.1 GCA_017302505.1 Burkholderiales bacterium
CCATGCCCATGATCCTTATTGTTTATTCAGTGCATCCTACCTGCGGCCGGGGCGTCGGGCAAGCGCTGCCGATCAGCGCCGCAGCGCGGCGATCAGCCCGCGGGTGGAGCCGTCAAACGCCGCGGTTTGCGCCGAGCCGTCGAGTTGCGGCGCGATGCTGGCAGCCAGCTGCTTGCCGAGTTCGACGCCCCATTGATCGAAAGCGTTGAGGTGCCACAGCACGCCCAGACAGAACACCTTGTGTTCATAGAGCGCGATCAGCCGGCCCAGCGTGTGCGGGTCGAGGCGCTCGAGCAACAGGGTGGTCGAGGGCTGGTTGCCGTGGAAGGTTTTGTTGGCCACCAGCGCTTCGGGGGTGTCGCTCGCGCGGGTTTCCTCCGCGGTCCGGCCGAAGGCCAGTGCGGCGGATTGCGCCAGGCAGTTGGCGAGCAGCGCGCAATGATGGCCGGCCAGCGGGAAGTCGGCGTGCTTCAGGGCGATGAAATCGCAGGGAATCAACCAGCCGCCCTGGTGCAACAACTGGTAGAACGAATGCTGCCCGTTGGTACCGGCGGCCCCCCAGAGCACCGGCGCCGTGGCGTAATCGGTCGGTTGCCCGTCGCGATCGACCTGCTTGCCGAGGCTTTCCATTTGCAGTTGCTGCAAATACGCGGGCAAGAGTTCGAGCGACTGGCTGTAAGGCAACACGGCGTGGCTGGCGGCACCGAGAAAATTGGTGTTCCACAGTTCGAGCAGGGCCAGGGTCAGCGGCAGGTTGACGGTTGGCGACGCGTCGCGGAAATGTTGGTCCATGGCGCGGGCGCCGGCGAGCAGGGCCTCGAAATGGCGGAAGCCGATGGCCAGCGCCAACGGCAGGCCGATGGCCGACCACAGCGAAAAACGCCCGCCGACCCAGTCCCAGAATGCGAAGACGTTCTCCGGCGCGATCCCGAAGTCGGCGGTGGCGGCCAAATTGGTCGACACGGCAACGAAGTGGCGGGCCACAGCGGCTTGGTTGCCGGCGGCGGCGAGCAGCCAGGCGCGGGCACTGCCGGTGTTGGCCATGGTCTCCTGC
The DNA here is from genome assembly GCA_017302505.1 of Burkholderiales bacterium. Classification (GTDB taxonomy): domain Bacteria; phylum Pseudomonadota; class Gammaproteobacteria; order Burkholderiales; family Burkholderiaceae_C; genus Rubrivivax. The sequence goes on from JAFLDH010000386.1 coordinate 1,055, forward strand.
GTGGTGAAGGTCTTGCTGGCGACGACAAACAGCGTGCTGCGCGGATTCAGATGGGCCAGCGTGCCGGCCAGATCGGCGCCATCGACATTGGCGACGAAGTGTATACGCAGGTCAGGTTGCCGCCAGGCGGCAAGGGCGCGCGCCGCCATGCGCTGCAGGCCACGCTGCAGGGCTGCGACCGCGCCGCGCGGCTGGTCGAGCAGCTGTTGACGCTGTCGCGGCTGGAAGCCGCCGAGGCGCCGCCGCTGGCCGCGCTGGATCTGTCGGGGGTGGTACAGGGCGTGGTCGCCGAAATGGCCCCGCAGGCGCTGCAGCGGCACCAGCAGCTGACGCTGGATGCCGCGCCGATCTGCCGGGTGCGTGGCGAGGCCACGTTGCTGGTCGTGCTGGTGCGCAACCTCGTGGACAACGCGCTGCGCTACAGCCCGCCGCGGGCCCAGGTACAGGTTGTCGTCAGCATCCAGGGCGGCAAGGTAACGCTGACGGTCGAGGACAGCGGCCCGGGCGTGGCCGAGGCCGAACTGCCACGCCTGGGCGAGCGCTTCTTCCGCGTGCTGGGCAGCGGCCAGCCGGGCAGCGGCCTGGGCTGGTCGATCGTTCGGCGCATCGCCCAGGTGCATGGCGCCACCGTGCAGGCCCGGCGCTCGGCTGCGCTGGGCGGCCTGCTCGTCAGCGTGCAGTGGCCGGCGGCCGGCTGAGGCGACCGCGCCAGACCAGGCCCAGCAGGCCGGCCAGCATCAGCGCCCAGGTCTGTGGCTCGGGCACCGGCGGCGGCGCCACCTCGTTGGCGTTGAAGCCGGCGATCTGCTGCCCCACGAAGCTAAGGTTGCGACGCTGGCCGCCGATCATCACGAAGGCCTGGCCGTCGCCGTCGATCTGCGGCATCTGGTTCTCCTGGCCGGGCTTCTTGCCGGACTGCGGGTCCACGTAGCCGTCGTCGTCGAAGCGGCCCAGGTAGTCGAAGAACTGGAACTTGTAAACCACCGAGGGCTTGGGCGAATCGAGCGACTTGGTCACCTCGTCGACCATGCCCAGCTGCAGCGGCTGCCATTCGATCTCGGTCTCGCCGTCCAGGCCGGCGATCTCGGGCCGCGCACCCGGGTGGTTGCCGCCCAGCAGGTCGTTCAGGTGCACGTTGTCCGACAGCTCGGTCTTGATGATCTTCACCCAGAAGGCGTTGTTCTGGTTGTGCTGCACGTTGTCGGCGCCCTGGCCCAGGTCCTGCGCCTGCAGCTGGATCACCGGCGGGGCCGGCGGCGGCAGGTTCGGCGCCGCCGGTGGCGTGTAGACGATGTTCACCGCCGGCACGCCGACCACCTGCTTGACCAGGCTGCCACTGCCGTCGTCGAGCAGCCAGCGGTAGGTGGTCTTGGCCGGTGAGCCGTAGGTGCTGACGCCGAAGTGGTCGCAGGAGGTGGCGCGCCAATTGGTGTTGGCACCGGGCCAGCAGCTTTCGCCGCCGGTGGCGAAGGGCGCCGAGGGCGTGAAGTTGGCGCCGAAGCTGCCGCCGTAGGTGATGCGCGCGCCGAAGCCGGCGATGTACTCGATGGTGGGCTTGCCGTAGCGCACCACCGCGCCCGGGTCGTTGCTGATGAAGCTGAACACCCGGTCGTAGCCGAACACGCTGCTGATCGTGCCGGCATGGTCGTACAGGCTGTCCTCGATCTCGATCTCGAAACCGTAGGCGGTATGGCCGGTGTCGTTGACGACGTCGAAGTTGGCCAGGCTGCCGAAGGTGGCGGCGCCGGCCGGCGCCAGCGGCAATAACAGGGCGGCCACGGCGGCGGCCGCCAGGGGGTTCAGGCGATGGGACACGGGTGCTCCTCGTGGGGTGGTTTTGCGTGGCGGCCACTGTCGGGCCGCCGCCTTATGGGTTCCTTAAGCGGGCGGCCCGCGCGCACCCCCATGCAGGGGGTGCGTGGGGCCCGCCCTTCATCCCAGCGTGTCGCTCATCAGCGTGCGGAACCAGGTGCCCATGTTCTTGAAGTTGTCGCCGTCGATGGTGGCCGATTCGATGGCCGTGGCCGGCACGCCGTTGACCAGCGTCTTGCCGCCGGCGATGGCTGGCTTCATCTTGCGTTCGGCCGGGTCGTATTGGTAGGTCGCCGTTAGCCACGAGGCCGTGCTGGCGGTGATGGGCGAGTAGCAGGCCGAGTTGGCCACCGGCTGCGGATCGGGCTGGCCGTTCTGCAGCAGCCGCACGATGGCGTCGGCGCAGATCTTCGCCTCCTGGTTGGCCACGTGGCCGGCCTTGGGCAGGCCGCAGCTGGCGGCATCGCCGATGACGTGGATGCCGCTGCCGGGCAGCGCCGTGCTCTCGTAGCTCAGCACGTCCACCACCGCCCAGCGGCCGTCGGCGCTGTTGTTCAGCCCGGCCCGCGCCAGCCAGCCGCCCGGCGCGCTGCCCTGGGCGCGGTGCGGCGGGATCGGGTTGACCGCCTGCGCCTGCACGGTGTGCGGCGCCAGCACCGCGTCCAGGTAGCTGAGCTGGCGGCTCGCAGCATCGATGCGCAGACCGCTGACGCCGGCCTCGTAACGGATCACGCCGGCATGGATCTGCCCGAAGGCCTGCTCGAAGGTGTGGCGCTCGGCCTGGATCACGGGGTTCTCGTCGAGCACCAGCACCTTGCAGTTGCTGCCCTTGGCCTTCTTCAGGTAGTCGGCCACCACGCAGGCCCGCTCGTAGGGCCCGGGCGGGCAGCGGTAAGGCGCCTTCGGAATGCTCATCACGAAGGTGTCGCCGTTGCGCATGGCCACCAGCTGGTTGCGCAGCAGCGTGGTCTGTGCCCCAGCCCGCCACGCATGCGGCGTGCGCGTGTCGTAGTCGGTCTGCGTCAGGCCGTAGGCCTCGTCGAAGCTGACACCTGGCGCCAGCACCAGCCGGTCGTAGGCGAGCGATGTGCCGTCGGCCAGCGTGACGCTGCGCGCACCCGCGTTCAGCGCGGCGACGCTGCCAGTGACGCGCTGCACGCCGTACTTGCTGGCCAGCGTGTCGCGGGCATAGCGCAGCGAGCCGACGCTGCGGCTGCCGTTGAGCACCAGGTTGCTCATGATGTTGGAGGTGTAGAGCGTCTCCGGCTCCACCAGCGTCACCTGCAGCCCGCTGCCGCCCCACAGGCGCAGGTACTTGGCGGCGGTCATGCCGGCCATGCCGGCGCCGACCACGACCACCTTCTTGCCCGTGATGGCGCCGCGGCCGGTGCGCGGCAGCAGCGCGGCGGCCAGGCCGCCGGCCGTCCAGCCCATCCACTGGCGGCGGTTGAGCGCCGCGTCCAGACGTGTGGCGTATGACATGTCGGCCCCCTTCACTTCAGGTACGCAGCGATCTGCTGCAGTTGTTCGGCCGTGTAGCCCTGGATGTGGGCGGCCATGATGTTGCGCGAGGCACTCTTGCGCTGGTACTCCA
>JAFLDH010000387.1 GCA_017302505.1 Burkholderiales bacterium
GGCCTCGGGGCTCTCGTCCTCGGCCTCGGGTTCGGCCAGCGCGGCCTCGGTCTCGGCCGGCGCGTCGATGCGCGCCAGCAGCGCGCCGTGCAGCTCCAGCGTCAGCAGGTCATGGCCGGTGAGCCGCACGCGCACGCGGGTGCCGCGCGGCAGGCTTTCGGTGCCGGTGGCACGGAAGACCAGCGGCAAGCTGTCGGCACGCACCAGGCCGTCCTTCATGACCGCCGCGTCGAGTTCCGTCACGGCGTTCTGCTCCAGCCAGCGCAGCGTCCAGTAGCGTTCCACCGTGTTCTGGAAGTCGTTGTAGCTGGCATAGGCCGCGTCGAAGCCGGAGATGATCGAGAACAGCGCCGCGTCCTTGGGCTTGAAGGGCGCGGCCAGCGCCGCGGTGCGGCCATGGCGCGCGCAGGCGATGATCTGCCACTGGTTGACCAGGTCGACATAGCGGCGCAGCGGCGAGCTGGCCCAGGTGTACTGCGCCACACCCATGCCGGCATGCGGCGCCGGCCGGATGCCCATGCGCACCTTGACGCCCGGCGCCAGGCTGGCCTGGCTGCGGTAGATGCCGGGCACGCCGCATTCGGCCAGCCAGGCCCCCCAGGTGCTGTTGGCCAGGATCATCGCCTCGGCGACGACCAGGTCCAGCGGCGAGCCGCGGCGCCGCGGCGTGATCTGCACGCGCTCGTCGCCGCGCGGCTCGGTCGCCTCGTTGTCCAGCCGGAAGCTGTAGTCGGGGCGGGTGAAGACTTCCGGCTTGCCGCGCACCACCTCGCGCTGCGCCTTCAGGTGCAGCGCCAGCCGCCAGGCAAAGGCCAACTCGGCGGCATGCGGATAGCCGGCCGGCGCCTCGCCGCGCAGCGTGGCCTCGGTGATCACCTCGTCCAGCTGGTCGTGGCGCAGGTTGCTGTCGATGCGCACCCGCTCCAGCCGCGTCTCGCTGCCCAGCACCTGCAGCGTGGCCTCGTCCAGCTGCACGTACAGGCTGACGGCCGGGCAGTCGCGGCCGGCGTCCAGCGTGTAGGCGCGCACCACCTCGTCGGGCAGCATGGTCAGCTTCCAGCCGGGCATGTAGACGGTGGACAGACGCTCGCGCGCCAGCTTGTCCAGCGCCGAATCCGGCGCGATGGCCAGGCCCGGCGCGGCGATGTGGATGCCGAACCGCACCGTGCCGCTGCCCAGACCCTGCACCGACAGCGCGTCGTCGATCTCGGTGGTGGCCGAATCGTCGATCGAGAAGGCGGTGGCCGCAGCCAGCGGCAACTCTTCGCGAATGGCCGGCACTGGCAGCGCCGGGAAGCCGATGCCCTTGGGGAAGGCCTCGAACAGGAAGCGCCGCCAGTGGAACTGGTAGGGGCTGTCGATCGCGCCGGCCGCCTTCAGCAGGTCCAGCGGTGCGCGCTGCGCCAGGCGCGTGGCCTCGACCACGGCCTTGTATTCAGGGCCGTTCTTGTCGGGCTTGAAGAGGATGCGGTACAGCTGCTCGCGGATCGGCGCTGGGCAATCGCCGGCCGCCAGCGCCTGCGCCCATTGTTCGATCTGCAGCGCCTGCTGGCGCTTGCGCTCGATGCCCAGCAGCGCGGCCTTGACCGTTTCTTCCGGCGCCTTCTTGAACAGGCCGCGGCCCAGCCGGCGGAAGTAGTGCGGCGCCTCGAACAGCCGGAACAGCGCTGCCGCCTGCTTGTCGGTGCCGGCCGATGCCTCGAAGTAATCGCGCGCCAGGTCGGCGAAGCCGAATTCGCTGTCCGGCGCAAATTCCCAGGCCAGGTCCAGGTCGATGTCCTGGGCCAGCGCCTGGGCGCGCTCGATCAGCTCGGCCGGCTGCGGCGCGTCGAAGCGCAGCAGCACGTTGGCCGCCTTGACCTTGACGCGCTTGCCGGACTCCAGCTCGATCTGCATCGAGCTTTCGGCCTCGGACATCAGACGGCCGGCCAGGAACTTGCCGCCGTCCTCGAACAATGCATACATGGGCTGATTGTCGCCGCTGACGCACGGCGACCTGCGCGCAAGCCAGGTTCCAGTCAGTTGGAAGGACAAGAATCCCGTTTTCGGGCATGATGAAGGCCCACTTCCGAATCCCGCACGACCAGCAGACCATGAGTTCGCTTGCAGGCAGCCCCGGTGACTTCCATCGCCTGTTCGGCGACCCCGCAGACAACCGCGCGGGCGCCGCGCGTGCCCGGGCGTACCGGGCAGCCCGGCGTCGCGAGCAGGCGCACTTCGTACGGGCGCTGAGCGACTACCTCGACGCCATCCGTGACCGGATCCTGGCTGCCGATGCCCCTGGTCTGGAGCGGCTGCTGGCGCAACTCGACGACCTGGCAACCCGCGCGCCGGAGGGGCACCCTACCCAGCAGCTTTGTCGCCGGCTGGCCGCAGAAGCTGCCAGCGAACCGCGAACGCCGCGCACCGCCGCGCTGCTGCAGCTGCTGGCCGAAGAGCAGCAGCGGCTGGCGCAGGGCCTGCCGTTTTCTCCAGAGGCCGTGCTGCGGGAGATCGCCGGCCCCGGGCCGTGACCAGCCGGCCCGGCGCGCGGCGCTACACCGTCATGCCGCCCGACACCTCGATCACCGCGCCGTTCACGTAGCTGGCCTCGTCGCTGGCCAGGAAGGCGTAGACGTTGGCGATCTCCTCGGGCTTGCCCAGGCGGTGCAGCGGCACCTGCTCGCGCATCTGCTGCAGCACCTTGTCGGGGATGGTGGCCAGGATCGGCGTCTCGACGAAGCCCGGTGCCACCGCGTTGACGCGGATGCCCTTCGGGCCCAGCTCGCGGCTCCAGGTCTTGGTGAAGCCGATGACGCCGAACTTGCTGGCCGCGTAGTTGGTCTGGCCGAAGTTGCCGTAGATGCCGACCACGCTGCTGGCGTTGAGGATCACGCCCGATTCCTGCGCCAGCATCGCCGGCAGCACCGCCTGCGTGGCATGGAACACGCCGCGCAGGTTGACGTCGATCACCGCGTCGAACTGCGCCAGCGTCATCTTCTGCAGCCGCGCGTCCTTCGTGATGCCGGCGTTGTTGACCAGCACGTCGATGCCGCCGAAGCGCTCCTTCACCGCGGCGGCCATCGCGTCCAGCGCCTCGCGGTCGGTGACGTTCAGCGCGAAGCCCATGGCCTGCGCGCCGCGGGCGCGCACCAGCGCCACCGCGGCGTCCACGCCCTCGGGCTTGAGGTCGGCGACGACCACGTTGGCGCCTTCCTCGGCGAACTTCAGCGCGGTGGCCAGGCCGATGCCCTGGGCGGCGCCGGTGACGATGCAGGTCTTGTGTTTCAGTCGCATAGCTTCAGGAATTGCAGCAGGTGGGGCAGGTGGTCGTCGAAATCGCTCAGCGCATGGTCGCTGCCTTCCAGCAGGCGGATCTGCGCGCCCGGGTAGCGGGCGGTCATCTCGCGCCAATCCAGCAGCTCGTCGCCCTTGGCGATGATGGCGAAGTAGCGCTCCGGACGGGTGATCGGGCCCGGCGTCAGCGCACGCAGCTCGTCCACGTACTCGACGCGGAAGTAGAAGCGCTCGGCCGGGTCGTGGAAGGCGGTCTGCTCGCCGATGTGGCGCGCCAGGTCGCGGGCCGGGTGCACGGCCGGGTTCATCAGCACCGCCGGCCAGCCGGTCAGCTCGGCCATCACGGTGGCATAGAAGCCGCCGAGCGAGCTGCCCAGCACAGCAGGGCCGTCGGTGGGCCAGCCGGCGATGCCTTCGCGCAGCAGCGCCACCGCCTCGCGCGGCGACGGCGGCAGCTGCGGGCACCACCAGTGCAGCTCGGGCCGGTGCTGCCGCAGCCAGGCGTGCAGCCGCTGTGCCTTGAAGGACTGCGGCGACGAGCGGAAGCCGTGCAGATAGAGCAGGTGCGTGGCCGGCATCAGCCCCGGGCCTTCAACGCATCCAGCAGCTTGGCGTGGATACCGCCAAAGCCGCCGTTGCTCATGCACAGCACATGGTCGCCAGGCTTGGCCGCGCGCACCACCAGCGCCACCAGCTTGTCCACCGTGGGCGCCACCTGGGCCAGCGACCCCATCGGCGCCAGCGCGTCGGCCGCGTCCCAGCCGTAGTCGCCCTGCAGGCAGAAGCTCAGGTCGGCCTCTTCCAGCGCCCAGGGCAGCTGCGCCTTCATCGTGCCCAGTTTCATGGTGTTGGAGCGCGGCTCGAACACCGCCAGGATGCGCTGCAGCCCCACCTTGCGGCGCAGGCCGTTGACGGTGCTGCGCATCGCGGTCGGGTGATGGGCGAAGTCGTCGTAGACCTTGACGCCGGCGGCCTCGCCGCGCAACTCCAGCCGGCGACGCACGTTCTCGAAGCTGGCCAGCGACGCGGCCGCGGCCTCGGGCGCCACGCCCACGTGCTCGGCCGCGGCGATGGCGGCCAGCGCGTTGAGCTGGTTGTGCTCGCCCAGCAGCGCCCAGTCGACGCGGCCGATCTTCAGGCTGCCGCGCAGCACGTCGAAGGCGTGCGGCTCGCCGCGGG
>JAFLDH010000388.1:0-1755 GCA_017302505.1 Burkholderiales bacterium
GCAGCGAGCGCATCACCTGGCTACAGGGCCTGACCACCCATCTGGACTTGCCCGAGCAGGCGGACGTTGTGGTCGGCGACCTGCATGGCACATTGCCGTTCTTCAAGGGCAACATCGAGTCACTGGTAGATGCGCGAAAGCGCCACCTCAAGCCGGGTGGACGCCTGCTGCCTTCCCGCGACGTGCTGCACGCCGTGCCGGCCCATGCCCCGCACGAATACCTGCGCATCGAGACGCCCTGGCAGCGCAACCCGTATGGCGTGGACCTGTCCGCCGTCGTGCCTCTGTTGGTCAACGCGTGGGGGCGTGCGCGGGCGGAACCGGCGCTGCCTGAGCATCTGTTGTCCAGTCCGCAGCGCTGGGGCGTGGTGGATTATACCTGCACGGAAACCGGTGACCTCGACGATACGCTGGAATGGAGCGTCGAACGTGGAGGTCTGATGCACGGTATCTACGTTTGGTTCGACGGCGATCTCGGGGAAGGCTTCGGTTACTCCAACGCGCCGACACTGCCGGAACTGGTCTACGGGCGTGCATTCTTTCCGCTGGAGCGGCCTGTGCAGGTGGAACTCGGGGATACCGTGCGCACGCGGCTTGTGGTGCGGTTGTTCAAAGGCTCGCATATCTATCGCTGGGATACCCGGATCATCGCGGCGGACGGTTCGCCGAAGGCGCGTTTCGACCAGTCCACCTTCAAGGCGCAGCCCACCTCCCTCGCGGACTTGCGCAAGGCAAGCGCCGATCATGTGCCGACACGCAATGTCGATGGGGAGGTCGCCAGGACCGTGCTAGAGGCAATGGATGGCGCACGCAAGCTGCAGGAGATCGCCGATTCCCTGCTGGCCCGCTTCCCGGACCGCTACAAGTCGCCCGCTCAGGCGTTGGACGAAGCCTCGCGTCTGACCCAGAAATACGGTTGAGTGACCTGCCGCTTCTTCAGACCTTGAAGCCGGAAGCAAACCGCTCGAAAGCCCCACGCACTCCCGCATCCACCACCGGCTCCAGCTCAAGCAACGCCCGATGCTGCGCCAGGCCACGCTCCGTGGTCGCCAGCAGCTCTCCAACCCGCCGCCGCGGATCGGTAATCCTGCAGCGCTCCGCGAAGTCCAGCAGATGCATGCGCGCCGCGAACAGGCTCTTCGAGCCATCGAGCTTCAGCGCCAGGCTGTCTTCCGGGATATAGGCGATGGTGTTGACGATGTCGTAAGCCGGCGCCGGCCGGACGTCTTTCAAGATGGGATCGCCATAGAGCACGCCGAAGTTCTTCAGGAGTGCATCGCCGTTGCCCAGGATGCAGGACAGCGCCACCTGGTCGAACAGTTGCGCCAGCGCCTGCCAGCGGTGGGCGGGCGAGCAGTACAGCTCCACGAAACGCGCCACCCGTTCGTGGCTGCCCTCGTACCTTCTGCGACGCACCCAGGGCCATCAGCACGGCCATCTCCTCGAAGCCCAGCGCCGTGCCGTCCGCAGCACGATCGAAGCGCCGCATCACGAACAGTCGCCGGTTGTCCGACAGGAAGAACTCAGGCACCGGGATGCCCGCATCGCGGGTGATCGACATGCAGACGAACTCGTTGGTCGCCAGGCCGGGATAGTCGCTGCCGCCGCTCGTGACGATCAGGTCGGTGGTGGCGAGCGATACCTTGCCCCCAGGCTCCCTCGCTTCCGGCACAAGCAGCTTCGGCTGCATACCGGAGATGCCGGTGCGGAACAGGTAGCGCCGGGCCAGTTCCTCGAACAGGTCCTCGGCCCCGT
>JAFLDH010000388.1:1855-4453 GCA_017302505.1 Burkholderiales bacterium
CGCCTCGCCTCGCTCGGCCTGGATCACCTTCAAACGCGGGACGGCGGCAAGCCCCGCCAATTGTGCTTGCGTCAGGCCTCGTTTCTTGCGGGCGTCGCGCAGCGACTTGCCCAGGCGGCCAAGGAGAGTCTCGGTATCCATGTATGAAAAAATAGACATTTTATTCAAAATGTCATGTTTTCCATACTTTCAATGCGGGTGCTGGCCTATTCCCCGGACTGCGCCAGCCAATAACAACCCCAGCGCCCCCGCCGCCACGTCCAGCGCCGCCTCGCCCACACTGGCGGTGCGGCCAGGCACCCAGATCTGCACGAACTCGGACACAGCGGCCAGTACGGCGATGGCCAGCAGCAACCGCCCCTGGCGCACGGCAGGAAATGCCAGCGCTAACAGGACACCGACCCCGCCGAACATCACTACGTGCACCATGTCCACGGCGGGCCACAGCGCCTCGACGCGGTTGATCGCCTCGCTGAACCAGCGCCATTGCACGCGCAATGCTGCCAGCTGGGTGTTGGGCAAAAGAACCGCCACGGCCACCAGCATCACGGCTGCGAACAGCAGTATGCGGGCCAGTGCGGTGAGCCAAGCCGGTTGCTGGAGTGGGGCCGGAATCGATGGTTCGGCGCCATCCGCGTCGAATCGTGGTTGCTCAGTGGCCATCGGGCAGTACCTCGCGATACACCGCCATCGTCCTGTCGATGACGATGCGTTCGTCGAACTCGTCCAGTGCGCGCTGGCGGGCGGCGGCACCCAGGCGTTGCGCCAGCACCGGATCGTCCTGCAACCGCGCAATGGCAGCGGCCAGAGCGCCGGCATCACGCACCGGCACCCGCAAACCATTCTCGCCGTCGGTCACCACCTCGCGGCAACCGGGCACGTCGGTGGTCACCAGCGGCAGGCCGCAGGCGGCCGCTTCGATCAGTCCTTTCGGCAATCCTTCGCGGTAACTGGGCAGGACCACCATGTCCACGGAGCGGAACAGCGCGGGCATGTCGTCCACGTGGCCCAGCCATTGCAGCACGCCTTCGTCGACCCAGCCTTGCACCATGGTTTCTGGTGCCGCGGCGGGATTGCCCGGATCGGGTGTGCCGGCGAGCAGGAATTCTAGCGTCCGGCCTTGCGCACGCAGCCGGTGTGCGGCGTCCACGAATTCGGCGAGACCCTTGTCCCACAGCAGGCGTGCGGGCAGCAGTACGCGCAATGGTTGACCCAGCGCGATGGTGTGGGCATCGGCACGCGGCGCAAATCGAACGCAATCCACGCCAGAGCCGGGGATCAGCCGGATGTCCTGTGGATCAACCAGCCGCGCGCGTTCGAATAGCGTCACATCGTCCGGGTTCTGCAGGATCAGCCGCGCGCGCTTGCCTCCCAGGGCCAGCCGCATCAGCCCGCGTACCAGCGGACGCAGCCATCGCGCCTTCGCATCGTCGCTGGTGAACACGTAGCCTAGCCCGGTCACCGCGCTCACCCGTCCCGGCACGCCGGCCAGCCGTGCGGCAAGCGAGCCATACACCGCGCACTTGATGGTGAAGCCGTGTACCAGGGCAGGACGCTCGCGACGGAACAACCGCCACAGGTGCCACAGCAGCGCCACCTCGCGCAGCGGGTTCAAACTGCGCCTGTCCATAGGCACCGGCTCCCAGCGCAGGCCCAGTTCTTGCAACCGTGCGCCGTAGGGACCACCGGGCGAAAGCAGCAACACCTCATGTCCGGCCTCGCGCAAGGCCAGCGCCAGCGAGCGACGGAAGTTGTAGAGGTACCAGTCCGTGTTGGCGAAGAGGACAAGCTTCATCGACGTTCCAGCTTGCGGTCCAGATCGGGTACGGGAACGAAGTAGAAGCTCTTGCCTTGCTTGTGCTGTTCCATCAGCTTCTCATCGACGAGCCCCAGCAGGTCCGTCCTCGCCGTCTGGTAGGAGATGTCGTGCGTCCGCCGGTGGACGTCGATGGTGAACTGCTTGTCGGGATGGCGCAGGGCGTTGAGCAAAACAGCGCGCTGCCTGTGGTTCAGCATACCGGCAAGCTTGCTCCCCGGTCGCAGGAGCACCTCGGCCTCGGCCTGCGCGCGCTGCTTCCGCTCGATGTAGCCATGGACGCCGGCAATGGCCTTGAGCAGCACGTCCAACTGATGCGACAGGAAGTACGTCGCATCGCTGCCGTCGGTCTCGGTGTACAGGTAGGAGCGCGTGTACTGCGCCGGCGCCTGCTTGAGGATGCTGGAGATCGAAAGATATTCGGCCATCCAGAACCCCGAGCGCATCATCGACCAGTAGAACAGCGCCCGGGCCGTGCGCCCGTTGCCGTCGCAGAACGGATGGTCGTAACCGATCTGGAAGTGGATCATGATCGCGCGTACCACCGGGTGGATGAAATGCCCATCGTCGTCGGCCTGGTTGGCGAAGTCGCACAGTGCCTGGAGCCGGGCCGGCAACTCGCTGGCCGCAGGCGGCACATGCAGGACGTTTCCGATCTCGTCCTCCACCACGATGTTCTCGTCCCGACGCCGGAACCTGCCGGCACACGACGGGTCCTTGAGCGTCCCGTCGGTCAGCATCCGGTGCATCTCGAACACCACTTCCGGCGTGAGCGGCCTGGA
>JAFLDH010000389.1 GCA_017302505.1 Burkholderiales bacterium
ACCGCGCCGGACAGCTCGCGCACGCGGGCCAGCAGCTCGGTGGTGTCGGGCGGCTCGCCGCCGGCGCCCTGGTGCAGCGCCAGCTGCGCCTTCAGCGCGTCGCCGGCCTGCAGCAGCACGTCGACCATCGGTGCCGAAGGGGCCAGCTCGTGGCGGCGCAGCTTGTCCAGCAGCGTTTCCATCTGGTGCGTCAGCTCGGCCACGTCGGCAAAGCCGAAGGTGGCGGCGCCGCCCTTGACCGAATGCGCGCAGCGGAAGATGGCGTTCAGCTCCTCGTCGTCGGCCGATTCGATGTCGATGTCCAGCAGCAGCTGCTCCATCTGCTCGAGGTTCTCGCCGGCCTCCTCGAAGAAGACCTGGTGGAACTGCGACAGGTCGATGCCGGCCGCGCTGCTGGCGCTGGTGTGTTCGCTCATCGCGGGCCCCTTCAGCGGACGACCTTGCCGATCACCTCGATCAGCTTGGCGGGATCGAAAGGCTTGACCAGCCAGCCGGTGGCGCCGGCGGCGCGTCCGGCCTGCTTCATCTCGTCGCTGGACTCGGTGGTCAGGATCAGGATCGGCGTGCTCTTGAAGTTGGGGTTGCCGCGCAACTGCTTGGTCAGCCCGATGCCGTCCAGCCGCGGCATGTTCTGGTCGGTCAGCACCAGGTCGAAGCGGCGGCGCAGCGCCTTGTCGAAGGCGTCCACGCCGTCCACCGCCTCGACCACGTCGAAGCCGGCGCTGCGCAGCGTGAAGGACACCATCTGCCGCATGGAGGGCGAATCGTCGACAGCGAGGATCGTGTGCATGGGAGTCTTTCCGTTCGGGTTTCGCTGAATGTCCTAGAAGAGCTCGATCGAGCCGGCGTCCATCTCGTCCTGCGTCACCGGGTTGGGCCGCACCAGTGCCGGCTCGACCACCGCTTCGCTGTCGTCGTCGCCGAAGGCGGCGGCCGCCAGGGTGTCGGCGCGGTGACGCAGGCGCCGACGGGTGTGGGTGATCAGCTGGCTGGCCATGTCCTCGAACTGCAGCCCGGTGACCGCGCGCGCCAGCTGCTGCGCCAGCGGCTCGTGCCAATGCGCGTCGTGGGCTTCGGCGCGGCCGGCGGCCAGCAGCGCGCTGGCGGCCTGGAAGCCGTGGCTCAGGTCGGCGCAGGCGCTGGCCAGCAGGGCCTGCAGGCGGTCCAGGTCGTTGCAGACCGTCAGCAGGTCGTCCTGCAGCTCGGCCGCCTGCTGCCAGGGCAGCAGCTCCGGGGGCGGTGCCGCGGCGTCGGGTTCGTGCGCGTCCATGGTGTTCATACGCGGGAGGTGGCCAGGCCGGCGGTGCTGCGCAGGCGTTCGATCAGCCGCGCGGCGATGTCCTGCAGCGGCAGCACCTCGTGCGCCGCGCCCGCGGCGATGGCCTCGCGCGGCATGCCGAAGACCACGCAGCTGGCTTCGTCCTGGGCGATGTTGAAGCTGCCGGCGTCGCGCATCAGGCGCATGGCCCTGGCGCCATCGCCGCCCATGCCGGTGAGCATCACGCCCAGCGCATTGGGGCCGACCACGCGGGCCGCCGATTCGAACAGGATCTCCACCGAGGGCTTGTGGCGGTTGACCGGCTCGCCGTCGCGCACCCGGGCCAGGTAGTTGGCGCCGGAGCGCTCGACGCTCAGGTGCAGCCCGCCCGGCGCGATGTAGGCGTGGCCGGGCAGCACGCGCTCGCCGTCGACCGCCTCCTTCACGGCAATGCGGCACAGGCCGTCCAGCCGGGTGGCATAGCTGCGCGTGAAGCCGGGCGGCATGTGCTGGGTGATCATCACCGCCGGCGCGTCGGCCGGCAGCTGCACCAGCACTTCCTTGGTGGCCTCGGTGCCGCCGGTGGAGGCGCCGATGAAGACGATCTTCTCGGTGGACAGGCGGCCCAGCGGCGCGGCCGAAGGCCGGGGCGCGGCAACCGCCGGCGCGGCGGCGGCACGGCGCAGGTGGGCGCGGGCGGCAATGCGGATCTTGCTGCAGATGTCGTCGGCCAGCAGGGCCAGGCCGTCGCTGACACCGATCTTCGGCTTGGCCACGAAGTCCACCGCGCCGAGCTCCAGCGCGCGCAGCGTGACCTCGGCGCCCCGCTCGGTCAGCGTGGACACCATCACCACCGGCATCGGCCGCAACCGCATCAGCCGCGACAGGAACTCGATGCCGTCCATGCGCGGCATCTCCACGTCCAGCGTGATCACGTCGGGGTTCAGCTCGCGGATCATCTCGCGGGCCACCAGCGGGTCGGCGGCGGCGCCGATGCACACCATGTCGGCCTGCCGGTTGATGATCTCGCCCAGCAGGCTGCGCACCAGGGCCGAATCGTCCACCACCACCACGCGCGTCTTGCTCGTCATCGTCGTCCTCTCGTCTGCGCCTAGAACAGGTCCACCGAGCCGGCGGCCGCGGCTTTGGGCGCCACGGCGCGCTCGCGTTCGACCAGCTCGGCCGCCTGGGTGGGTGCCAGCCGCTTGACCATGGCCTTGCCGCTGCAGGGCAGGAAGCAGACCTTGCGCGGATAGATGTCCATCACGTCCTTGCTGACCACCGGAATGCGCTCGGTGCGCAGGTAATCCAGAACGAAGCGGGTGTTGCGCTCGCCGACATTCAGGCTGTCCATGCCGGCCAGCACCTGGCCGCCACCGAAGACCTTGGCCTCCAGCGAGCTGCGCGTCGCGCCCAGCTTCAGCAGCTCGTTGATCAGCTGCTCCATCGCGAAGGCGCCGTAGCGGCCGTTGTCGCCGGCGCCGTCGGGCAGCATGAAATGGTTCATGCCGCCGACATGGGCCACCCGGTCCCACAGGCAGCTGGCGATGCACGACCCGAGGGTGGTCATGATCGGCATCTCCTCGCGCGAGACGAAGTACTCTCCCGGCAGGATCTTCACCGCCACGCTGCGCAGTTGGGTCTCGTACCAGAAGAACGAGGCTTCGCCGGGCCGGCGCGGCTGGGCGCGCAGCTTCGCCAGCCGGGCGGCTGAATCCGCCGGCGCGACGCTGTTCGTGGCCAGGGCGCTGAGCTCAGCCATACAGGGCAGGAAGGCGGAAATGGGGTGTCATCGGCAGGCTTGCGGGCGGTGCGGCTTGGCAGCGGCGCGCCGCGGCCGCGTAGGGGGCCTGCAATCAGTATCGGCCGCAGGCTGCCGGAACTAAATGTCGATGTAAGGGGCTTTTCCGGCCCATCGTCGGCGCGCGGCGCTCAACTTCGGCGGCGGCCGACCGATATGCCCCTTCAGTGCCGGACAGAGGAAACCCCCCGTGAGCGATCCCACCCAACTGAAGTTCCTGGTCGTCGACGACTTCTCCACCATGCGGCGCATCGTGCGCGGCCTGCTGAAGGAGATGGGCTGCAACGACGTGACCGAGGCCGAGGACGGCGCCGCCGCGCTGCAGCTGCTGAAGACGCAGCGCTTCGACTTCGTGGTCTCCGACATCAACATGCCCAACATGAACGGCTTCGAGCTGCTCAAGGCCATCAAGGCCGAGGAGACGCTGCGCCACCTGCCGGTGCTGATGGTCACCGCCGAGGCGCGCAAGGAGGACATCGTGCTGGCTGCCCAGAGCGGCGCGGCCGGTTACATCGTCAAGCCCTTCAGCAAGGCCACGCTGGAGGAGAAGGTGCAGCGCATCCTTCAGAAGATGGCCGTCACCGCATGAAGATGAACGACCTGCCCCTGGCGCCGGCCGCCGCCGCGCCCGAGGTGTACCAGCAGCTCGGCCTGATCACCCGCCAGCTGCACGACACGCTGCAGCAGCTGGGCGTGATGCCCAAGCTGCAGCAATCGGCGGAGAACCTGCCCGACGCACGCAGCCGGCTCAGCTACATCGCGCGCAAGACCGGCGAGGCTGCCGACCGCGTGCTGACCGCGGTGGAGCAGGCCAAGCACGAGCACGACGCGATCCAGGCGGCTTCGCGCCAGCTGGCCCAGCGCTGCGGTGCCGACCCGGCGCGCCAGCTGCCGGCCGCCGAGGTGCTGGCCTTCGCCGCACTGGTGGAGGCCGCGGCCGCGCGCAGCGACCAGCAGCTGACCGACATCATGTTGGCGCAGGACTTCCATGACCTGACCGGCCAGGTGGTGGCCAAGGTGGTGTCGGTGGTGATCGACCTGGAGGACAGCCTGCTCAAGCTGCTGAAGCAGGCCGCGCCGGCCGAACTTGCGCCATCGCCAGCCGCGGCCGGCCAACTGAACGGCCCTGTGGTGGCCGGCGTGGCGGCCGGGGCCGGCGCCGAGGTGGTCAGCGGCCAGGGCGAGGTCGACGATCTGCTGGCCAGCCTGGGTTTCTGAGCCGCGCGCACCGTGCGCTGACACCCCGCAACCGCTGCCCACACGCCCCATGCTCAAGACCATCCGCGTCGACCAGCTGACGCTGGGCATGCATCTGCACAGCCTGTGCGGCTCCTGGCTGGAGCACCCGTTCTGGAAGACGCGCTTCGTGCTGCAGGACC
>JAFLDH010000039.1 GCA_017302505.1 Burkholderiales bacterium
ACATCCGCGCCCGGCTGCCCCAGGCCGCGCCGCGCAACGGCAAGCGCGTGGCCTGCGTGGGGGCCGGCCCGGCGTCGCTGACGGTGGCGCGCGACCTGGCGCCGCTGGGCTACCACGTCACCGTGTTCGACAGCGAGGCCAAGGCTGGCGGCTTTATGTGGCAGCAGATCCCGCGCTTCCGCCTGCCGGAGAGCGTGATCGACGAGGAGACCGGCTACATCCTCGACATGCCGCACGTGCAGTTCGTCGGCGGCCGGCGCATCGATTCGATGAAGGCGCTGCTGGCCGAGGACTACGACGCGGTGTTCATCGGCTGCGGCGCACCGCGCGGCCGCGATCTGCACATCCCTGGCCGCCAGGAGGCGGCGGACCATATCCGCATCGGCATCGACTGGCTGGCGTCGGTGTCCTTCGGGCACGTCAAGAGCGTCAAGCCGCGCGTCATCGTGCTGGGCGGCGGCAACACCGCGATGGACTGCTGCCGTTCGGCGCGGCGCCTTGGGTCCAGCGACGTCAAGGTGATCGTGCGCAGCCCCTTCGACCAGATGAAGGCCTCGCCCTGGGAGAAGGAAGACGCGATGCACGAGGGCATCCCGATCATCGACAACCACGTGCCGAAGGCCTTCCTGCACGAGCGTGGCCGCCTGGTGGGCATGCGCTTCGAGATCGTCGAGGCGGTCTACGACGCGCAGGGCAAGCGCACGCTGCAGCCCACGGGCCGCGAAGCCACCTTCGACTGCGACGAGGTGCTGATCGCCGTCGGCCAGGAGAACGCCTTCCCGTGGATCGAGCGCGATGCCGGCATCGACTTCGACAAGTGGGGCCTTCCCGTGCTGCACGAGAAGTCGCTGCAGTCCACGCGGCCCGAGGTCTTCTTCGGTGGCGACGCCGCCTTCGGCCCGAAGAACATCATCACCGCGGTGGCGCAGGGCCACGAGGCGGCGGTGTCCATCGACCGCTTCCTGCAGGGGCAGGACGTGACGCAGCGGCCGCCGCCGCATACCACGCTGGTGTCGCAGAAGATGGGCATCCACGAGTGGAGCTACGACAACGCGGTGTCCACCGACGCGCGCTACAAGGTGCCGTGGGCTTCAGCCCAGGCGGCGCTGGCCAGCATCAAGGTCGAGGTGGAACTGGGCTTCGATGCCGCCACCGCCTTCCGCGAGACCCAGCGCTGCCTGAACTGCGACGTGCAGACCAGCTTCACGCAAAAGCTGTGTATCGAGTGCGATGCCTGCGTCGACATCTGCCCCACCGACTGCATCACCTTCACCGCCAACGGCGAGGAAGCCGAGCTGCGCACCCGGCTGAAGGCGCCGTCCACCAACCTGGCGCAGGCGCTGTACGTCAGCGATGCGCTGAAGACCGGCCGCGTGATGGTCAAGGACGAGGACGTCTGCCTGCACTGCGGCCTGTGCGCCGAGCGCTGCCCGACCGGCGCCTGGGACATGCAGAAGTTCTTCCTGCAGATGACCCACGCCGGGCCGTCCTGCCGTGACAAGGCTGCCGAGGAGGCCACCGCATGAAACGTATCCACGCGGTCAACGACTTCGTCGTCAAGTTCGCCAACGTCAACGGCTCGGGTTCGGCTTCGGCCAACGAGCTGTTCGCCAAGGCCATCATCCGGATGGGCGTGCCGGTCAGCCCGCGCAACATCTTTCCCAGCAACATCCAGGGCCTGCCCACATGGTACGAGGCGCGCGTCAGCGAGGCCGGCTGGCTGGGCCGCCGCGGCGGCATCGACATGATGGTGGCGATGAACCCGCAGACCTGGGCGCAGGACGTGCGCGAGGTGGAAAGCGGCGGCTACCTGTTCTACGACTCCACCCGCGCGGTGCCGGCCAGTGCCTTCCGCGACGACGTGGTCACGCTGGGCATGCCGATCACCGAGATCTGCAACGCCACCTACAGTGACCCGCGGCAGCGCCAGCTGTTCAAGAACATCCTCTACGTCGGCGCTCTGGCGCAGCTGCTGGGCATCGACATCGCGGTGATCGAGCAGCTGTTCGGCGAGCAGTACCGCGGCAAGGAAAAGCTGCTGGCCTCGAACGTGCGCGCGCTGCACCTGGGCCGCGACTTCGCCGCCGAGCACCTGCGCGATGAAGTCGTGGGCCTGCGCGTCGAGAAGCGTGACAAGGTCGGCGAGCGCATCCTGGTCGACGGCAACACCGCTGCAGCGCTGGGCTGCGTGTACGGTGGGGCCAGCGTCTGCGCCTGGTACCCGATCACGCCCTCGTCGTCGGTGGCCGAGGCCTTCCAGCGCTATTGCCAGAAGCTGCGCACCGATCCGGCCACCGGCGAGCATGCCTACGCCATCGTGCAGGCGGAGGACGAAATCGCCTCGATCGGCATGGTCACCGGTGCCGGCTGGAACGGCGCACGCGCCTTCACCGCCACCTCGGGCCCCGGCGTCAGCCTGATGACCGAGTTCATCGGGCTGGCCTACTTCGCCGAGATCCCGGTGACCATCATCAACGTGCAGCGCGGCGGGCCTTCCACCGGCATGCCCACGCGCACCCAGCAGGCCGACATCCTGAGTTGCGCCTATGCCTCGCACGGCGACACCAAGCACGTGCTGCTGTTCCCGCAGGACCCGCATGAGTGCTTCGAGCATGCCGCTGCCGCGCTGGACCTGGCCGACCGCCTGCAGACGCCGGTGTTCGTGATGACCGACCTGGACATCGGCATGAACCAGCGCCTGTGCGAACCCTTTGCCTGGGACGACGAGCGGCGCTTCGACCGCGGCAAGATCATGACGGCCGAGATGCTGGAAGCCGGGCGCGACTTCGGCCGCTACAAGGACGTGGACGGCGACGGCATCCCGTGGCGAACGCTGCCCGGCACGCACCCCAGCAAGGGCAGCTTCTTCACCCGCGGCACCACGCGCGACGAGTACGCGCGCTACTCCGAGACCGGGCCCGACTACCTGCGCAACGTGCAGCGGCTGAACGCCAAGTTCCGCACTGCGGCCACGCTGGTGCCGCAGCCGGTGCCGCGCGCGGCGGCCAGGAAGACGCGGCTGGGCGTGCTGTACTTCGGCAGCACCAGCCCGGCCATGGACGAGGCGCTGCACAGCCTGTCTGCGGCCGACATCCATCTGGATGCATTGCGGCTGCGCGCCTTCCCGTTCCCGGCCAGCGTGCTGGAGTTCATCGAGGCGCACGACGAGGTCTTCGTTGTCGAGCAGAACCGCGACGCGCAGATGCGCAGCCTGCTGATCAACGAGCTGGCGGTGGCGCCGTCCAAGCTGTTCGCGGTGCTGCACTACGACGGCACGCCGATCACCGCACGTTTCATCACCCAGGCCATCACCCGCCACATCGAGGCGCGGGCCGCCGAACTGCAACGCAAGGCGAGGAGCACATGACCTATATCGCCAAACCGCCGCTGCACCACCCCACGCTGGCCACCAACAAGGTCGGCTACACGCGGCGCGACTACGAAGGCAAGATCAGCACGCTGTGCGCGGGCTGCGGGCACGACAGCATCAGCGCGGCCATCATCCAGGCCTGCTGGGAGCTGGACATCCAGCCGCACAAGGTGGCCAAGCTGTCGGGCATCGGCTGCAGCAGCAAGACGCCGGACTACTTCCTGGGCGCCAGCCACGGCTTCAACACCGTGCACGGCCGCATGCCCAGCGTGCTGACCGGCGCCAACCTGGCCAACCGCGAGCTGCTGTACCTGGGCGTCTCGGGCGACGGCGATTCGGCCTCGATCGGGCTCGGCCAGTTCGCGCATGCGATGCGCCGCGGCGTGCGCATGGTCTACATCGTCGAGAACAACGGCGTCTACGGCCTGACCAAGGGCCAGTTCAGCGCCACCGCCGACCGCGGCTCGAAGTCGAAGAAGGGCGTGGTCAACCCCGACTCGCCGGTGGACCTGATCGGCATGGCGCTGCAGCTGGGCGCCACCTACGTGGCCCGCGGTTTCTCCGGCGACAAGGCGCAGCTGGTGCCGCTGATCGAAGGCGCCATCCGCCACGGCGGCGCGGCCTTCATCGACGTCATCAGCCCCTGTGTGGCCTTCAACAACCACGAGGGCAGCACGCGCAGCTACGACTACGTGCGCGAGCACAACGAGGCGGTCAGCCGCATCGATTTCATCGACCTGGCGGAAGAGGTGAAGGCCGAGCCGGCGCCGGGCGAGGTGATCACGCTGCCGCAGGCCGACGGCAGCCTGATGCGGCTGCGCAAGCTGCATACCGACTACGACCCGACCGACCGCATCAGCGCGATGAACCACGTGCAGGCCATGCAGGCGCGCGGCGAGGTGGTCACCGGGCTGATCTACGTCGACCCCGACGCGGCCGACCTGCATGCCGCGCTGCACACCAGCGCGCGGCCGCTGAACCAGCTGGACGAAGCGGCGCTGTGCCCTGGCGCCGCGGCGCTGGCGAAGATCAACGCCTCGTTCCGCTGATCGTCGCGCTCCCCGGCCTTTCCCCAATGGATCGCACGGATCCATCTGAAACACTACGCTCATATCTACCGAGGAGACACCCGCATGAGTCGCATCCGCTGCAAGCTCGGCTTGATCGCCATGGGCTGCATGGCCGCCGTGGCCCAGGCCCAGACGCTGGAGTACAAGTTCGCTTCCTCCGCCCCGCCGACCTCGCCGTGGGCCAAGCAAATCGACCGCACGGCGGCACAGGTGGCTGAGGAGACCAAGGGCGCGGTGAAGATCACGCCGTTCTACGGCTCGCAACTGGGCAGCGAGAACGACGCGATCGCGCAGATCTCGCGCGGCCGTCTGGACATGGGCTCCTTCACCGTGGCGGCAGTGGCGCTGCAGGTGCCGGAGATCTCGTTGGTGAACCTGCCGTTGTTCTTCGACAGCCAGGCACAGCGCGACTGCGTGCTCGACAACCACCTGCAGAAGTTCACCACCGAGGCGCTGGCCAAGAAGAACCTGGTGTTCATCAACTGGGGCGAGGTGGGGCCGGTGCACCTGCCGGGCAAGAAGGCCTATGCCACGCCGGCCGACGTGAAGGGCATCAAGGTCGGCGTGGTGGTCAACAAGGCCACCACCGAGTTCTGGCGCGAAATGGGCGCCAACCCGATTCCCACCAACGTGGCCGAGGTGGCTTCGTCCTCGCAGACCGGGCTGATCGACACCTATCCCACGCCGCTAGCCTTCTACGTGCCTTCGGGTCTGAACAAGGTGCTGCCCACGCTGACCAAGCTGCCGTTGTGGGAATCGGCGGGCGTCACGCTGATGAACAAGGGCCTGTACGACAAGATGCCGGCGGATCTGCGGGCCTCCTTCGACGTCGGCCTGCGCAAGACGCCGGTCAGCACGCTGCGTGCGGAAATCCGCGCGGTAGATACGGCCTTGACCGCTGCGCACAAGCAGGCTGGCGGCATCGTCGTGGAGGCCACGCCAGAGCAGCGTGCCGAATGGGCCAAGAACCTGCCGCCGGTGTGGAAGGAGATTGCCAAGGACACCGGCCCCGAGGGCGAGAAGTTCCTGGCGCTGATGGAAGCCGGCAAGAAGGCCTGCCCGAAGTAGCGGCAGGTCTTCGTCGATGACGGCCTCGGTGGCAGCGCCGGCCACCCGCCCGCCGCCGGCCCCCCGGGCGGTGGTCGTGCTGCTGGCGGTGTGGCACAAGATCGAATGCTGGATCGCCGTGCTGGCGTTCAGCTTCATCGCGCTGGTGCTGATGATCGACGTGCTGGGCCGTGAGCTCTACGGTCCGGTGATGTCGATGCTGGGTATCAAGGTCGGCGCCACCGGCCTGTTCGGCTCGCAGAAGCTGGCGGTCTTCGCACTCGTCATCGGCTCCTTCGCCGGCATCGGCATCGCCACCGCCACCGGCGTGCACCTGGTGCCGCGTGTGGCCTTCAAGTGGGTGCCGGCGTCGTGGTCGCCGCACATGGACCGCATCGCCGATGTCTTCACCGGCTTGTTCCTGCTGGGCGTCACCTGGTACGGCGTGCAGTTCGTCATCGCGTCGAAGGAGTCGGGCGTGCTGGCGGCGGTGATCAACGTGTCGGCCTGGCCGATACAGCTGGCCATTCCGCTGGGCTTTGCGTCGGCCGCGCTGCGCTACTTCATCTTTGCAATCTGGCCTGCGGTGCGGCCGCTGCCGCCCGAGTTCCAGGAATGACCGGCACGCTGATCCTGCTGGCCATGGTGCTGGTGCTGCTGACGCTGCGCCAGCCCCTGCTCGTCATCCTGCTGGCGGCCGCCGCGGTGGTGCACATCGTCTGGGGCAAGGGGCAGCTCGACTACATCCTGGAGGACATGTGGATCTCGCTCGACAAGGAGCTGATCCTGTCGATCCCGATGTTCATCCTGTGCGGCGGGGTCATGACCAAGGGCTCCACCGCCCGCCGGCTGATCAACATCGCCGCCTCGCTGACCGAGCACCTGCCCGGCGGCCTGGCGGTGGCTTGCGTGCTCAGCTGCGGCGTGTTCGCCGCCATCTCCGGTTCGTCGATCGTCACCATGCTGGCCATCGGCACGGTCATGCTGCCGGCCATGCTGAAGGGCGGCTACAACGACAAGTTCGCGCTCGGCGTGGTGATGGCCGGCGGCACGCTGGGCATCATCATTCCGCCGTCGATCCCGCTGATCCTCTACGGGCTGGTCACCGAAACCTCGATCACCGAGCTGTTCATCGCCGGCATCGGGCCGGGGCTGCTGCTGCTGCTGGCCTTTGCGCTGTACTCGATGTGGGTCAACCGCATGCTGCCGCGCAAGGCCTTCGACATCGGCCGCGTCGGCACCGCGCTGCGCGAGGGCATCTGGGCCTTGCTGATGCCGGTGATCCTGCTCGGCGGCATCTACACCGGTTACTTCTCGGCCATCGAGGCGGCGGCGGTGTCGCTGGTGTATGCACTGATCGTCGAGACCTTCATCCACCGCGAGTTCAAGCTCAAGGATTTCTACGCCGTGGTGCTGGACGCTTCCAAGCTGGGCGGCACGCTGTTCCCGCTGCTGGCGGTGGCGCTGAGCCTGAATCTGGTGCTGACCGAGCACCAGGTGCCCGGCATGATGGTCGAGATGATGAAGGGCGTGACCGAGAACCCGCTGGTCTTCATGCTGATCGTCAACATCCTGCTGCTGATCGTCGGTTGCCTGATGACCAGCGGCGAAGCCATCCTGATCCTCGGCCCGCTGCTGGCGCCGCTGGCCATGGCTTACGGCTTCGACAAGGTGATGTTCGGCATCATCATGATCGTCAACCTGGAGATCGGCTTCCTCACGCCACCGGTGGGCCTGAACCTGCTGGTGGCGATGTCCGTGTTCAAGCGCAAGTTCGGCGAGCTGGTGCTGGCCGCCGTGCCCTTCATCGCGCTGATGCTGCTCTGCCTGGCCATCATCGTCTGGCAGCCGTGGATCTCGTTGTCGCTGCTGGGTCGTTGACGCGGCAGACCATGCAGCCCGACGAGTTGCTCGACCCCTGGATCGGCGGCCCGGGTGCCAAGGGCTATCCGCACGACCGGCCGCCGCTGCGCCGCTCGCAAATCGGTGCGCAGGGCTGGCAGCTGCTGCGAGGCGACCTGCCACTGCCGCTAGCCGTGGTGAAGCGCGATGCACTGGCCGGCAACCTGCGCTGGCTGCAACAGTTTGCGCAGGCACGCGGCGTGGACCTGGCGCCGCATGGCAAGACGCCGATGTCGCCGCAGATCTTTGCCGCACAGCTGCAGGCCGGCGCCTGGGGCATCACCTTCGCCAACGTGGTGCAGGCCCGGCTGGGCGTGCTGGCTGGCGTGCCGCGCGGGCTGATCGCCAACCAGGTGCTGGCCGCCGCCGACCTGCAGGCGCTGGCCGCATTGCGCCAGGCGCAACCGGGCCTGCGCCTGCCCTTCCTGGTGGACTCGGCCGCGCAGGCCGCGCAGGTCGAGGCCTGGTTCCAGGCGCAGCCGACGCCGCCGTCACCCTTCGAAGTGCTGCTGGAGCTGGGCCTAGACGGCGGCCGCACCGGCTGCCGCAGCGCCGAGCAGGCGCTGGCGCTGGCGCGGCAGCTGCATGCCAGCCCGGCCTTCGCGCTGGCCGGCATCGAATGCTACGAAGGCCTGTGGGCCAAGGGCCGCAGCGACGAAGACCGCGCGCTGGTCGACGGCCTGATGCAGCGCGTGCACGCAGTGGTCCGGCAATGCGATGCCGAGGGCCTGTTCGACACCGACGAGCTGCTGCTCAGCGCCGGCGGCTCGTCGATCTTCGACCTGGTGGCGCCGTGGCTGCGGCTGCGCTTGTCGAGGCCGGTGCGTGGCGTGCTGCGCTCGGGCTGCTATGCCACGCACGACCACGGCAGCTACCGGCGCTACATGGCGGTGATGGAGACGCGGCTGGGCTGCAGCCATGGCCTGCAGGCCGCGCTGGAGGTGTGGACGCGCGTGCAGTCCTGCCCCGAGCCCGGGCTGGCGCTGCTGAGCGCCGGCAAGCGCGACTGCTCCTACGACATCGAGATGCCGATCCCGGCGCACTGGCTGGCCCGCGGCCAGGACGCGCCGGTGCCGGCACCCGAAGCGTGGAAGGTCAGCGCGATGAACGACCAGCATGCCTATCTGCGCTTCGAGGCGCACGGCCCCGCGCCGCAGGTGGGCGACCTGGTCGGGCTGGGCATCTCGCACCCCTGCACCACCTTCGACAAGTGGCGCTGGATGGCGGTGGTGGACGATCGCTACGACGTGGTCGATGCCATCGCCACCTACTTCTGACTACATCTCGATGACCACCTTGCCGGCCACGCCGCGGCCGGCCAGCGCGCGGTAGGCCTCCTTGGCCTGCTCGAAGGGAAAGCGCGCGCCGATCAGCGGCGTGAACACGCCGCGCGCGGCCAGCGACTCGATGGCCTGGCGGTTCTGTTCGCCGCGCACCGGGTCGCGGCGGCCGTATTCGCCGGCGCGCACGCCCATCACCGAGAAGCCCTTGATCAGCGCCAGGTTGGTGGGCAGCGTGGCAATGCGGCCGCTGGCAAAGCCCACCACCAGCAGCCGGCCGCCCCAGGCCATGCAATGCACCGAGGCATCGAACAGGTCGCCACCCACCGGATCGAAGACCACGTCGACACCGGCGCCGCCAGTCAGCGCCTTCACCTCGGCCGCCAGGCCCAACGCGCCGGGCTGCCCCACCAGCAGGTGCTGCGCACCGGCTGCGCGCGCGGCTTCCAGCTTGGCGGCCGTGCTGCCGGTGGCGATGACGCGCGCACCCAGAAAGCAGCCCAGTTGCACCGCGGCCAGCCCGGTGCCGCCGCTGGCACCATGCACCAGCAGCGTCTCACCGGGCTGCAGGGCGGCGCGCCGCACCAGCGCCACCCAGGCGGTGATGGCGGCCACGCCATAGGCGGCACCCTGTGCGAAATCCAGGCCGGGGGGCAGGCGGCGCAGGGCGGCGGCCGGCGCCACCAGCGCTTCGGTGAAGGCGCCGCCGTGGCCGCTGAAGCACACCCGGTCACCGGTAACGAAGGCCGTGACGCCGGCGCCCACGGCCGTCACCTCGCCGGCGCATTCCATGCCCGCCACGAAAGGCAGCGCCGGCTTGTGCTGGTACTTGCCCTCGGTCATCAGCAGGTCGGGGAAGTTCAGCGCCGCGGCGCGCACGCGCACTGCCACTTCGCCCGGGCCGGGCGGCGGCAGCGGATGGGGCAGCAGTTGCAGGCCCGACAGGTCGGGGGCCAGTTCGGTACACATCCAGGCGCGGTTTGGCATAGGCCGATTTCACCATCGCGGGCGCTCGGCTGCTGGCGAGGCATCTGCTAGCCTCCCGCGCCATCATGTCCGCCCAAGATGCCCTGCCCGAACACGGCCTCCCGGCCGACCAGGTGCTGCAGCAGCTGCGCAGCTACGGTGCGGCCGATCCGCACTACCAGTCGGGCCGGCTGTGGAGCCTGGTGTACTACCTGGACGCCGAACATGACGGCTTCCTGCAGCAGGCCTATGCCAGCTATGCCTCGGCCAACGGCCTGAACCCCGGCGCCTTCAAGAGCCTGAAGCGCTTCGAAAGCGAGATCGTCGCCGCCGCGGCGCGGCTGCAGCATGGCGGGCCCGAGACCTGCGGCGTCGTCACCTCCGGCGGCACCGAAAGCTGCCTGTTGGCCGTCAAGACCTACCGCGACCTGGCCCGCGCGACCCGCGGCGTGCGCAAGCCCGAGATGATCGTGCCCACCACCGCGCACGTGGCCTGGTTCAAGGCCAGCGAGTACTTCGGCGTGAAGCTGAGGCTGCTGCCGCTGGACGCGCGGCTGCATGCCGACGTGTCCAAGCTCGAGTCGATGATCAACCGCCGCACGGTGATGATCCTGGGTTCGGCGCCGGAATACCCGCACGGCAGCATCGACCCGATCGAGGCCATGGGCGCCATCGCCCAGCGCCACCAGGTGCCGCTGCACGTGGATGCCTGCGTGGGCGGCTTCATCCTGCCCTTCATGGAGATGAACGGCATCGCGCTGCCGCGCTGGGACTACCGCGTGCCCGGCGTCACCTCGATCTCGGCCGACCTGCACAAGTACGGCTTTGCCGCCAAGGGCGCGTCGACCATCACCTACCGCAACCTTCATCTGCTGAAGCACCAGATGTTCGTCGCCACCGACTGGCCCGGCGGTGTGTTCGCCTCGCCGGCGCTGCTGGGCACGCGGCCGGGCGGCGCCTATGCGGCTGCCTGGGCGGCGCTGCAGCATTTCGGCGTCGATGGCTATCGCGACCTGGCGGCGCGCACCAGCGAGGCCTTCGACCGCATGCGCAGCGGCATCGAGGCGACGCCGGGGCTGCGCGTGCTGGGCGAGCCCACCGGCCCGCTGCTGGCCTATGGCTCGGCCGATGCCGACCTGAACATCTTCGCGGTTGGCGACCAGATGGACGCCAAGGGCTGGCTGGTCAACCGGCTGCAATTCCCGGACGGACTGCACGCGATGATCACCGCGCAGCACCTGCCGGTGGTCGACGACTATCTGCGCGACCTGCGCGAGGCGGTGGCCACGGTGCGCGCCGACCCGACGCTGGCGCAGAAGGGTCGCGCCGCCACCTACGGGATGATGGCCCACCTGCCGCTGCGCGGCGTGGTGCGCAGCAAGGTGCTTTCGATGTTTGCCGACAGCTACCGCGCCGGCGGCGCGCCGCTGGACCTGGAGGCGGCCGGGCATGACGAAGGCCATGCGCCGCCGCTGCTGGAGCGGCTGGCCGCGCGCTACGTGGCCTGGAAGCAGCGACGCGCTTAGGTCTGCACGCGGCCGTCGACGTAGCGCGCCAGTTCGAACACTTCGGCATAGGGCTCGGCCAGGCCCAGCCCCGCAGCCGCATCGCGGTTGACCTGCACCACGCGCGCGTCGAAGCCGTGGCCACGGCTGCGTTGGTTCCGCTGCTGCTGCGACTCGTGGTGGCGCAGCAGCTGCGCCTTCCAGGCGGCCTCGGCCTCGCCGAAGGGCATCACCCGATCCGGCCGCAGGCCCTGCGTCTTGGCATCCTGGTTCAGGCAGGCCTGCAGCGTCAGCCGCTCGGCCTGCGCCAGCGCGTGAAAGGCCTCGTAGCTGCGGCGGTGCGTGGCATTGCTGTCGTTGCCGTGCGGCATGAACACCAGCCCGGGTTGCAGCTGCCGCACCAGCGTGCGCAGCCGCTCGGCATCATCCACCGCCCGGTCGGCGCGTTGCCACAGCCGCAGGAAGTGGCAGCGCGCGGCCGGCAGCCCGAAGAAGCGGCAGCTGGCCAACTGCTCCTGCTCGCGCAGCGCGGCCTTCGCGTCGTCGTCAAGGGCGCCCTGGAAGCCGTCGTCGACGCCGCTGCTGCCCGGCGTCAGCACCGCCAGGTGCAGCGCATGGCCGTGGGCCGCCAGCGCGCGCAGCGTGACGCCGATGGCGTCGAAATCATCGGGGTGCGGCGCCAGCACCAGCACGGTGGTGGGCCGTGGCCAATCGGTGGGGTCGAAGCGTTGCGGCATCGCGCGCATTGTGCGATCCCCGACGGCGCCACGGGGACATGCCGCTGCACGCTAAACTTATTGCCAAGCAAGCGCTTTGCGAAATTCAACCCGGAGCACCCGACCATGATCGAACGCAACCTGTTCAGTGCCGACCACGAAGCCTTCCGCGACAGCTTCCGCCGCTTCGTCGACAAGGAAATCGCGCCCTTCCACGCCGACTGGGAAGAGCAGGGCTACGTGGACCGCGAGGTCTGGCGCAAGGCCGGCGCCAACGGCTTCCTGTGCATGACCATGCCCGAACAGTACGGCGGTGCCAGCGTCGACAAGCTGTACTCGGTGGTGCAGATGGAAGAGCTGTCGGCCGGCTTCTACAGCGGCATCGGCTTCGGCCTGCACACCGAGATCGTGGCGCCTTACCTCCTGCGCTACGGCACCGAGGACCAGAAGAAGCGCTACCTGCCCAAGCTGGCCAGTGGCGAGATGGTCGGCGCCATCGCGATGAGCGAGCCGGCCGCCGGCTCGGACCTGCAGGGCGTCAAGACCACGGCGGTGCGCAAGGGCGACCACTACGTGCTGAACGGCTCGAAGACCTTCATCACCAACGGCTGGCATGCCGACCTGGTGATCGTGGTCGCCAAGACCGACCCCGAGGCCGGCGCCAAGGGCACCAGCCTGCTGCTGGTGGAGCGCGGCATGCCCGGCTTCGAGCGCGGCAAGCGGCTGAAGAAGGTGGGCCTGAAGGCGCAGGACACCTCCGAGCTGTTCTTCCAGGACGTCAAGGTGCCGGTGGACAACCTGCTGGGCGGCGAGGGCCGCGGCTTCATCTGCCTGATGGAGCAGCTGCCCTGGGAGCGGCTGCAGATCGCCATCGGCGCGGTGGCAGCGATGCAGTCGGCCATCGACCTGACGCTGGCCTACGTCAAGGACCGCAAGGTCTTCGGCCAGCCGGTGGGCGCCTACCAGAACACCCGCTACAAGCTGGCCGAACTGCAGAGCGAGGCGCAGGTGGCGCGGGTCTTCGTCGACAAGTGCACCGAGCTGGAAGTGCAGGGCAAGCTGGACAGCGCCACCGCGTCGATGGCCAAGTACTGGTGCAGCGACCTGCAGAACAAGATCATCGACGAATGCGTGCAGCTGCACGGCGGCTATGGCTACATGTGGGAATACCCGGTGGCCCGCGCCTGGGCCGACGCCCGCGTGCAGCGCATCTACGGCGGCACCAACGAGATCATGAAGGAGCTGATCAGCCGTTCGATCGGCCTGGGCGGCCGCTGATGGCCGAGGCCCTGGCCGTGCTGGCCGAAGCCCCGGTGCGGCGGCCGCGCGGTCGTCCGCGCAAGCCGCCCGAAGCGCTGGACGAAGGCAATCGCCGGCAGAAGCTGCTGCGCGTGGCCGCGCGGCTGTTCCGCCGCCAGGGCTTTGCCGCGACCACCACCCGCGACATCGCCGCCGCGGCGGGCATGCGCTCGGGCTCGCCGTTCTATCACTTCGAGAGCAAGGGCGCGCTGCTGGCCGCCGTGGTGGAGCAGGGCATGCGCGCCGCGCTGCAGCGGCAGGCGCAGGCCCTGGCCGCTTCGCAGCAGGCGGCCGAGGCGCCCGAGGCGCTGCTGCGCCGGCTGGTGCGCACCCATTTCGACGTGCTGCTGGGCCCGGGCAGCGACTTCATTCCGGTGATGCTGTACGAATGGCGCTCGCTGAGCACCGAGCAGCGCGCCGCCATCGCCCGCCTGCAGCGTGAGTACGAAGCCGCCTGGAGCGGCGTGCTCGACGCGCTGTGTCGCGCCGGCCGCATCCGCGCCGACGCCCGCGCCGCCCGGCTGATGTGCCTGGGCGCGCTGAACTGGTCGGTACAGTGGTACAAGCCCGGCATGGGCGCCACGCTCGACCAACTCACCGAGCAGGCGATGCTGCTCTTTCTGCCCGACCCCACGAGGAGACCCGCATGAACGACCGTGCCACCTTCGTCCGCATGGACCAGAGCACCGCGGCCGACTGGCAGCTGATTGCCGGCGAGTTCCGGCCCTTCAGCCAGGCGCTGCCCGATCGCATCCTGGCGCACCTGAAGCTGCTGGACGGCGACTACGGCGGCTTCCCGGTCGACCGCTACACCCACTGCCTGCAGACCGCCACGCTGGCGCTGCGCGACGGCCGCGACGAGGAATACGTGGTCTGCGCACTGCTGCACGACATCGGCGACACGCTGGGCTGTTTCAACCACCCGGACATCGCCGCGGCGATCCTGAAGCCCTTCGTCAGCGAGGCCAACCTGTGGATGGTGCAGAACCACGGCATCTTCCAGGGCTACAACTTCTTCCACCACCTGGGCATGGACCGCAACATGCGCGACATGTTCAAGGGCCACGCGCACTACG
This sequence comes from Burkholderiales bacterium, assembly GCA_017302505.1. GTDB lineage: Bacteria > Pseudomonadota > Gammaproteobacteria > Burkholderiales > Burkholderiaceae_C > Rubrivivax. The sequence goes on from JAFLDH010000039.1 coordinate 14,232, forward strand.
CGCGCACCGAGGAGTTCATCGCGCTGTACGACAACCCGGCCTTCGACCCGAAGGGCGAGACGCTGCCGATCAGCGAGTTCGAGCCGATGGTGCGTCGGCTGTTCGCGCAGCCGCGCAACACCATCTACAAGGCGGCGCTGGAGGAGCGGCCCGCCGCCGCGTGACCGGCCTTCGTCCAGCCGCCGGCCCGGGCGCGGCCGGCTGGCACACGGGTTGCTCACGGTGGCGGCGATGACGCCCCACTCCTTCTACTTCCCTGGCGATCCGGTCGACTGGCCGGCCGTGCGCCAGGCCCTGCAGGGCCTGGAGATCGACGACAGCGACGCGGCCCGCGAGCGTGCTGCCGCCGACTACCACTGGTACAGCCCGATCCTGGCCGAAGCGCTGCAGGGCAAGCGGCCCGATCTGGTCGTCAAGCCGCACAACCAGGACGAGGTGCTGCTTCTCGCGGCCGTCTGCGCCCGCCACCGCGTGCCGCTCACCGTGCGTGGCGGCGGCACCGGCAACTACGGGCAGTGCGTGCCGCTGCACGGCGGCATCGTCATGGACGCCACCGCGCTGAACCGCATCCTGCGGCTGGAGCCTGGCTGGGCGGTGGTCGAGGCCGGCGTGCTGATCCACGACCTGAACCAGGCCGCCCGCGCCACCGGCCAGCAACTGCGCATGTGGCCCAGCACCGAGCGCATCGCCACGCTGGGCGGCTTCATCGCAGGGGGGCATTCGGGCATCGGCTCGATCCGCCACGGCATCCTGGCCGACCCCGGCAACGTGCGGCGACTGCGCATCGTCACGCTGGAAGACCCGCCGCAGGTCATCGACCTGCACGACGCCGACATCCAGAAGGCCCACCATGCCTACGGCACCAACGGCCTGATCACCGAGGTGGAGATCGCGCTGACCGACGCCGTCGACTGGCAGCACACCATCACGCTCTTCGACAGCTACGACGCGGTGCTGCGCTTCGGGCTGGCCGTGGGCCAGCGCAGCCGGGACGGCAGCATCGACGTGTTCCAGCTCTCGGCGGTGGAGCGGCGCATCACGCCGTACTACGCCGGCCTGCGCGACCGGCTGGAGGATGCCGACGCGATGTTCGCCCAGGTCTCGCCCGGCACGCTGCCGGCCTACGAGGCGCTGGCCGCGCAGATGGGCGGCCGGGTGGTGGTACGCGGCACCGAGGCCGAGCTGCTGGCTGAAGGACTGCCTTCGGCCACCGAATGCGCCTACAACCACACCACGCTCGAAGCCCTGAAGTCCGACCGCGGCGTCACCTACCTGCAGGTGGCCTATCCGGGCCCGCTGGACCCGGCGCTGGTCGCGGCGCAGATGCAGCGCTTCGGCGACGAGCTGTACTTCCACCATGAGTTCAGCCGCGCCGGCGGCGAGCTGGTGGCCTTCGCGCTGCCGCTGGTGCAGTACTTCGACGCCGCCCAGCAGCGCGAGCTGATCGCCAGCTTCGAGGCCGACGGCTGCCGCATCTTCGACCCGCACACCTTCCGGCTCGAGGACGGCGGCATGAAGCAGGTGGACGAGGCCCAGCTGGCCTTCAAGCAGCGCGCCGATCCGCTGGGGCTGATGAACCCCGGCAAGGTGCGTGCCTGGGACGAGCGCATGCTGGGCCTGCAGGTGGGCGCATGAAGCTGCTGCTGGTGTACTGCCACCCCGATCCGCAGAGCTTCGGCGCGGCGCTGCGCCGCACCGCCGCCGACGCGCTGCGCGCTGCCGGCCACGAACTGCGCGAGATCGACCTCTACGCCGAAGGCTTCGACCCGGTGCTGAGCCCGGCCGAGAAGAAGACCTACCTCACCGACACGCAGCGCAACATCGAAGGCGTGGCCGCGCATGTCGAGGCGCTGCAGTGGGCCGACGGCTGGGTGGCCGTCTACCCCACCTGGAACTACGGCCTGCCGGCCATGCTGAAAGGCTGGCTCGACCGCGTCTGGCTGCCCGGCGTCACCTTCCGCATCGCGCCGGCCAAGCAGCGCACGATCCGCGGTGAGCTGCAGAACATCAAGCTCTTCGTCGGCATCACCACCTCGGGCGCGCCCTGGTGGTGGCTCAAGTTCATCGGCGACCCCGGCCGCAGCCTGCTGATGCGCGGTCTGCGGCCGCTGTACGCGGCGCGCTGCCGAATGCGCTGGCTGCAGCTGTACAACATGAACCACGTGACACAGGCCGAGCGCGAGGCCTTCCTGGCCCGCGTGAAGCGCACCCTGGAGGCGCTATGAGTTCCATTGCCCAGCCGCTGGCCAAGTACTCGGCCTGGCGCCGTGCCGGCGACTTCGTCTTCCTGTCCGGCGTCATTGCGGTGGACCCGGCCCGAGCCACCATCGTCAAGGGCTATGCCGACATCCCGGCCGAGGCGCGCCAGCTGCTCGGCGAGACCGGCGAATTCAGCACCGACATCAAGGAAGGCCCGATCCTGGCGCAGAGCTGGTACGTGCTGGACCGCATCCGCAGCACGGTCGAGGCGGCCGGCGGCCGCATGGACGACGTGTTCAAGCTGGTCCAGTATTTCCGTAACCTGGACCACTTTCCGTACTACAGCCGGGTGCGCAAGCTGTTCTTCACCGGCGAGCCGCCGGCCTCCACCGTGGTGGAAGTCAGCGCCATGCTGCCCACGGCCGACATCCTGATCGAGGTGGAGGCCACCGCCTACCTGCCGCTGCCGCGCTGAAAACCTGGTCGGCCGTGGGGCATTGCGACCCCGGACGGGGCGCCTGGCACCACCGCTGTGCTGGCGCCGCACCGCACAGGTGCTGGTGGGCTGCGCGGTGATGGCACAACGCTTGCACCACGGGACAAGGTGCGCCGTATGTCCGGCGCCGCAACCCACGTGCAATCAAAGGAAAGCCCCATGAAGTCTCGAGCCGTCCGCGTCCTGGCCCTTGCCGTCGCCGCCCTCGGCAGCACGGCCGCGCAAGCCCAGGAGAAGTTCACCTTCCTGACCAACTGGTATGCGCAGGCGGAACACGGCGGCTTCTACCAGGCGCTGGCCAGCGGCCTGTACAAGAAGGAAGGCCTGGACGTGACCATCAAGATGGGCGGCCCGCAGGTCAACGGCATGCAGCTGCTGGCGGCCGGCCAGACCGACTGCTTCATGGGCTACGACTCGCAGACCATCAAGGCCTGGGAGAACGGCATCAACGCCGTCACCGTGGCCGCGGCCTTCCAGAAGGACCCGCAGGTGCTGATCGGCCACCCCGGTGTGGTCAACAAGATGGAAGACCTGAAGGGCAAGACCATCCTGATCTCCAGCGCCGCCAATACCACCTACTGGCCCTGGCTGATGGCCACCTACAAGCTCGAGCCCTCGCAGGCGCGGCCCTACACCTTCAACATCCAGCCCTTCATCGCCGACAAGAACCTGGTGCAACAGGGCTACCTCTCGAGCGAGCCCTACGCGATCGAGAAGGAAGCCAAGTTCAAGCCCAACGTCTTCCTGCTGTCCGACTACGGCTGGCCTCCGTACAGCACCACCATCGTCTGCATGGAAAAGACGATCAAGGAGCGCCCCAAGGCCGTGGCCGCCTTCGTCAAGGCCAGCATGCAGGGCTGGAAGGACTACCTGAAGGGCGATCCGTCGGCCGCCAACGCGTTGATCAAGAAGGACAACCCGAACATGACCGACGACAAGATCGCCGTCGGCATCAAGCTGCTGAACGAGACCGGCATGGTCTTCGGTGGTGACGCCGCCAAGATGGGCGTGGGCATCGTCACCGACGAGCGCATGAAGAAGACCTACGACATGATGGTGGCGATGAAGCTGCTCGATCCGAGCAAGGTCGACCTGAAGAAGACCTACACCACCGAGTTCGTCAAGGACTTGAAGATCATGCCCTGAGGGCAGGGCATGACCGTCCCGCTGATCGATCTGTCGGCTGGCAACGCAGCGTCGCAGGCGCAGGCCATCGACGCTGCGTTGCGCGAATCCGGCTTCTTCGCGCTGGTCGGCCACGGCGTGCCGCAGCCGGTGTTCGACGCCGCCTTCGGCGCGTCGCACCGCTTCTTCGCACTGGCCGACAGCGACAAGCGCCGCTGGCACATCGACGGCTGGGCTGAACGAGCCCCCAAGACGCCGCTGGCGGCGTCGCCCCCCCAAGGGGGAGCGCAGGGCTTGGGGCGGCCCGGCACCCTGCTGAAGCGCGGCTTCGATCCGATCGGCTGGCAATCGCTGGACGTGGGCATGCCGCCCGACGTGAAGGAAAGCTTCTACACCGGCAACACCAGCTACGGGCCCAACCAATGGCCCGACGAGGCGCTGGTGCCCGGCTTCCGAGCGGCCTGCGAGGCCTACTCGGCGGCGATGCAGCAGGTGGCACTGCGCCTGATGGCGCTGTTCGCGCAAGGCCTGGGCATGGCGCCGCATGCCTTCGACGGCTACATGCGCGACCCGATCTGCACCACCAGGCTGCTGCACTACCCGCCGCAGCCGGCGCAGGCAGCGCCCGGGCAGATCGGCTGCGGTGCGCACACCGACTGGGGCGCGCTGACCCTGCTGGCACAGGACGACGCCGGCGGCCTGCAGGTGCAGCGTGCCGACGGCAGCTGGCTCGACGTACAGCCGCTGCCCGGCGCGTTGGTGGTCAACACCGGCGACATGATGCCGCGCTGGACCAACGACCGGTGGCGTTCGACGATGCACCGCGTCATCAACCAGCACAGCGGTCGCGACCGCTGGTCGATCGCCTACTTCTTCGACCTGGACGCCGAAGCCCGCATCGCGCCGTTGCCTTGCTGCATCGGTCCGGGCAACCCGGCCCGCTACGAGCCGGTGACCGCCGGCGAACACCTGATCGAGATGTACAAGCGCACGACGGTGGCGGCATGAGCGGCGCGGAAAGCATTCCGGCCGTCGAGGTGCTGTCGGTCGAGAAGACCTACCCGAATGGCACGCATGCGCTGCAGCCCGTCAACCTGACGGTGCAGGAGGGCGAGTTCGTCACGCTGCTCGGCCCCTCTGGCTGCGGCAAGAGCACGCTGCTGAAGATGGTGGCCGGCCTGCTGTCGCCCAGCAATGGCCGGCTGCTGCTGTGGCGCAAGCCGGTGGAGCAGATCGAGAGCACCGGCCACCGGTTGTCCTTCGTGTTCCAGGAGCCCACGCTGATGCCGTGGGCCAAGGTGCAGAGCAATGTGCGGCTGCCGCTGGACCTGGCGGGCGTGCCTGCAGCCCAGGCGGGCCCGCGCGTGCACGATGCGCTGGCCATGGTGGGCCTGGACAAGTTCGCGGGTGCCTTGCCTCGCGAGCTGTCCGGCGGCATGCAGATGCGCGTGTCCATCGCCCGCGGCCTGGTCACCCAGCCGACGCTGCTGCTGATGGACGAACCCTTCGGCGCGCTGGACGAGATCACCCGCAACAAGCTCGACAGCGACCTGCTGGACCTGTGGCGCGCGAAGAAGCTGACGGTGATCTTCGTCACCCACAGCATCTACGAGGCGGTGTACCTGTCCACCCGTGTGGTGGTGATGGCCGCGCGGCCCGGCCGCCTGGTCGAGGAGGTGCAGATCGACGAACCCTACCCACGCGGCGCGGAGTTCCGCGTCTCCACCGCCTTCAGCCAGTACGCCAAGCGGCTGCAGGACAGCCTGCTGCGCGCCAGCGGCACGCAGCCCGCAGGAGCCCTGTCGTGAACAGCATTGCCGAGAGCGCAACGCCTGCCAGCCCGGCGGCCGCGCGGGCCACGCCGCTGCTGTCGCGGCCCGAGGTCCAGCGGGTGTTCTATCCGGCGCTGGTGGCGGTGGTGCTGATCGGGCTGTGGCAGTGGGCCGTCACCGCCTTCGAGATTCCGAAGTTCCTGGTGCCGTCGCCGCTGCTGGTGGCGCAGACGCTGTTCACCGACGCCGGGCTGCTGTTCGGCGCGCTGTTCACCACGCTGAAGATCACCGTCTTCGCCTTCCTGTGCGCCACCGTGCTGGGCGTGCTGATCGCCTTCGCATTCGTGCAGAGCCGGGTCATCGAGACCGCGTTCTTCCCCTACGCGGTGCTGCTGCAGGTGACGCCCATCGTCGCCATCGCGCCGCTGATCATCATCTGGGTCAAGAGCCCGACGGCGTCGCTGGTGATCTGCGCCACGCTGGTGGCACTGTTCCCGATCATCGCCAATACCACGCTGGGACTGCGCAGCGTGAACCCCGGGCTGATGAGCTACTTCAAGCTCAACCGTGCCAGCCGTCTGCAGACGCTGTGGCGGCTGCGCATCCCCAGCGCGCTGCCGTACTTCTTCGGCGGGCTGCGCATCAGCTCGGGCCTGGCGCTGATCGGCGCGGTGGTGGCCGAGTTCGTGGCCGGCACCGGTGGCACCGGCACCGGGCTGGCTTACCAGATCCTGCAAAGCGGCTACCAGCTGAACATCCCGCGCATGTTCGCCGCGCTGCTGCTGATCACCGTCACCGGCGTGCTGCTGTTTGCCGCGATGGCCTGGCTGTCGAAGTGGGCGCTGGGCAGCTGGCACGAAAGCGAAGCCAACCACGGCTAGGCCGAAGAGACACCTCATGACAGACCTCCTGGTGCGCGGGGCCGCGCAACTGTTCACCGGCCAGCGCGGCGCGGCAGCGCGCGCCGGCAGCGGCACCGATATCCGCGTGCGCGGCGGTGTCATCGCTGCCATCGGCACACTGGCGCCTGAGCCTGGCGAGCGCGTGATCGACGCCAGGGGCTGCGTCGTCTACCCCGGCTGGGTCAATACCCACCACCACCTGTTCCAGAGCCTGCTGAAGGGCATCCCCGCGGGCATCGACTTCGGCCTGGTGCCCTGGCTGGCGGCGGTGCCAGTGGCCTACCGGCGGCATTTCGACACCGAGCATGCGCTGCGCATCGCGGCGCGCGTGGGCCTGGTGGAACTGCTGCTGTCGGGCTGCAGCACGGTGGCCGATCATCAATACCACTACTGGCCGGGCATGCCGTTCGACGCCTCGGCCGCGGTCTTCGACGAGGCCGACAAGCTGGGCCTGCGCTTCGTGCTGTGCCGCGGCGGCCAGACGCAGATGCGCGCGATGACGGACCAGGCCGCGCCGCCGCAGGTGATGCCCGAGACGCTGGACGGCTTCCTGGCGTCGGTGGAGCGCGACGTGCAGCGCTTCCACCAGCCCGGGCCAATGGCGATGCGGCGCGTGGTCAGCGCCATCACCACGCCCAACTGGAGCTGCAAGGCCGACGAGCTGAAGATCATGGCCCGCGAGGCGCGCCGCCTGGGCATCCGGCTGCACAGCCACCTGTCCGAGACCTACGACTACGTGCGCTGGGCGCGCGAGGTGCACGGCTGCACGCCGATGCAGTTCGTGGCCGAGCACGAATGGGTGGGCCCCGACGTCTGGTACGCGCACATGGTGCACCTGAGCGACGACGAGATCCGCCTGTGCGCCGAGACCGGCACCGGCATCGCCCACTGCCCGCAGAGCAACGGCCGGCTGGGCTCGGGCATCGCCCGCGTGCCCGAGGCGCTGGCCGCCGGCGTGCCGGTGTCGTTGGCGGTGGACGGCGCCGCCTCGAACGAGGCCGCCGACATGCAGAGCGAGGCCCATGCCTGCTGGCTGATGCACCGCGCCGACCCGCGCGCCGGTGAGCGCAAGGGCCTGGCCCACGTGCCGGGCCACCACCTGGCCCAGCCCGGCGGCGATGCCGCCACGATGAGTGTCGAGGACGTGGTGCACATCGGCACCGCCGGCGGCGCGCGCGTGCTGGGGCTGGACGGCATCGGCACGCTGCAGGTGGGGCAGGCGGCCGACCTGGCCGTCTACGACCTGGACGATCCGCGCTACATGGGCCTGCACGACATCGGCGTGGGCCCGGTGGCCAGCGGCGGCCGGGCGCGGCTGCGCGCACTGCTGGTGGGCGGCCGCGTGGTGGCCGAGGACGACACGATTCCCGGGCTGGACCTGGCCGCACTGCGCCACGAGGCGCAGACCCTGGTGCACAGGATGCTCACAGCATGAACTTCGATCCCGCCGCGGTGGCCCGTAGCACCGCCGACATCGCCGCTTCACTGACTGCGCTGGAGTGGATCACCGACAACCGCGTCGAGCGCCTGAGCCAGGACTTCTACTGGTTCAGCCCGATCCTGAAGCGCCAGCTGGACGGCCTGCGTGCCGATGCCGTGGTACGGCCCAAGACGGAGGACGAGATCCGCGCCGTGGTGGGCGCCTGCGCCAAAGCCGGCGTGCCGATCACCGTGCGCGGCAGCGGCACCGGCAACTACGGCCAGTGCATGCCGCTGCACGGCGGCGTGATCCTCGACCTGAGCGCCTACAAGCAGCTGCTGTGGGTGAAGCCGGGCGTGGGCCGGGCCCAGGCCGGCATCCGGATGATGGACATGGACCGGCAGATGCAGGCGCAGGGCTGGGAGCTGCGCTGCGTGCCCAGCACCTTCCGCAGCGCCACGCTGGGCGGGCTGTACGGCGGCGGCTTCGGCGGCGTGGGCAGCATCAACTACGGGCCGCTGGCCAGCACCGGCAATGTGCTGGGCGTGCGCGCGATGAGCATCGAGCCCGAGCCCAAGGTGGTGGAGCTGCGCGCGCCCGAGGCGCTGCTGCTGCACCATGTGTACGGCACCAACGGCCTGGTGCTGGAGCTGGAAGTCGGCCTGGGCCCGGCGCATCCGTGGCTGGAGGCCATCGTCTGCTTCGACACTTTCGACGCCGCGCTGGAGTTCGGCGATGCGCTGGCCTCGGCCCCGGGCATCGTGAAGAAGAGCGTCACGCTGCTGGCCGACCCGATCCCCGACCTGCTGCTGCAGGCCGTGCCGCCGCTGGCCGGCACGATGACGGCCGGTAGCCATGCGGTGTTCGTGCTGGTGGCCGAGTTCAGCGAGCCGGGTTTCCTGCAGACCGTGGCGCAGTTCGGCGGCACCGTCACCTACCGCAAGACGGCGGCCGAGGTGCAGGCCAGCAACCGCACCATCGTCGAATACACCTGGAACCACACCACGCTGCATGCGATGAAGGTGGACAAGGGCCTCACCTACATCCAGAGCGGCTTTCAGGCCGGCCAGCACGTGGCCCAGGCCAAGACGATGCGAAAGCTGCTCGGAGACGAGGTGCTGGTGCACCTGGAATTCATCCGCACCAAGGAAGGCGCGATGAACTGCTCGGGCCTGCAGCTGGTGCGCTACAGCACTGACGAACGACTGAACGAGATCATGCAGATCCACCGCGACCATGGGGTGTACATCGCCAACCCGCATGTCTACATGGTCGAGGACGGCAAGCAGGGTCAGGTGAACCCTGATGTGGTGGCCACCAAGATGCGCTTCGACCCGATGGGCCTGCTCAACCCCGGCAAGCTGCGCGGCTGGGCGCAGCGCGATCAGATCATGGCCGATGCGGCCAGCGGCAAGGTGTCGCTGACGACGCTGCCGCGCTTCTGAGGGCGGGCCCTCCACGGCGCCGGGCCGCGAGGCCCAGGCCCAGCAGACCCAGGCCCAGCAGCAACGCCGTGGCGGGCTCGGGCACCGGCACCGGCAGGGCCGGCACGGTGACCGTGATCTTGTCGGTGGGTTTGTTCGATTGGTCGTACACCTGCCAGGTGTAGACCCCGGTGCTCATGCCCATGTCGGCCAGCTGGATGTTGCGGAAGGTCAGCGTGGTGCTCAGCACCTGGCCGGACTGGTAGCCGTTGCCTACGAACAGGCCGCCCTGGGACAGCAGCACGCCGACCAGGCTGCCGTCCACGCAGCAACCGGCGACGCGGCCACCAGTGCCGAAGCTGGCCGGGCCTTCGATGTTGCCCAGGATGTAGAACTCGAAGTCGTTGTCCACGACCATGATCGCCGGATCGTTGGGCGTGATCGAAAAATCGAAGTTCTGCGTGGAAACCGGGTTCCCCTGGTTGGACACATCGAAGCTGCCCGTGCCCGTCATGTGCACGTCGGCGCCCACCTGCTCGAAGGTGAAGCTCATGTCGGCCGCAGCGGGCAACGGGCTGGCGGCGGCCAGTGCGGCCAGGCTCAGGCCGAACAAGGTGCGCTGGGGATTGCGGTGCATCGGGATCCTCCTGAATGGCCTGCTCGATCATAGGCACCGCTCGTCATCGACGCATCGGCCGATCAGCGCCCCAGCTCCCGGGCCAGGAAGCCGGTCAGGTCGTGATAGTCGACATTGCCGCGGCGCATCGCCGCGCGTGACATCGGCGCGGTGGGGATGCGGCGGCCGGCCTTGCGCATGCCGCGCTGCACCGTCGTGATGGCCGGCGCCGGGGGCACGTCCAGCCGTGGCTGGGCGGCCGACAGGAAGGCGTCGAAGCTGCGCGACGCCGCCACTCTGTCGCTGAGGAAGGGCGCCTGCGGCCCGACGAAGCGGGCCAGCAGAGTCTTCAGGATCGAGCAATGGTCCAGCACCAGGTCGGGCCCGCGGCCCGGCTGCACCCATGGCGACACCAGGAACAGCGGCACGCGCACGCCATAGGGCGTCAGGCAATCCTGCCGGGTCGCCGTGCTCAGGCCCAGGCTGGCGTT
>JAFLDH010000390.1 GCA_017302505.1 Burkholderiales bacterium
GTCGGCTGAGCGGCCGCTGCCGCGCTCGTCGCGGCGCGACGCGCTGCCGCGGTCGTCGATGGCGCGGTACAGCCGTTCCACGTCCCAGGCCAGCAGCGCGGCTTCGACCGGCTGCTCGATCTGCAGCGCTTCGGCCAGGATCTGCTCCAGCCGCACCGCGCGCGGCGGCAGCTCCAGCCAGGCCAGGTGGCCCAGCGCGCTGTGCACGATGGCATCGGCGCAGGTGTTGAAGAGCTGCAGGTCCACGTCGCCCAGCAGCCGCTGCAACGCCTGGTAGCGGGCGACGTGGCGCAGTGCCACGTGCAGCACCTCGTGCGCCACCCAGCCGGTCTGCAGCGGCAGCGACAGGGCCTCGAAGGCCGGGCCGTAGCGGATGCGCCGGCCGTCGGTGGCCACCGCCAGCGGTTCGTCGTCGGCATCGCGGTGATCGATCCACAACGCCAGCCCGCCGGTGGAAGGCGCGTATTCCACCAGCCGCTGGATCGCCCGCGTGCCGCGGTGCGTGTGCAGCGCCAGGCCGTGTTCAGGCATGGGCCGCACGCTGTGCCGCATAGCGCTGGTAGGACGGGCTGTCCAGTACGGCGGTCTCCAGGCCCTGTTCCAGCGCGCGCTGCAGCAGCAGCTCCATGGCCAGCGTCTGCGCCTCGCGGATCGGCAACGGCGCCGGCCCGCGGGTGTCGGGCAGCTGCTCGATGATCTGCAGCGCGCGCGCCATGCGCGGCGCGTCGGTGCAGGCCGCCAGCAGGCCGTAGACCAGGCCGTACAGGCCGTCCAAACTGGAGGGCAGCAGGGCGGCGGTCTCGGGGCCGGGCTCGGTGGCCAGCAGGCGCAGCACATCGGCGCCGGACTGCAGCTCGCGCAGCACGCCAAAGAACTCGGCCGCGTTGGCCGCGCCGATGCGGCCCTGCACGTAGACGCGCCGTGCCTCTTCGGCCAGGCCGGACTTCAGCACGTTGGAGATGTCTTCCCAGCCGCGCGGGCTGGCGCCCACCAGGTGGTCGGCCGCCAGCTGCGCCTGGGTGTCGTCGAGCTTGTCCGGCCGCACCTTCAGGTAGGCCATGACCTCGGGCGCGAAGCCCTGCGACAGCGCGTGCGACAGGAAGGCCTCGATGGTGGTCTGCACGTTGAAATGAAACATGCGGTCGGCCAGCGCGGTGCCCATGTCGTGGCTGACCGCGCCGTGGAAGCTGGCGTTGCCGGCGGCCACGACCATCCAGCCGTCCGGCAGCCGGTAGTGGCCGACGCGGCGATCGAGGATCAGCGAGTAGGCCGAGATCTGCAGCCGCTGGTCGGCGGCGGTCAGCTCGTCCAGGAACAGGATGCCGGTGGGCTGGTCGGCGGTGGGCAGGAACTCCGGCGGGAACCACACCGTCTTGGCCTGCACGCTGTCGGCATAGATGGCGCCGCGCAGGTCCACCGGCTCGATGGTCGTCAGCCGCAGGTCGACCAGCGGCACGCCGTGCTGCGCGGCCACCTGGCGCACCACCGATGACTTGCCCACGCCGCGCGGCCCCCACAGCATGGTGGCGCGGCGGCGCAGCACCGGGTCGGCGTACTGCGCCAGCAGCGCGGCCTTGGCGGTGGCGATCGACACCGGGGGGATGTTCATCGGGTTGTCGTGCATCGGGTCAGCCGGAAGCGCGATCGGCCTGGGTGCCGTCGGCAGTAACCTGCCAGCCGGGCAGGGCGGGGCGCCGCGGCAGTGGCGGGATCTCCAGGCGCGGCATCTCGCGCATCGAGAACAGCCACACCAGCAGCAGCGGCGGCGCGTTGAAGATCAGCAGGTTGACCACCGAGCCGGAGCCCAGTTCCAGCTGCGGCACCATCAGCGCCGAGCCGATCAGCCCCAGCGCGGCCAGCAGCGGCGTGGCGCGGCGCAGCGTGACCAGCCAGCGCTGGCGGTGGAAGCGCTCATGAAAGCGCGCCGGCGGCTCGGCCAGCGTCTGCACCAGATGGGCCACGCTGCGCGCCAGCTTGGCTTCGGCATCGGCCGAGCGCTGCGCGCCGTCGCCGCGCAGCTGCAGACTGCATTGCCAGCCGCCGCGCACGGGGCTCAGCCGCGACCAGGCCAGGCCCAGCACCGACAGCAGGTCTTCGGGCAACTGGTACGGCTGTCCCGACACCGGCGTCAGGCTCAGCTCGGCGGCGATGCCGCCGACGCGCGACACCGTCATCTCCAATTGCAGGCCGTCCAGTGCCACCTGCGCGCGGGTCAGCTGCAGCGTCGGGCTGCCCGCCGCCTGACGGTGGCTGAGCACCAGCGGGCGGCCGGACACCTGGGGCAACTGGCGCGACGGCGGTACGGCCTGCACGGCGGCCAGCAGCGCGGCAGCGTCCTCGGCCTCGCAGGCCAGCTCGGCCACGGTGCCATCAGGCAAGGCAAGCCGGCGGATCAGCCGTGCCGGGCCAGCGTCCGGCAGCTCCAGCAGCAGGCTTTGCTGCAGCGGCGGCAGCGCGCCCTCGGCGGCCAGCGCGGTCGGCCGGAAGGCCAGGCGGCGCTGCAGACGGTCGCTGCCGGGCAGGTCCACCTGCAGCCCCTGGCGCACGAAGGGCGCGGCCAGCGCGATCATCTCATGGTGGGTCAGCGGTTGCATCGCCCCCGATCATCGGCGATGTCGGGGCCGGGCGTTCAGTCGCCCTTGCGGCCCAGCGCCTGCAGCTTGGCCAGCCAGCCGGCACGCGCTTGGGCATCGATGCGGTCGACCATGCCGATCAGTGTCTCGTGCACCGGGGCGATGCCGACGAAGCCGAGCACGTTGCGTTCCAGCGCGCGCACGCTGTGGGCGCGGAAGTAGTAGCGGTAGACCAGCGCCGGCATGCCCATCGTGACCACGACGCGCGCCGAGCGGCCGCCCAGGCCCTTCTTGCCGAAGCCGCCGGCGTTTTCGTCGCCCGGCTGGAAGGCGAAGCCGGGCCGCGCCACCTGTTCCAGGAAGCCTTTCAGGTAGGCCGGCATGTCGCCCATCCACAGCGGGAAGAACAGCACCAGATGCTGCGCCCAGCGGATGTCGTCCTGCACCGGCTGCAGGCTCGGGGGCACACTGCCCTTTTCCCAGTCGGCGGCGCTGCGCAGCAGGGGAAAGTCGAGCCGTGCGATCTCGACCTGCCGCACCGTGTGGCCGGCGGGCGTGGCGCCGTCGGCATAGGCCTGCGCCAGCGCGTGGCCGAAGTGGCAGCCCTGCGGATCGGGGTGGCCCTGGATGATCAGGATGCGTTTGGATCTCATGCGAGCGGCCTCCTGCCGGCATGGTGCGCTCGACCCGCCCGCCGGGCCTTGCGCCGGCGCAAGCCGGGCCCTCAGGCGACGACGAAGGACGCGGCCGCGGTGGCGATCAGGGTGCCCTGTTCGTTCTCCAGCCGCATCTGCGTGGAGCCGATGCGCCCGCCCAGGCGCGTGACCTCGGCGCGGCCGACGAAATGCTGGCCCACGCCCTGGCGCAGGAAGTCCACCCGCAGGTCGATGGTGCCCATGCGGCCGAAGCGGTGCATCACCTGCTCGGCGCTTTCCTCGGCGTGCTTCTCGCCCAGCTCGACCATCAGCGCCATGCCGGCCAGTGCGTCCAGCGTGGCCGAGATCACGCCGCCGTGCAGCCGGCCGTAGGCATAGTGGCCGACCAGCTCGGGCCGCATGTCCAGACGGACGCGCACGTCACCGGGGCGCAGCGAGGCCACCTTCAGGCCGAGCAGCTGATTGAAGCTGATGCGGTGCTCCCACAGCTCGATCATCATCGCGTCGAGCTTGGCTTGTTCGGTGGCGCTGCGCCGCGCCGGGGCATGGGTGGCCGTCATGCGGCCGATGTTAAAGGCCGCCGCTAAAATCCCCGCGATGAAGACAACGACAGCGCCGCAGCCGGGGCCGCGCTACGAGCGCCTGGACGCGCTGCGCGGCGTGGCGATGGTGTGGATGGCGCTGTTCCACTTCGCCTTCGACCTGAACCACTTCGGCTTCCTGCAGCCGCGGCAGAACTTCTACACCGACCCGACATGGACGCTGCAGCGCACGGCCATCGTCAGCCTGTTCCTGGGCTGCGCCGGGCTGTCGCTGGCCAGTGCGCTGGATGCCCGCCAACCCTGGTCACGCTTCTGGCGGCGCTGGGCGCAGATCGCCGGTTGCGCGTTGCTGGTCAGCATCGGCTCGGCGCTGATGTTCCCGGCCAGCTGGATCAGCTTCGGCGTGCTGCACGGCATGGCGCTGATGCTGGTGCTGGCGCGGCTGGCGGCGCCGTGGGGTCGGGCGCTGTGGCCGCTGGGGCTGCTGTGCCTCCTGCTGCCGGTATGGGTTCAGCACCCCTTCTTCGACAGCCGCTGGACCAACTGGATCGGCCTGGTCACCGCCAAGCCGGTGACGGAGGATTTCGTGCCGCTGCTGCCCTGGCTGGGCGTGATGCTGTGGGGCCTGGCGCTCGGCCAGGCGCTGCTGCGCCACCGGCCGG
>JAFLDH010000391.1 GCA_017302505.1 Burkholderiales bacterium
CACCGCCAGCGCGCGCGGCCGCGCCGAGGCCGCGCTGGCCCGCCAGCGCCAGGCGCTGCAGGGCAAGCGCATCTTCTTCTTCCCCGATTCGCAGCTGGAACCGCCGCTGGCGCGCTTCCTGTCGCGCGAGCTGGGCATGCATCTCACCGAGGTGGGCACACCCTACCTGCACCGCGAGCACCTGGCCGAGGAACTGGCGCTGCTGCCGGCCGAGGCCAGGCTGAGCGAAGGCCAGGACCTGGAAAAGCAGCTGGACCGCTGCCGCGCCGAGCGGCCCGACATCGTGGTCTGCGGCCTGGGGCTCGCCAATCCGCTGGAGGCCGAGGGCCTGACCACCAAGTGGGCGATCGAACTGGTGTTCACGCCGATCCAGGGCTACGAGCAGGCCGCCGACCTGGCCGAACTCTTCGCCCGCCCGCTGCGCCGGCGCGACTTGCTGGCCGCCTGACCATGCAACTGACGCTCTGGACCTACGAAGGCCCGCCGCACATCGGCGCGATGCGCATCGCCACCGCCATGCGCGGCCTGCACTACGTGCTGCATGCGCCGCAGGGCGACACCTACGCCGACCTGCTGTTCACGATGATCGAGCGGCGCAACCACCGCCCGCCGGTCACCTACACCACCTTCCAAGCCCGCGACCTGGGTGGCGACACCGCCGAGCTCTTCAAGACCGCGGCGCGCGAGGCCTACGAGCGTTTCCAGCCGCAGGCGATGATCGTCGGCGCCTCCTGCACCGCCGAGCTGATCCAGGACGATCCGGGCGGCCTGGCCGCCGCGCTGGACCTGCCGGTGCCGGTCGTGCCGCTGGAGCTGCCGGCCTACCAGCGCAAGGAGAACTGGGGCGCGTCCGAGACGCTGTACCAGCTGGTGCGCAAGATGGCCGGCCCGTCGGTGCCGCCGCCGGGCACCAAGACCGAGCGCGACCCGGCCCGCCCGGCGCGCTGCAACATCCTGGGCCCCACCGCCCTGGGCTTCCGCCACCGCGACGACCTGCGCGAGGTGCGCGAACTGCTGCAGCGCCTGGGCGTCGAGGTGCACGTGGTCGCGCCGCTGAACGCCACGCCGGCCGACCTGGCCCGCCTGGGCGAGGCCGACTTCAACATCGTGCTCTACCCCGAAGTGGCGCTGCTGACCGCGCAGTGGCTGCAGCGCAGCTTCGGCCAGCCGATGGTCAAGACCGTGCCCATCGGCGTCGTTGCCACGAAAGCCTTCATCCGCGAAGTGGCCGAGCTGGCCGGCGTGGACCCCGAGCCGGCGCTGGACGACCCGCGCTCTCGCTCCACTTGGTATGCACGCTCGGTCGATTCCACCTACCTGACCGGCAAGCGCGTCTTCGTCTTCGGCGATGCCACCCACGCGGTGGCCGCGGCGCGCGTGGTCAGCCAGGAATTCGGCTTCCAGGTGGTGGGCATCGGCACCTACAGCCGCGAGTTCGCACGCGAGGTGCGCGACGCCGCCAAGCTCTATGGCGTCGAGCCGCTGATCACCGACGACTACCTCGAGGTCGAGGCCAAGGTGGCCGAGTTGCAGCCCGAGCTGGTGCTGGGCACGCAGATGGAACGGCACATCGCCAAGCGCCTGGGCATCCCCTGCGCGCTGATCTCGGCGCCGATGCACGTGCAGGACTTCCCGGCGCGGCATGCGCCGCAGATGGGCTTCGAAGGCGCCAACGTGCTCTTCGACACCTGGGTGCACCCGCTGATGATGGGCCTGGAAGAGCACCTGCTGACGATGTTCCGCGGCGACTTCGAGTTCCATGACGGCGCCGCGGCTTCGCACCTGGGTCATGGCGCCGCCAAGCCGCTGCCGGAGCCCGTGGCCGAGCCGGTCGCTGCAGTCACGCCAGTCGCCGAAGCCGCCGTGGCCGAAGCCGCGCAGCCCATCGTCGTCACCGGCTGGGCGCCGGAGGCGCAGAAGGAACTGCAGAAGATCCCCTTCTTCGTGCGCGGCAAGGCCCGCCGCAACACCGAACGTTTCGCCGCCGAGCGCGGCGTGTCGCTGATCACCGTGGAAACGCTGTATGACGCCAAAGCGCACTTCAGCCGCTGATCCAGCAGGCACGCGCATGCGCGTCGTGCTGGTCACGATGGACAGCCATCTGGCCAGCGCCGCCGAGCGCGCCAACCGCGAGCTGGCACGCACGCTGCCCGGTCTGACGCTGACCGTGCATGCCGCCGGCGAGTGGGGTGCCGACGATGCGGCGCTGGAGCGCTGCCGCACCGACATCGCGCAAGGCGACATCGTCATTGTGACGATGCTGTTCATGGAAGACCACTTCCTGCCGGTGCTGCCGGCGCTGAAGGCGCGCCGCGAGCACTGCGACGCGATGGTCTGCGCAATGAGCGCGGCCGAGGTGATGAGCCTCACCCGCATGGGCAAGTTCAGCATGGACAAGCCGGCCAGCGGCGCGCTGGCGCTGCTGAAGCGGCTGCGCGGCAAGCACAGCACGCAGGACAACCAGAGCGGCAGCACGGCCGGCGCGCAGCAGATGAAGATGCTGCGCCGGCTGCCGAAGATCCTGCGCTTCGTGCCCGGCACCGCGCAGGACGTGCGGGCCTACTTCCTGACACTGCAGTACTGGCTGGCCGGCTCGCAGCAGAACATCGGCAACCTGGTGCAGATGCTGGTGCAGCGCTATGCCGCCGGCCCGCGCGAGGGCTTCCGCGCCCGCGCCCAGCCGCGGCCGCCGCTGGAATACCCCGAGATCGGCGTGTACCACCCGCGGCTTGCCGGCGAGGGCCTGCACAACGGCATGGCCGCCGACCTGGACCTGCTGCCGCGCGTGGCCACCAGCGGCAAGCGCGGCACGGTGGGCGTGCTGGTGATGCGCTCGTACCTGCTGGCCGGCAACACCGGCCACTACGACGGCGTGATCACCGCGCTGGAAGCGCGCGGCCTGCGTGTCATCCCGGCCTTTGCCACCGGGCTGGATTCGCGCCCGGCGATCGAGCAGTTCTACTTCGACAGCGGCCGCAGCCGCATCGACGCGCTGGTCTCGCTGACCGGCTTCTCGCTGGTGGGCGGCCCGGCCTACAACGATTCCAAGGCCGCCGAGGACATGCTGGCGCGGCTGGACGTGCCCTACCTGGCGGTGACGCCGGTGGAGTTCCAGACGCTGGAAAGCTGGGGCGGCTCCGAGCGCGGCCTGCTGCCGGTGGAAGCGACGATGATGGTCGCCATCCCCGAGCTCGACGGCTCCACCGGGCCGATGGTCTACGGCGGCCGCAGCGACGCCGCCGGCAGCGCCTGCAACGGCTGCGATCGCGCCTGCACCTTCAAGCCGGCCGAGCACGACCACGACATGCACACCTGCTCGGAGCGCGCCGATGCATTGGCCGCGCGCATCGGTGCGCTGGTCGACCTGCGCCGCAGCGAGCGCGCGCAGCGCCGCGTGGCCACGGTGATCTTCAACTTCCCGCCGAACGCCGGCAACACCGGCACCGCCGCGTTCCTGTCGGTCTTCGAATCGCTGCACAACCTGCTGCAGGCCATGCAGCGCGAGGGCTACACGGTCGAGGTGCCGGCCACCGTGGATGAGCTGCGCGAGCGCGTCATCCACGGCAATGCCGAGACCTTTGGCGCCACCGCCAACGTGCATGCGCGCATCGGCGTCGACGACCATGTGCGGCGCGAGCGCTGGCTGAAGCCCATCGAGGCGCAGTGGGGCCCGGCCCCCGGACGCCACCAGAGCAACGGCAATTCGATCTTCGTGCTGGGCGAACGCTTCGGCAACGTGTTCGTCGGCATCCAGCCGGCCTTCGGCTACGAAGGCGACCCGATGCGCCTGCTGTTCGAGCGCAATTTCGCGCCCACGCATGCCTTCTCGGCCTTCTACCGCTGGCTAAAGGAAGACTTCAAGGCCGACGCGGTGCTGCACTTCGGCACGCACGGCGCGCTGGAGTTCATGCCTGGCAAGCAGACCGGCCTGTCCGGCGCCTGCTGGCCCGACCGGCTGATCGGCCACCTGCCGAACTTCTACCTGTACGCGTCGAACAACCCGAGCGAAGGCACCATCGCCAAGCGCCGCGCCGCCGCCACCTTGATCAGCTACCTGACGCCGCCGGTGGCGCAGGCCGGCCTGTACCGCGGGCTGGTGGACCTGAAGACCTCACTGGACCGCTACCGCAGTCTGGAGCCGCAAGCCGAGGCCGAGCGTGCCGAACTCGCGCAGATGATCCAGGCGCAGGCCGCCGAACTGGAGCTGGGCCAAGCCGAGCCCGCCTGGGCAGGCGAGGCCGACGTGAAGATCGCGGCGCTGCAGGAAGCCGTGCTCGAGCTGGAATACACGCTGATCCCGCACGGCCTGCACGTGGTGGGCCGCGCGCCCGGCCCGCAGGCCCGCGTGGACCTGCTGCTGTCGGTGGCCGAATCGGCGCATGGCCAGCGGCCCGCACGCGCCGCGCTGGAGGCGCTGGTG
>JAFLDH010000392.1 GCA_017302505.1 Burkholderiales bacterium
GCGCGTCGGCCAGCGCGCGGGCGGCGGCCTCGGGCGCCGGGATGCGTGCGCTGCCGAAGAGCACGATCGTGGATTCGATGCCCAGGCGCTTCTGCACCATCTCGGGCTTCAGCAGCTCGAGCTGCATGCGCACCGGCCGCAGCTCATCCTGCAGCAGGAACTCCACGTCGGTGAAGGCCAGGCGGTAGGCGCTTTCGGGGCCGCTGTAGCGCGACACCGGCGGCACGGCCTGGGCGTCCTCCTCGGCGGTGGGGAAGTTGCGGGCGGTCAGGTCGTTGCGCTTGGTGTCCATGGTCGGCCGTCGGGAGTAGGGGCGCAGCTTAGCGCGCGGGAGAAGGCACTGCGGTGCGCCGGCTGGCGCAAACCGGGCAATCGGCCGCAGCCTGTGTGGCAATGGACGTCCATTCCATGCTGCGCGCATCCAGCATTAGCAGCCGCCCGGCCAGCGGCTGGCCGATGCCAGCCAGCAGCTTCAGCGCCTCGGCCGCCTGCACCGTGCCGATCAGCCCGACCAGCGGTGCGAACACGCCCATCGTGGCGCAGGCCACATCGGCCACGGCAGCATCGGGCGCGAACAGGCAGGCATAGCAGGGCACGCCGGGCACGCGGCTGTCGTACACCGACACCTGGCCGTCGAAGCCCACCGCCGCGCCGGCCACCAGCGGCCGGCCATGGGCCACGCAGGCGGCGTTGACGGCCTGCCGCGTGGCGTAGTTGTCGCTGCAGTCCAGCACCACATCGGCCTGCGGCACCAGTTGCGCCAGCAGTGCGGCGTCGGCGCGCTGTACCAGGGCGCGCACCGTCACGCCGGGGTTGATGGCCCGCATGCGCTCGCCGGCCGAAGCCGCCTTGGGCTGGCCGATGCGCGACTGGTCATGCGCGATCTGCCGCTGCAGGTTGCTGAGCTCCACCGTGTCGGGGTCGACCAGCGTGACCGTGCCGACGCCGGCGCTGGCCAGGTACAGCGCCACTGGCGAGCCCAGCCCGCCAGCGCCGATGACCAGCGCATGCGCCGCCAGCAGCCGCTGCTGGCCCTCGATGCCCAGATCGTCGAGCAGGATGTGGCGCGAATAGCGCAGTAGCGCGGTGTCGTCCATGGGGGCTCATCAGGCACAAGGCCCGCGCGGGGCGGGCCTTGGGCAGTGCGGCGCGGCGGGCTTCAGTTGACGTCGGCCTCGGCCTTGCGCTCGACCGCGGTCTTGCTGACGATCACCGGCCGCTTGGTCAGCTGGTTCAGCGCCTGCTGCAGCTGGAAGTCTTCGGCGGTGCCGAACTCGGGCAGCGGCTTGGGCGCGTCCTTCTGCTTGGACAGCTGTTCCTCGAGCTTCTGGCGGGCCTCCTCGCGGGCCTTGTTGCGGGCTTCGTCCTTCTTCTCGTCGGCGCCTGAAAGGTGCTTGTTCAGATCGGCCTCGCGCATGCGCAGCGCGGCAAAGACATTGCCTTCGGCGGTTTCGTCCAGCCAGATGTCGGGCACCACGCCGCGCGCCTGGATGGCCTTGCCGGCCGGGGTGTAGTAGCGCGCGGTGGTGATCTTCAGCGCGGTGTCGGCCGACAGCGGGCGCACCGTCTGCACCGAGCCCTTGCCGAAGGTCTGTGCGCCCATGATGGTGGCGCGTTTGTGGTCCTGCAACGCGCCGGCGACGATCTCGCTGGCCGAGGCCGAGCCTTCGTTCACCAGCACCACCAGCGGCACCGTCTTCACCGCCGCGGGCAGCCGCTTCAGCGGGTCGGAGCCGGCGCGGCGGGCGTAGTACTCGGGCGCGGCCTTGAAGGTGGCCTTCGATTCGGGGATTTGGCCGTTGGTGGTGACGACCACCACGTTCTCGGGCAGGAAGGCAGCCGAGATGGCCACCGCGGCGTCGAGCAGGCCGCCCGGGTCGTTGCGCAGGTCGAGCACCAGGCCCTTCAGGTTGGGATCCTGCTTGTACAGGTCTTCCAGCTTGCGCACGAAATCCTCGACCGTGCGGTCCTGGAACTGGCTGACGCGCAACCAGGCGTAACCGGGCTCCAGCATCTTGGCGCGCACGCTCTGGATGCGGATTTCCTCGCGGGTGATGACCACCGGGAAGCTGCGGCTCTCGCTCTTGCGGAACACCGTGAGCGTGACCTTGGTGTTGGGCTCGCCGCGCATGCGCTTGACAGCCTGGTCCATGGTCAGGCCCTTGACGGGCGTTTCGTCGATGCGGGTGATCAGGTCGCCGCTCTTGATGCCGGCGCGGAAGGCCGGCGAGCCCTCGATCGGCGACTGCACCTTGACCAGGCCGTCTTCCATGCCGATCTCGATGCCCACGCCGACGAACTTGCCGCCGGTCTGCTCGCGGAATTCCTTCAGCGTCTTCTTGTCGAAGTACTGCGAGTGCGGGTCCAGCCCGGCCACCATGCCGCTGATGGCATCGCCGATCAGCTTCTTCTCGTCCACTGGTTCGACATAGTCGCTCTTGACCATGCCGAACACGGCGGCCAGCTGCTGCAGTTCCTCCAGCGGCAATGGCGCGGCGGCGTTGCGCGCGAAGGCCTGCAACTGGATCGTTGCCAGGGCGCCGGCGAGCGCCCCCACGGCGATGAATCCGGCGACCCTGAGTTTGGCGTTCATGCGTGCTCCAGGCTTGTTCATACAAGCTCCATGCCAGTATAAAACCCGACCCGGCTTCGAGTATGAAGCGAGGGTGAAAGTTGCACGCTCAGGCGGGTGACGCCGGTTCCCGCGGGAAGGTGACCACGTGGTCCACCTGGGGGCGGATGCCGATCCACTCGCCCACCTGGTGGTCGTGGTGAGAGGGCACGTGCGCCATCACCTGCTCGCCGCCCGCCAGGCGCAGGGTGTACAGAAACTCCGAGCCGCGGAAGGCCTTGCGCTCGATGCGCGCCTTCACCGGGCTCAGGTCGTCGTGCACGATGTCGTCGGCGCGCAGCAGCACGTCGCACTCGCCGCCGGGGTAGGCCTCGGGCAGCGGGCACTCCTGCAGGTCTTCCAGCGCGCCCAGGGCCGTCTGCACGCACCCGCCCAGGTCGGCGGCGGCGGCGCGGTCGATGCGCGCCGGGGTGAACACACCATGGCCGATGAACTGCGCGACGAAGCGCGTGGCCGGACGGTGGTACAGCGCATAGGCGTCGTCCCACTGCTCCAGCCGGCCGCGATGCATCACGCCGATCACGTCGCCCAACGCAAAGGCCTCGAGCTGGTCGTGGGTGACGAACAGGGCCGTCGTGCCGGTGTTCTTGAGGATGCCGCGTACCTCGTGCGCCAGGCGCTCGCGCAGGTCAACGTCCAGGTTGGAGAAGGGTTCGTCCAGCAGCAGCAGCCGGGGGGCCGGTGCCAGTGCCCGGGCCAGCGCAATGCGCTGCTGCTGGCCGCCCGACAGCTGATGCGGCGCCCGCTTGGCGGCGTGCGCCAGGCCCACCAGGTCGAGCATCTGCTGCACCCGCGCCGCGCGTTCTGCCCGCGGCAGGTTCTGCACGCCGAAGGCCACGTTGTCGGCCACGCTCAGGTGGGGAAACAGCGCGTAGTCCTGGAACACCATGCCGATGCGCCGGGCCTCCGGCGGCAACTGCAGGCCGGTGGCCGCATCGCCCAGCAGCTCGCCACCGACGCGCACCCGGCCGGTGGACAGCGGCTCCAACCCGGCCACGGCGCGCAGCAGCGTGGTCTTGCCGCAGCCCGAGGGCCCGATCAGCACACCGATCTGCCCGGCCGCTAGGCCCAGCGATACGCCGGCCACGGCGGCCTGATCGGCGCGCGCGCCGGCATACCGCACCCCTACGGATTCCAGGCTCAGGAACATGTGCCCATGATAATGGTTGCGATGTCAATGAGTATGCTTCGCATTACCGGAAGGCTCGGCGCATGCGGGCCTTGCTGAGCACGCTGTGCCTGGCCCTGGCCCTGCCGGTGCTGGGGGTGCTGGCGGCCTGGCTGGCGCTGGATGCGCAGGCGATGGCCACGCTGGCGCACCAGGCCGCCACCGTGCTGCCCGGTTACATCGTGCAGACCGCCGCACTGGCGCTGGGCGTGGGCCTGGGCGTGATGCTGCTGGGGTCCGCCTGCGCCGCGGCCGTGACACTGTTCGAGTTCCCTGGCCGGCGCATCTTCGAATGGGCCCTGCTGCTGCCACTGGCCATGCCGGCCTACGTGCTGGCCTATGCCTGGACCGATGCGTTGCAGTTCAGCAGCCCGCTGCAAAGCGGCCTGCGCCGGTTGCTGGGCGCGCAGGGCCCGCTGTGGCCCGACGTGCGCAGCCTGTGGGGTGCGGTGATCCTGTTCGTGCTGTGCCTATACCCCTATGTCTACCTGCTGACACGCACCGCCCTGGCCGAGCGCGGCGTGCAGATGATGGAAGCCGCCCGCCTGCTGGGGGCCGGGCTGCGCCGCCGGGTGCTGCAGGTGGCGCTGCCGCTGGCCCGGCCGGCCATCGCC
>JAFLDH010000393.1 GCA_017302505.1 Burkholderiales bacterium
AGGTCGGCCGCCATGCCGGCGCAGTCGCCGACGTTGTCGCCCACGTTGTCGGCGATCACCGCCGGGTTGCGCGGGTCGTCCTCGGGGATGCCGGCCTCGACCTTGCCCACCAGGTCGGCGCCGACGTCGGCGCCCTTGGTGAAGATGCCGCCGCCCAGCCGCGCGAAGATCGAGATCAGGCTGGAGCCGAAGGCCAGGCCGAGCAGCGGCTTCAGCACCGTCGAAAGCGAGGCGTTGTCGGCACCTGCGCCGATCAGGTACCAGAAGAAGATGCCCACGCCCAGCAGGCCCAGGCCGACGACCAGCATGCCGGTGATGGCACCGCCCTTGAAGGCCACGTCCAGCGCCGGGCCGATGCCCTTGGTGGCGGCCTGTGCGGTGCGCACGTTGGCGCGCACCGAGACGTTCATGCCGATGAAGCCGCAGGCGCCGGACAGCACCGCGCCGAGCACGAAGCCGATGGCACTGGTGAGGTCGAGGAAGACCGCGATCAGGATCGCCAGCACCACGCCGACCATCGCGATGGTCTTGTACTGCCGGGCCAGGTAGGCCGCCGCGCCCTGCTGGATCGCGCCGGCGATCTCCTGCATGCGGGCATTGCCGGCGTCCTGCTTCAGGATCCAGCTGCGCTGGATGAAACCGTAGAGCACGGCCGCGAGGCCGCACACCAGCGCAATGTTCAGCGCCATGGATGTCGATATCAAGATGGTTCCTTCCTCGGTCAGGCGTTCGTCGTGATTGAAGCGTCCGTTGTGTCTCTCCCGCGCGGCCGGGCCGCTGGCACCGGGGCGGGGGGCGAATCGCGGCGCGGATGGTACGGGAAAACGCGAAGCACCCGGCTGAGTGTTTTCCTGCGGTGGCCTGGCGCGTCAGGCCAGGGCAAGGGCGATCCTTAGAATCCCGCCCCAATCCCCATAGAAAGCCCACGATGAGCCTGCACAACGTCACCCCGGGCGCCAAGGCGCCGGACGAGTTCAACGTGATCATCGAGATCCCGATGAGCGCGGACCCGATCAAGTACGAGGTGGACCACGAGACGGGCGCGCTGTTCGTCGACCGCTTCATGAGCACGTCGATGCACTACCCCTGCAACTACGGCTACATCCCCAACACGCTGGCCGACGACGGCGACCCGGTGGACGTGCTGGTGGTCACGCCGGTGCCGCTGATCCCGGGCGTGGTCGTCACCTGCCGGCCGCTGGGCATGCTGAAGATGGACGACGAGGCGGGCGGCGACAACAAGCTGCTGGCCGTGCCCATCGACCGCATCCTGTCGATCTACTCGCAATGGAAGAAGCCGGAAGACCTGAATCCGCTGCGGCTGAAGACCATCCAGCACTTCTTCGAGCACTACAAGGACCTGGAGCCTGGCAAGTGGGTCAAGGTGCTGGGCTGGGAAGGCCCGGACAGCGCCCGTGCCGAGGTCAGTTCCGGCATGGCCAACTGGGCCAAGAGCCACGGCAAGTAAGCGGCGCTCCGCCGCGCCTCAGCTGCCGGCGTCGAGCTTGAACGGGTTGCGCTCGCGCAGTTCGTCGACATAGGCGTCGATGCCGGCGCCTTCGTGTTCCAGATGGCGGGCCACCGCGTCTGCAAAGGCCGGGTGGCTGAGCCAGTGCGCCGAGTGCGTGCGCACCGGCAGCAGTCCGCGCGCCATCTTGTGTTCGCCCTGCGCGCCGCCCTCGAAGCGCTGGTAGCCCTGCTCGATGCACCACTGCAGCGGCTGGTAGTAGCAGGCCTCGAAATGCAGGCAGGGCAGGTACTCGGTGCATCCCCAGTAGCGGCCGTAGGCATGGCCGCGTGGCGCGTCCACGGCCAGCAGCGAGCAGGCGATGCGCCGGCCGCCGCGCCAGGCTACGAACATCACCCAGTTCGCGGACATCTGCTGCTGCATGCGGGCGAAGAAGTCGCGGCTCAGGTACGGCGTGGAATGGTGGGCGGCGTAGGTCAGCGTGTAGCACTGATGGAAGAAGTCCCACAGCCCGGTGTCGATCGATGCACCCGCATGCACCGTGAACTCGACGCCGGCTTCGGCCACGCGCCGGCGTTCCTGCTGGATCTTCTTGCGCTTCTCGCGCTGCAGCCCCGCCAGAAAGTCGCCGAAGTCGACATAGGGCTGCGGCTGCCGGTTCAGCCAGTGGAACTGCACCGTCTGGCGCAGCAGCCAGCCTTCGTCCGCCGCGGCCTGCTGGTCGGCCGCGTCCATGAACAGCAGGTGCGCCGAGGACATCGAGCCACTGCGGCACAGCTGCTGCATCGCCTGCAGCAGCAGGCGACGGTCGGCTAGACTGCCGGCCAGCAGGCGGCTGCCGGGAACGGGCGTGAAGGGCACCGCGCACAGCAGCTTGGGGTAGTAGCGCAGTCCGTGCCGCTGGTAGGCATCGGCCCAGGCCCAATCGAACACGTACTCGCCGTACGAGTGCGACTTGACATGCAGCGCACAGCCGCCGGCCAGCCGGCCGTCGCGCCACAGCGTCAGCAGCCGCGGCGCCCAGCCCGTGGCGCGCGTGGCGCTGCCCGAGGCCTGCAGCGCCTGCAGGTACTCGTGCCGCATAAAGGGCGTGGGTGCGGCCTGTGCGTCGAGCAGCGCGTTCCAGGCGGCGGCATCGATCTGCGCCAGGTCGTCCACGATGCGCAACTGGGTGCCGGTGGGGGCGGAATCGGTGCTCATCGGACCGGCATCTTAGGCAGTGCGGGTCGACCCCGCGTGGTGCCAAGGACTCTGCGATCCATGATTAAATCGAGGCAGTTCAACGCTCTGCCGAGGCCCGCCCATGAAACAGGTCACTGCCATCATCAAGCCCTTCAAGCTGGAAGAAGTGCGCGAGGCGCTTGCCGACGTGGGCGTTTCGGGCTTGACTGTCACCGAGGTGAAGGGCTTCGGCCGGCAGAAAGGCCATACCGAGCTGTACCGGGGTGCCGAGTACGTGGTTGATTTCCTGCCGAAGATGAAGGTCGAAGTGGTGGTGAAGGATGCCGATGTGGACCGCTGCATCGAAGCCATCGTGCGCGCGGCCAAGACCGGCAAGATCGGCGACGGCAAGATCTTCGTCACCCACGTCGAACAGGTGGTGCGCATCCGCACCGGCGAAACCGACGAAGCGGCTGTCTGAGGACGCGCCGCTTCAGTTCAGGTGCGCGAATAGTCGTCCGGCGCGGTGGCCGTCGCGGCCTGCACCGCCAGGCGATTCAACAGGGCCTCGGCATCGCTGTCCACATTGAGCAGCGCGCGCTGCGCCGGCGCCACGAAGCCGGCGTCGTGCATGTCGTCCACGAAGGCCAGCAACCGGCGGTAGTAGCCGTCCACGTCCAGCAAACCCACCGGCTTGTCGTGGTAGCCCAACTGCCGCCAGGTCCACACCTCGAACAGCTCTTCCATCGTGCCGATGCCGCCGGGCAGCGCCAGGAAGGCGTCGCTGCGCTCGGCCATCAGGCGTTTGCGCTCATGCATGGTCTGCACCACGTGCAGCTCATCAATGCCGGTGTGACCCAGCTCGCGCTGCATCAACGATTCGGGAATCACGCCGACCACCCGGGCGCCGGCGGCCAGCGCCGCGTCGGCCACGCAGCCCATCAGGCCTGACCGGCCGCCTCCGTAGACCAGTTGCCAGCCCATCTGGCCGATCAGCGTGCCCACCTGCCGGGCCGCGGCAGCATAGGCCGGCGCCTGCCCAGGCCGCGACCCGCAGTAGACGCACAGCGCGGGCGGCGCATTGCGGGAGGGTGGTGCGTCGGTGGGCATCGGCAGGCGGCGGGAGGGTCCAGGCCGGCCATTGTGCCCGGCGACGGGTTCAGCGCTTCTTCTTGCGCGGCGCCGGTGGCACCTGGACCAGGCGGGTACGGACCAACAGATCGTGCAGGTACTGGCGCTGCGGCGTCAGCCGCGCCAGCCCGGCGTAGACCACCATATTGACCAGCAGCGCTAGGGTCACGAAGCGGCCGCTGTGCTGGCCCGACAGGTACGCCACCGCCAGCGCCGGCAGGAACCACAGCCAGCTGAGCAGGTAGCGCCCCCAGGCCTGAACCTGGCGCACGGGCTGGCCGTCGCGTCCCTGCAGCCGGATATGCCAGGTCTTCATGGCCACGGTCTGGCCGCCATGCGTCCAGAACCACGTGAAGTACAGGCCCAGCACCATGAAGATGAAGGCCTGCAGGCCGTGCAGGCCGACCAGCGCATGGCGCTGCTGCGTGGCCAGGCCGTAGGCCAGCGCCGACAGCATCAATACACCGAACAGCAGCACGCCCTCGTAGACGAAGGCGGCCAGGCGTCGCCGCAGGCTCGGCACGGGCAATGCCGTGGCGGGCGGCGGCACGGTCATGACAGACGGCGGCGCGGCAGGCGCGCCAGGAACTGCGCGCACGGCGTCACGGTGTCGCCGATGCGGCCGGCGATGCCTC
>JAFLDH010000394.1 GCA_017302505.1 Burkholderiales bacterium
CGCCGGACGCGGCCGCGCCGGTGGTGCTGCACACCCGCCGTGCCGACCTGGCGGCGCGCTCGCCGAACCAGCTGCGCTACCTGCGCGGCATCCTGACGCACGACCTGAGCTTCGGCATCGGCCCGGCCGGCACCGGCAAGACCTTCCTCGCCGTGGCCTGCGCGGTGGATGCGCTGGAGCGCAGCACGGTGCAGCGCATCGTGCTCACCCGGCCGGCAGTGGAGGCCGGCGAGCGGCTCGGCTTCCTGCCCGGCGACATGGCGCAGAAGGTCGACCCCTACCTGCGCCCGCTGTACGACGCGCTGTACGACCTGATGGGCCTGGAACGCGTGACCCGCGCCTTCGACAAGGGCCTGCTGGAAGTGGCGCCGCTGGCCTTCATGCGCGGCCGCACGCTGAACCATGCCTTCGTCATCCTGGACGAGGCGCAGAACACGACCAGCGAGCAGATGAAGATGTTCCTGACGCGCATCGGCTTCGGCTCGCGCTGCGTGGTCACCGGCGACGTCAGCCAGATCGATCTGCCGAAGGGGCGCCTGAGCGGGCTGGTCGAGGCGCAGTCGGTGCTGGCCGGCGTGCCCGGCGTGGCCTTCACGCAGTTCGAGGCCGCCGACGTGGTGCGCCACCCGCTGGTGGCGCGCATCGTGGCGGCCTATGACGCCGCGCGGCAGCGCAGCGAGGCCAGCTGAGCATGGCGCGGCCCCCCTTGAGGCTGTCGCTGCAGATGCCCGACGGCCGGCACCGCGCGCTGCTGCCGCGGCACCGGGTGGCGCGCTGGGTGCGCGCGGCGCTGGAGGCGCCTGCCGAGATCACCGTGCGCATCGTCGACGAGGACGAGGCCCGTGCGCTGAACCGCGACTACCGTGGCAAGGACTACGCCACCAACGTGCTGACCTTCGATTACGCGCGTGCGCCGCTGGTGCAGGCCGACCTGGTGCTGTGCGCGCCGGTGGTCGAACGCGAGGCGCGCGC
The DNA here is from genome assembly GCA_017302505.1 of Burkholderiales bacterium. Lineage (GTDB taxonomy): Bacteria > Pseudomonadota > Gammaproteobacteria > Burkholderiales > Burkholderiaceae_C > Rubrivivax. Next base: position 973 of record JAFLDH010000394.1, read on the forward strand.
CGCGCGCCGGCCGCTGCCTGCGCACTATGCACATCTGCTGGTGCACGGCAGCCTGCATGCGCAGGGCTACGACCATGAGCAGTCCGACACCGAGGCCGAGCGCATGGAGGCACGCGAGTCGGTGCTGATGCGGCAGCTGGGCTTCTCCGACCCCTACGCGAGTTGAACGGCGCAGCGCGCTACTTGCGCAAGTGCGAACCCAGGTAGCGCTTGCGGCGGAAGTAGACGATCAGGCCCACGCCCACGGCCGCCATCACCGCCACCGCGGCCCAGATGCCGGTGGCCGAATGGATCAGCGGCAGGGTGTCGAAGTTCATGCCGAAGAAGCCGGTGATCAGGTTCAGCGGCAGGAACACCGCGGTCAGCACGGTCAGCGTGCGCATGATGTCGTTGGTGCGATGGCCCAGCGCCGAGAAGTGCATCTGCACCGCCACCTCGGCCGAATGCTCCAGCCGGCGCACGTGGCTCAGCACGCGCTCGATGTGCTCCAGCACGTCGCGCGAGCGCACGCGCAGCAGTTCGCGCTCCAGCCGCGCGTTGGCGTCGCTGTCCACCGGCCATTCGTCCAGCGCGTCGATCCACTCCTGCATCGCGCTGCGCTGGTCGTCACAGGTGTCCTCCAGCAGGTGCAGCGTGTTGCGCGCGTCGAGCAGCACCTTCCAGTCGTCGAAGCGGCTCTTCGGATCGAGCAACTCGTTCTGCAGCGCGCCCAGCTGACGCGTCAGCTGGCGCCGCAGCTCCAGGTAGCCGTCGACCATGTGGTTGGCCATGCGCAGCATCAGGTCGGCCGGGCTGGTGGGCAGCCGGGTCGGGCCACGCAGCTCCACGCCATCGGCCTGCTGCTGCAGCCGTTGCGCGAAGTAGTCGCGCACCGCGCAGTCGGTGGGGTGCACGGTGACCAGCACGCGGTCGAAGACGGCAAAGCCCACCGGGCTGGTGTCGATGGCCGCCAGCAGCCGCCGCGCTGCGGCCGGCGAGCCGGCCACGTCTTCCGAGGTGTCGGTGCCGGCACCCACCGCCAGACGGCGGAACACCAGCAGGTCGTACCACGAGGTGGTGTCGAAGCTCGACGGCAACTGCTGGCTGAGCAGGTCGCGCACGTGCAGCTCGACCAGCTGGCCACCGGTCCAGGCCTGCAGCCGCGCCTGCACCTCGGCCACCGAGACCTCGAACTCGCGGCGGCCGCTGCCGATCCACAGAAAGCCCTCCGGCGGCAGCGCTGCCGGCAGCGCTGCCAGCTCGACGAAATGTTCCGCGCTGACGTGGAAGACGCGCATGCGCGGCGCGTTCAGGCCTTGCGCAGCAGCCGGGCGGCGTCCAGGGCGAAGTAGCTCAGCACGCCGTCGGCGCCGGCGCGGCGGAAGGCCAGCAGCGATTCCATCATCACCGCGTCGTGGTCCAGCCAGCCGTTGGCCGCGGCGGCCTTCAGCATCGCGTACTCGCCGCTCACCTGGTAGGCGAAGGTCGGCACGCGGAACTCGTCCTTCACGCGGCGCACGATGTCCAGGTACGGCATGCCGGGCTTGACCATCACCATGTCGGCGCCTTCGGCGATGTCCAGCGCCACCTCGCGCAGGGCTTCGTCGGTGTTGCCGGGGTCCATCTGGTAGACCTTCTTGTCGCTCTTGCCCAGGTTCTTGGCCGAGCCCACCGCGTCGCGGAAGGGCCCGTAGAAGGCGCTGGCGTACTTGGCGCTGTAGGCCATGATGCGCGTGTGGATCGCGCCGCGCGCCTCCAGCGCCTGGCGGATGGCGCCGATGCGGCCGTCCATCATGTCGCTGGGTGCGACGATGTCCACGCCGGCCTCGGCCTGCACCAGCGCCTGCTCGGTCAGCACGGCCACGGTGCTGTCGTTGACGATGTAGCCGCTGTCGTCGAGCAGGCCGTCCTGGCCATGGCTGGTGAAGGGGTCCAGCGCCACGTCGGTCAGGATGCCCAGCTCGGGGAAGCGCTTCTTAAGCTCGCGCACCGCGCGCGGTACCAGGCCGCCGGGGTTGGTGGCCTCGCGGCCATCGGGCGTCTTCAGCGAGGCCTCGATCACCGGGAACAGCGCCATCACCGGCACGCCCAGCGATACGCATTCCTCGGCGGTGGCGAACAGCCGGTCGATGCTGCGCCGCTGCACGCCGGGCATGCTGGGCACGTCCTGCGTGACGTTGCTGCCGTCGAGCACGAACACCGGCAGGATCAGGTCCTGCGGCGCCACGCGGTGCTCGCGCACCAGGTTGCGGGTGAAGGCGTCGCGCCGCAGGCGGCGCGGGCGGCTGGCGGGGAAGGGGGGTGGTGTCTGCAAGGCGGGCCTCCTCGGCGGTGGGCGGTGCCGCGCCGCACCGGAAGGCCCTGCAACAGGGGCGCCCGGACGGGGGGCCGACCCGGAAAACTGCTCTTTCACAAACGCCGGGGCGTCTGCTAGAGTCGAAATTGAATGATAGCCGCAAGGTTGTCATTCCCTGCTTTTCCTCCCTGAGCAGGTGCCTTAGCGTGTTGACAGCGATAGGGCTTGTCGGCCCCGGCCTCGTGCCGGGGCCGTTTTTCTTCTGGCCTGCTATGGCAGGCCGATAATTGCCGCATGGGTAGCGGATATCTCTGGGTCAAGGCCTTCCACATCGTCTTCGTTGCCAGCTGGTTCGCTGGCCTGTTCTATCTGCCGCGGTTGTTCGTCAACCTGGCGATGGTGGCACCCGACAGCGCGGCGGAGCGCGCGCGCCTGCTGCTGATGGCGCGCAAGCTGTACCGCTTTGCCGGCATCCTGGCGGTGCCGGCGGTGCTGCTGGGCTTGGTGCTGTGGCTCTACTACGGGGTGGGCCTGGGTGCCGGCAATGGCTGGATGCACGCCAAGCTGCTGCTGGTGCTGGGCGTGCTGGCCTATCACCATGTCTGCGGCCGGTTGCTGCGCCGCTTCGAGCAGAACGCCAACCATCGGGGTGACCGCTGGTTCCGGGTGTTCAACGAAAGCTCGGTGCTGCTGTTCACCGCGATCGTCGTGCTAGTGGTGGTCAAGCCCTTCTGATCCCGCGTGGCAGTGGCCCTGTCCCTGCACCAACGCAGTTCGGCCGCCCCACTGGCGCTGGTCTATGTCGGGCTGCTGGTCTATGCCAGCCTGTATCCCTTCAGCGGCTGGCGCTGGCCGCCAGGCATTGGGGGGCTTGGCCTGTTCTGGTTGCCCTGGCCGCCCTGGCGCGACCCTTTCGACGTCTGGTCCAACGTGCTGGGCTACCTTCCCTTGGGCGCACTGCTGTACCTGGCGCAGGTGCGCGGCGGCCGCTCGTCCCAGCGCGCGGCGCTGCTGGCTCTGCTGGCGGGCGCGGCGCTGTCGCTGGCCACCGAGGTGACGCAGCAGTTCCTGCCGGGCCGGGTGCCCTCGCGGGTGGACTGGGCGCTCAACAGCGGCGGCACCGCGGCCGGCATT
>JAFLDH010000395.1 GCA_017302505.1 Burkholderiales bacterium
CAGCAGGTCCACCGGGCATTCGATGAACACCGGGCCGGGCACGCCGGACTGCGCGATCTCGAAGGCCTCGGCCACCGCCGGGCCCAGCTCGCGCACGCGGCGCAGCTTCAGGAAGCGCTTGACGTGCGGTTCCACCAGCGGCCGCTGGTCGATGTCCTGCAACGCGCCGCGTCCCTGCAGCGCGGTGGGCGCGGCGCCGCCGATCAGCACCACCGGCGACTGCGCCAGCTGCGCGTTCTTCAGCGCGGTGATGGTGTTGGTGATGCCCGGGCCGGCGGTCACCGCGGCCACGCCGGGCCGGCCGGTCAGCCGCGCGCTGGCGTCGGCGGCGAACACCGCCGTGACCTCGTCGCGCACGTCGATGATGCGCAGCCCGCGCGCCTTGCTGGCCGACAGGATCGGCGAGATGTGGCCGCCGCACAGCGTGAAGATCTCGGTCACGCCCTGCGCTTGCAGCGCCTCGGCGACGCGGTCGCCGCCGTGACGCAGCGCGGTCAGCGCCTGGCGGTCATCGGGTCCGCTCATGACCAGATCACCTTGGCCGGCGACGCATACCAGCTTTCGATCTGCGCCTCGGTGCCGGCCTCGATGCGTGCGCGCTTGATCTTCATCGTCGGCGTCAGGCAGCCGTTCTCGATGGTCCAGGGCTCGCGCGCGATGACGATCATGCGCAGCTGCTCATAGTCGGCCAGCTTGGCGTTCACCTGCTGCAGCAGCGCGGTCAGCGCCTGCTCGACCTGCGCGCGCACGGCCGGGTCCTGGGTGCGCGGCCGCAGGTCTTCGGCCAGCACCACCAGCGCATAGGCGGCGGGCTGGCCGACGCCGGAGACCATCGCCAGCTCGAGCATCGGGTGGGCCAGCAGCTGGCTTTCGATGGGCGCCGGCGCCACGTACTTGCCCTTGGCCGTCTTGAACAGCTCCTTCGTGCGGCCCGTGATCTTCAGCAGCCCGTCCGGCCGCAGCTCGCCGCGGTCGCCGGTGCGGAAGAAGCCGTCCTCGGTGAAGGACTGGGCGGTCAGCTCCGGGTCCTTGTAGTAGCCGCTGAACTGGCCCGGCGACTTGATCTGGATCTCGCCTTCGGGGCTGATGCGCACCTGCACGCCGGGCTGGGCCACGCCGACGAAGCCCGGCTCGGAGAACTGCTCGTTCGAGGTGTGCGAGTAGGAGTTGTCCTCGGTCATGCCGTAGCCCTCGAACAACTTCAGCCCCAGGCGGCGGTACCAGCGGATCAGCTCGGCCGGCAGCGGGGCCGAGCCGCTGCCGGCCTGGCGCACGGCATCCAGGCCCAGGCCCTTCAGCACCTTCTTCGCGACGATGCGGCCGATGATCGGCAGGCCCAGCAGGCGGTCCAGCTTCTCGGGCGGCATCTTGGCGAACACGCCCTGCTGGAACTTCAGCCACAGCCGCGGCACGCTGATGAACATCGTCGGCCGCGCGCGCTGCAGGTCCTGCAGGAAGGTGTCCAGCGATTCGGCAAAGAACACGTGCGTCTTGCCGTCCACCAGCGAGGCCGCCTCGACCCACGAGCGCTCGAAACTGTGCGCCAGCGGCAGGTACGACAGGATGCGGCTGTCTTCGCTTTCGCCGAAGCGCTTGCGCAGATCGTCGACGATGCCCTGCGCGGCGCGCGAGATGGCGCCGAAGCTGCACATCGCGCCCTTGGGCCGGCCGGTGGAGCCCGAGGTGTAGATGATCATCGCCAGCTCGTCTGCGGCGCGCTGCGGCTTGCCAGCCAGCGGCACGGTGCGGCCGACGATGGCGTCCCAACTCTCGTGTTCCTTCAGCGCGCTGGCCGGCGCCAGCGGGAAGGCGATGCGCGGCATCTGCGCCGGCACGCCAGGCTTCTGCGCCTCCCAGGTGTCGAGCTTGCCGACGAACAGCAGGCTGGCTTCGCTGTGGCCCAGCACATAGCCGATGGTCTCAGCCGTCTCGGTGGGGAAGATGGCCACCGTGGTGTAGCCGGCCATCCAGATGGCCAGCTCGGCCATGATGAAGTGGGCGCAGTTCTTCGACAGGATGGCGATGCGCGCGCCGCGCGGGAAGCCTTGTGCCTGAAGATGCGCGGCCATGCGCCGCGACTGGTCCAGCACCTGCGCCCAGGTGTAGTCGGTGACGCGGCCCTGGCCCAGCGGCTGCGTCAGGTAGACGCGGCTGGCGAGCTTGCTTTCGTGGTCGTAGACATGGTCGAGGATCAGCTGGGTCATGTTCGACGAGCTCCTGCAGGTGGGGTCAACGGGATGGGCGAAGGTGGTCGCGCAGCGCCTTGGCGCAGTCACCCACCAGGGCGGGGCCGGCGTAGATCAACCCGGTGTAGATCTGCACCAGGTCGGCGCCGGCATCGCGCTTGGCACAGGCGTCTTCGGGGCTCATCACCCCGCCCACGCCGATGATCGGGAAGCTGCTGCCCAGCACCGCGCGCAGCTGGCGGATGACGCGGTTGCTGGCCTGCAGCACCGGCGCCCCCGAAAGGCCGCCGGCTTCGTCGGCATGCGGCAGGCCCTGCACCGCGCTGCGGTCCAGCGTGGTGTTGGTGGCGATCACGCCATCGATGCGGTGGCGGCGCAGCGTCTCGGCAATGCTGTCCACCTGCTCGGTGTCCAGGTCGGGCGCGATCTTCACGAACATCGGCACCGTGCGGCCGGATGCCGCCTGCAGCGTGGTGCGGCGCTGCTGCAGTGCCGCCAGCAGCGCGTCCAGCGCAGCGTCGCTCTGCAGGTCGCGCAGGTTCTTGGTGTTGGGGCTGGAGATGTTCACCGTCACGTAGTCGGCATGCGGGAACACGCCTTCCAGGCACAGCAGGTAGTCGTCGGCCGCCTGCTCGATGGGCGTGGTGGCGTTCTTGCCGATGTTCAGCCCGACGATGCCGCCCGCCTGCCGGAAGGCCTGCGCGCGCTGCACGTTGGCCACGAAGGCCTGCAGCCCGGCGTTGTTGAAGCCTAGCCGGTTGATCAGCGCCTGCGCCTGCGGCAGCCGGAACATGCGCGGCCGGGGGTTGCCGGGCTGCGCGCGCGGCGTCACCGTGCCCACCTCGATGAAGCCGAAGCCCATGGCGCCCAGGCCGTCGATGCAGCGGCCGTTCTTGTCCAGCCCGGCGGCCAGGCCAATGCGGTTGGGGAAGCGAAGCCCCGCCACGGTGACCGGGTCGCTGATGCGCGGCGCAGCCCACAGCGCGCGCGCCGGCGTGTGCTGCAGCCGTGCCAGCGCATTCAGCGTCAGCTCGTGGGCAGCCTCCGGGTCCAGGCCGAAGAGAAAGGGGCGCGTCAGCGCGTAGGGCAGGAGGGACATGGCGGTGGGCGTCAGCGGGGCGTCATTCTGGCCCAGCAGCAGCCGCCGATAATCGGTAGATGACTCAAGACGAACTGAAGGCGCTGGTCGGCCGGGCGGCGCTGCAGCAGGTGGTGCCGGGCAGCGTGGTCGGCGTGGGCACCGGCTCCACCGTCAACCATTTCATCGACGCGCTGGCCGGCATGAAGGGCCAGATCGCCGGCGCCGTCAGCAGCAGCGAGCAGTCCACCCGCCGGCTGCAGGCGCTGGGCATCGAGGTGCTGGACAGCAACCGGGTCGAGCGCATCCCGGTCTATGTGGACGGTGCCGACGAGATCGACGGCCGCGGCTTCATGATCAAGGGCGGCGGCGGTGCGCTGACGCGCGAGAAGATCGTTGCCGACCTGGCCGAGCGCTTCGTCTGCATCGTCGACGCCTCCAAGCAGGTGGCGGTGCTGGGCGCGTTCGGCCTGCCGGTGGAGGTGATCCCGATGGCGGCGGCGCAGGTATCTCGCCGGCTGGCGGCGCTGGGGGCCCGCGTGGTGCCGCGCGAGGGCTTCGTCACCGACAACGGCGGCCATGTCCTGATGGCGCATGGCCTGGCCATCGACGACCCGCTGGCGCTGGAATGCCGCATCAACCAGTGGCCCGGCGTGATCACGGTGGGCCTGTTCGCGCAGCACAAGGCCACGCTGTGCCTGTTGGGCACGCCGCAGGGCGTGCAGACGCTGCACTACTAGCCGGGTCGGCCGGGGGGCACAATGCGGCCCTGCTCCAGGCTGGCGATCCACCTGGCGACCCACCAACGGAAGGACGGCCCGTGGCCAAACCCAATTACTCGTTCGAGAAGCGCCAGCGCGAACTCGCCAAGAAGAAGAAGAAGGAAGAGAAGCTGAAGGAAAAGGCCGAGCGCAAGGCCGGCACCGGCCAGCCTGCCGAGGACGGCTCCGACGAGTCCGACGCGCCCGAAGGCGCATCGCCCGACACCCCCGCGGCACCCTGAGCCGCGCGCCCTCAGGTCCGCCGCTTCAGCAAGCGCGCCGGGTCCAGGGCCCGGGCCAGCGAGGCTTCCAGCGGCCAGGGCGCCCCGGTCAGCTGCGCCGCCAGCAGCTC
>JAFLDH010000396.1 GCA_017302505.1 Burkholderiales bacterium
CGACCCTGGTGCTTGGCACGGTAAAGCGCGCCATCGGCACGGGCCAGCAGTCGGGCCACGTCCTCGGACGGGCCGGCCCACTCGGCCACGCCGATGCTGACGCTCAGGGTCAAGCGCCCGCCGTCCAGTGCCAGCGGCTGCGCCCGGACCCGTTCGCGCAACACCTCGGCCTGGGCCCGCGCCTGCGCCAGCCCGGCTGCGGGCAACAGGACGACGAACTCCTCGCCGCCGAAGCGTCCCAGCAGGTCGGCCGGCCCCAGCGTCTGGGACATCAGGCGCGCCACCTGCGCCAGTGCCCGGTCACCCGCCTCGTGGCCATGGCGATCATTGACGGCCTTGAAGTGATCGATGTCGACCATCAGCACGCTGAAGGTGTCGGCTGCGCGGCGATGCTGCCGCGCATGCTGGTCCAGCGCGGCGTGCATGCCGCGGCGGTTGAGCAGGCCGGTCAGCGGATCGCGCCGGGCCAGGCGCTGCAACTGGCCCAGCAGGCGCGACACCACCAGGGCCGTCAGCGTGGCATGCATCAGGAGCACCAGCACGATGTAGCTCAGCGCCGAGCCGACGTTCAAGGCGCTGTGCGTGTTCATCTGTGCCATCACCGCCTCGGGGTCGAGCAGGGCGCGCAGTGCGCGGCTGCCGAAAGCCAGCCCGCCCAGCAGCACCGGCAGCGACAGCAGCAACGGAAAGCGCCACTGCAGGTCGTCACGCGCATGGCGGCGCAAGTCGAATGCCGTGGCAAGGTACATCGCGCTCAGCACGCTGAAGTTCACCGCCGCCTGCAACGGCCGCCACTCCGGCGCGTCGCCGGCGGCACCAGCCGCCAACACCAGTGCCACCGCCAGCGCGGGCATCGTCCAGCCGAAGGGCAGCCCGATGAACAGCCGGATGCCGCGACGCAGCGCGATGACGCTGCACACGCCGATCAGCGCTGCCGCCGGCGGCGGCGAATCCAGGTTCAGCGCCAGCAGCGACCAGGTCAGTGCGCTCAGCGCGGCATAGGCCGACCAGTGGCCCAGCGCTGAACGCTCGGCGCGCGCCAACCAGGCGCCCAGGCCCCATAGGCACGCCGCAACCGCCTGCATGACGGCGATCTGCAGAAAGGCCATCTCCGTGGCGCTCAGTGTGGACAGCATCTTGTGGACGCAGGGTGATGCCGTCCTTATAGCACCGGCCCCGCCGCGGCGCATGGCGGAGGACCCGGCTCCGGGCTATGCTTCGGCCCTGGCATTTCCGCCGCCCAGGGCCCCCGCTGCAAAGGCCGCCGACACCATGCTGATCAACTTCTTCTACACGCTGCGCGCGGCCAAGCTGCCGGTCTCGGTGAAGGAATACCTGACGCTGCTCGAAGCCATCCAGCAGGGCGTGATCGGGCCTTCGGTCGACGATTTCTACTACCTGGCGCGCACCTCGCTGGTCAAGGACGAAGCCCACTTCGACAAGTTCGACCGCGCCTTCTCGGCCTACTTCAAGGGCGTGGAGTTGCTGACCGACTTCACGCAGGACCTGCCGCTGGAATGGCTGCGCAAGAACCTGGAGCTCGAACTCAGCGCCGAGGACAAGGCCAAGATCGAGAAGATGGGCTGGGACGAGCTGATGGAGACGCTGAAGAAGCGCTTCGAAGAGCAGAAGAAGCGCCACGAAGGCGGCAGCAAGATGATCGGCACCGGCGGCACCAGCCCCTTCGGCGCCTATGGCTACAACCCGCAGGGCATCCGCATCGGCCAAGACAAGGGCCGCAACCGCAGTGCAGTCAAGGTCTGGGACCAGCGCGCCTACAAGGACTACGACGACACGCTGGAACTGGGCACGCGCAACATCAAGATCGCGCTGAGGCGCCTGCGCCGCTTTGCCCGCGAAGGCAACGAACTCGAGCTCGACCTGGACGACACCATCCACAGCACGGCGGCCAATGCCGGCATGCTGGACATCAAGATGATCCCCGAGCGGCACAACAAGGTGAAGGTGCTGCTGCTGATGGACGTGGGCGGCACGATGGACGAGCACATCCACCGCGTCGAGGAACTGTTCAGCGCCACCAAGACCGAGTTCAAGCACCTGGAGTTCTATTACTTCCACAACTGCGTCTACGACTTCATGTGGAAGAACAACCGCCGCCGCTTCAGCGAGAAGTTCAGCACCTGGGACGTGATCCGCAAGTACAACAAGGACTACAAGCTGATCTTCGTCGGTGATGCGACGATGAGCCCCTACGAGATCCTGCAACCGGGCGGCAGCGTCGAATACAACAACGAGGAGCCGGGCGCCGAGTGGCTGCAGCGGCTGACCCATGCCTTTCCCAAGTACGCCTGGATCAACCCCGAGCCGCAAGGCGTGTGGCAGTACCGGCAGAGCATTGCCGTGATCCAGCAGATCATGAACCAGCGCATGTTCCCGCTGACGCTGCAGGGCCTGGAAGGGGCCATGCGACTGCTCAGCAAATGACGGCTCGCGCAGCGCTGCTCCTGGCGCTGTGCTTCCTGCTGGCAGCCCTGGGTGGATGCGCCCAGTCACCGTTGCGCCCCGGCGCGACACCGCAGGCGCCGGCCGAAGCTCCGCGCCCCGCGCAGTTCCGGCTGCAGGTGCAGGCGCCTTCGCCGCTGGACGCCCTGCTGCGCCAGCATCTCGACCTGGCCCGGCTGCAGTACGCCGCCGCGGCCGACGCGCTGACGCGCGGCGAGATCGACCGCCTGATCGGCGCGGGCGCGGCGCAGGTGAGCTCGTTGCTGGAGACCGAGGGCTACTTCAATCCGCAGGTACGGGTGCAGCGCATCGACGACGGCGGCGCCCTGCCCTTGCTGCGTGTCGAGGTGGAGCCGGGGCCTCGCGCCACGATCGAGCGGCTGACGCTCGAGGTGCAGGGCGGCCTGTACGACGAGGTGGCCGGTGGCGAGATCCAGGCCGAGCAGCTGGCGGCCGCGCTGCAGAGCGAATGGGGCCTGCAACCCGGCCAGCCCTTCCAGCAATCGGCCTGGGACAGCTCGAAGAACCGCGTGCTGGCTACGCTGCGCAGCAACGGCTACCTGGGCGCGCAGTGGAGCGGCACGGCCGCTCAGGTGAACGCCGACAAGAACACGGTCCGGCTGTTTCTGGTGGCCGACAGCGGCCCGCTGTTCCGCATCGGCGAGATCCGGCCCGCCGGGCTGCAGCGTTTCGACGAGGCCGCCGTGCTGCCGGCGGCGCGCGAGCTGGTCGGCAAGCCGGCCACCGAGCAGCTGATCCGGGACGTGCAGGACCGCATCCTGAACCTGGGCCTGTTCGACAGCGTGATCATCGAAGTGGATGCCAATGCGGCCGATCCCGCGCAGGCGCCGGCGCTGCTGGCGCTGCGCGAGCTGACGCAGAACCAGGCCACCTTCGGCATCGGCTATGCCGACGACACCGGCTTCCAGGCCACGCTGGAATACGCCAACCGCCGCCTCTTCGGCACCCGCTGGTCGGCATTGAACAAGCTGCAGGTCGGCCAGAACCTGAACAGCTGGACCGGCGACCTGATCTCGCACATGCAGGACGACGGCTGGCGCACGCTGTTCGCCGGCCAGCTGGAGCGGCTGAACAGCGACGACGAAATCCGCCAATCCTGGTACGTGCGCGGCGGGCGCACGCGCGACACGCTGCGCATCTGGCGGCTGGTCTATGGCGAGTTCACCTCGGCCCGGCTGGACACCTCTGCGGGCCTGAACGACAGCGAGGCCGTCTCCGGCAACTATCACTGGGTGTGGCGCGACGTGGACGATCTGCGCACGCCCACGCGCGGCAACGTCTGGTCGCTGCAGGGCGCAGTGGGCTATACCCGCGGCACCACCACCTCGTACAGCGGCACGCCGCCGGTCGAGGACAGCGGCCCCTTCGCGCGCGCCTACGGCCGGGTGCAGGCCTACATGCCGCTGGGCAACTCGTTCTACGGCTCGGCGCGGCTGGAGCTGGGCCAGGTGTTCGTGAGGGAGTCGCTGTCGGTGCCCGACACGCTGCTGTTCCGTGCCGGCGGCGACGACTCGGTGCGCGGCTATGCCTACCGCTCGCTGGGCCCCGAGCTCGGCGGCGTCACGGTCAGCGGCACCTCGCTGCTGACCGCCAGCCTGCAGATCGCGCGGCCGATCTTCGCCGACCAGCCGGCCTTCCTGTGGGCCGCCTTCATCGATGCGGGCAACGCGTCGGACGGCTGGAACAACATGCGTCCGGTGCTGGGCTACGGCCTGGGCCTGCACTGGCGCAGCCCGGTGGGCCCGTTGCGCGTCGACCTGGCCTATGGGCAGGAGGTGCAGAAGTTCCGCCTGCACTTCAGCGTGGGCGTGGTGTTCTAAATGGCCGATCAACCCCCCGCCACCCCCGCGCCGGCTGCGGCCCCCGCGCCGCCGG
>JAFLDH010000397.1 GCA_017302505.1 Burkholderiales bacterium
GCGTTGATGATCCAGCTGATCAGCGCGCCCAGGATCGCGCCCGCCGCCGCGCCGATGATGGTTCCCAGGGGTCCGCCAAGCGCCGTGCCGACGGCCCCGCCGATCGCGCCGCCGATCGCCAGCCCCGCCGCCGCGCTGAAGCGCGGGCTCATCCGCGGGCCGTGGGCCACAGGAAGCTGGGCAGCTTGTGGCGCAGCCGGCGTGTCAGCGCCGCCACGATGCGCTGCTGGTCGGCGGCACGCACGCCGCGCGCCCGCGCCGCCAGCTTGAAGGCCAGCCAGAAGCTGACGCCGATGTTCAGCAGCCCGGTGGCCACGATGCCGGCCACGCACCACCAGAAGGGTGCGGCATGCAGCACCTCCCAGCCCAGCGCGCCGGCCGCCGCGGCCAGCTGGCCGGTGGACAGCGTGACGTGGCGCACCTCCAGCGGCAGCCCCAGGAAGGACATGACCACCGGCACCACGCCGAGCATCATGCCCAGCGACACGTTGGCAGCCACGCCGCTGATGTTGTAGCGCCACCAGTTCGACCAGCGCAGCGCGCGCGACGCGCCCAGCCGGGCGACGATGGTCGGGTTCCAGGCGATGGCGCTGTCCAGCCGGTGGAAGACGAACCAGTTCTCCACCCAGCCGGCAATCAGCGAGCTGGCGAACAGCAGCACGCCGGTGAAGGCCGCGTACAGCGCCGTCGGGCCCAGCAGCGTCAGCGTTTCCAGCACATGCTCGGCCGAGTGTTCGCCGACCAGCGGCGCGCCGGCCACGCCCCAGGCCAGCCACTGCGCGGCCAGCACCATCGGCGCGCACAGCGCCAGGTTGCCGAAGATGCCGGCGGCCTGCGAGCGCAGCAGGTGCACCACGTCGTCGACGAAGCCTTCCACCGAGGCATCGCTCTTCAGGTCGCCCAGCCGCTGGGCCATGGCCGGCGCGGTCATCGCCGGCTGCTTGGTGGCCACCGTCCAGTGCAGCAGCATGATGATGACGAAGCTGACCGCGTAGTTGGCGCCGGCCCAGAAGCCGCTCCAGAAGGCGCTGAGGCCCAGCGCCATGACGCCGAACTTCATCAGCGTGGTGCCGGCCAGCACGGCGCCGCCGCCGGCGGCGCGCTTGAGCATGTCGCGGTATTCGTCGCGGGTGTGGGCGATGTAGTGCTCGCCGGTCTCGGCGCTGCGCTCGGCCATCTTGCGCGACAGCTGCGCATAGTGCTGGGCCAGCAGCGTGCGCACGCCGCGGCGCTGCCCGAGCGTGTGCACCAGCTCCTGCGTCAGCCGCTGCAGCGCGGGCGCCGGCTCGTCGGCCAGCACGCAATCCAGCAGCATCTCGATGCGCTGCACGCGGGCCTGCAGCTGGTCCATCTCGTAGACGATGTCCACCGAGATGCCGAACTCCTCCAGGTGCTGGGTGATGCTGTCCACCGCGGTGCGGCACTGCGCCAGCAGCGCGCGCAGGTAGGCCGCCTGCTGGCGCAGCGCCGGTTGCTGCAGGTCGCCGGCCAGCACCACCTCGCGCAGCCGCTCGGTGCTGCCGGCCAGCTGGCGGAAGGGCTCGTCGGCCAGCGCGGCCTCGCTCATGCGCATGCGCAGCGGGCCGGAGAAGCCGGCCGCGCGCACCGCGCTGACCAGGTAGGTCACCGCGTCCATCATCTCGGCGCGCCACGGGTCGGTGCCCTGCTGCACGCCGCGCCAGGCCGGCATGCCCAGGCGCTGCAGCGTGGCGCGGTCGATCGCGCCGATCCAGGCTTCGTCCTCGGGGCGGAACAGCACCGGGAACAGCTCGGCCAGCTCGCGGGTGTCGGGCGTGGTCGGCAGCACGCGGGTGCGCAGCCGTTCCCAAATCTCGCTGCCCAGCGCCATGCGCGGGCCGAAGCCGAAGTCGCTGAACAGGCCGGCGCTGCGGATCTCGGTCCAGAAGCCCACGAACACCTGCATCACCCGGGCCTGGTACTCGGGGTTCTTCTCCAGCACGTTGAGCAGGTGGCGCAGGCGCAGCACCGGCATCGGTGTGCTGCCCTCGCCCTGCGCGCCACGCGGCACGTGGCGCAGCCATTCCAGCAATCGCGCCAGCCACAGGTGGCGCTGGGCCCGGCTGGCCAGGCCCTCGGCCGCGTTCAGCAGGGCCGTCAGGTCCCAGGGGCTGCCGTCGCCCTGGCGCGACAGCAGGCTCAATGCAGCGCGCCGGCCTTCGCCAGCGTGAAGGCCTCAATCGGTGCGTCGAAGGGGTGGGCGTCTTCGGTCATGCAGAAGAAGGTGCCCTGCATCGTGCCCTGCGGCGTGGCCAGCCGCGTCCAGCTGGTGTATTCGAAGCTTTCGCCGGGTTTCAGCAGCGGCTGGTGGCCCACCACCGCCAGGCCGCGCACTTCCTCGACATGGCCGGTGGCATCGGTGATCACCCAGTGCCGGGCCACCAGCTGCGCGGCGATATCGCCGCTGTTCTGGATGGTGACGGTGTAGGCGAAGGCGAAGGGCCCGTCCGGCAGCTGCGACTGTTCGGGCAGGTATTGCGTCTTGACGCTGCAGGTGAAACGGGGGCCTTTCATGGCGGGCGCATTGTAGGCAGGCACCTAGAATCCGCGCTCCACTCGCCTGGCCTGCCCATGCCCACCTATCGCATTGCGCCCAGCCTGTTGTCCGCCGACTTCGCGCGCCTTGGCGAAGAGGCCCGGGCCGTCATCGAGGCCGGCGCCGACTGGATCCATTTCGACGTGATGGACAACCATTACGTGCCGAACCTGAGCTTCGGCCCGATGGTTTGCCAGGCGCTGCGCAAGCACGCGGTGCGGGCCGACGGCAGCAAGGTGCCGATCGACGTGCACCTGATGGTGCAGCCGGTGGACGCGCTGGCCCAGGCCTTCGCCGACGCCGGCGCCGACCTGATCAGCTTCCACCCCGAGGCCAGCCTGCACGTGGACCGCACGCTGCAGCTGATCCGCGCGGCCGGCTGCAAGGCCGGGCTGGTCTACAACCCGGGCGCGTCGATCGACGCGCTGGAATGGGTGATCGACAAGGTCGACCATGTGCTGGTGATGAGCGTGAACCCCGGCTTCGGCGGGCAGAGCTTCATCGATGCGGCGCTGCGCAAGATCGAGCGGCTGCGCCGGGTCATCGATGCCAGCGGCCGCGACATCCCCCTGCAGGTGGACGGCGGCATCAAGGTGGACAACATCCGCCGCGTGGCCGACGCCGGCGCCGACACCTTCGTGGCCGGCAGCGCGATCTTCGGCCAGAAGGACTACCGCCAGGTCATCGGCGCCATGCGCGCCGAGCTGGCCCGCGCATAGGTCCGGCCATGCTGGAGTGGCTGCAGGCTGCGTCGGCCTGGATGCAGGGCTGGCTCAATCCGAATGCCGGGCTGGCCGGGGTGTTCCTGTCGGCGCTGCTGTCGGCCACCGTGCTGCCGGGCTCCACCGAGGTGGTGCTGACGGCCAAGGTGGTGGCCTTCCCGGCGCTGGCCTGGCAGGCCTTCGGCGTGGCCATCCTGGGCAGCGCCATCGGCTGCGCGCTGAACTTCGGCATGGGCCATGCCGCGCGCAGCGGCTGGGAGCGTTTCCAGCACATCCAGGTGGACGAGGCGCATTCGCGTGTGGCGCGGCTGCGCCGCTTCGGCCCGCCGGTGCTGGTGCTGTCGGTGGTGCCGCTGGTCGGTGATGCGCTGGTGCTGGCCGCCGGCTGGCTGAAGATGCCCTTCTGGCACAGCCTGTTCTGGATCATCGTCGGCAAGGCGACGCGCTACCTGCTGGTGATCCTGAGCCTGAAGGGGCTGCACGCCTACGGCTGAACCACGCAGCCCTGGTAGCTGGGCTGGCCGTTCTCGTCGATGAAGGCGGTGTCGCCCTTGTTCCAGAAGACAAAGCGCTCGCCGGCATCGGCGTAACGCGCGCCCGAGCCCGACAGGCCCTGCGGCAACGTCAGCGCGCGGCCGTCGGACAGCTGCAGCGACACGCTGCTCTGCGCGCCGTTGCTGAACACCGCCTCCACCGTCTTGCCGCCCTGGCAGCGGAAGCGGGCGTGCACGGTGCCGCCGGCGGTGCCCGGCGTGCACAGGCCGTCGTAGAAGGCGGCCGCCGCGCAGGCCTTGCCGTCGGCAAAGCGGCAGGCGCCCTGCTCGGCCGGCGTGTTGCTGCCCGACAGCACCTGGTACTGCCCGCCGCGCAGCGCGCAGTAGCGCGCCGCCAGTGTCACGTAGCCGGTGACGCGCAGGCCGCCGGCCGGGCATTCGCCGCGCAGCAGCGCCCATTCCTCGCACTGCCGGTTGTCGGCGAACAGGCACACGCCGAACTGGCCGCCGCGGCCGTCGGTCTCGATGCGCAGCTGGCCGCCCTGCGCCACGCAGTGCTGCGAGGCCGGGTTGGCGCGCG
>JAFLDH010000398.1 GCA_017302505.1 Burkholderiales bacterium
CTTGGCGTGCTCCGGCTGGATGAACAGGTTGAGGCGGTAGTGGCTCATAGCTCGATTCCGTCGTTGGGGTCGAGGGAAGCCAGCCGGGCCGTGCGCTGCATGGCTGGATCAAGCTGGCGAGGAAGGGGAAGCGGCAGGTCGTCGTCGTCGTCGAGCAGCGCGAGGTCGGCCGCAGGCGCGGCCAGCTCGGGGGCGTAGGCAACGGCTTCGGAAAGCTCGGGCTGACGGCGCGGGCCGCCGTTGTCGGCGACCAAGCTCTCCAGGCCGTCAGCGGATGCGGCGGCCGGTGCGGCAGGCGTTGGCGGAATAGCCAGCCCGCTCCAGTCGTCCGGGCGCAGCGGCGGCGCGTCGGCGTATTGCGCATCCACAAGCGCGGGTGGCGGCAGCACGCGGCGCTTGAAATTGGCGTCCGCGTAGTAGCGCAGTTTCTTGGCCTTGATCGGCGCCACGCTGGACACCATCACCACAGCTTCGTCAGGCGGAAGCTGCATGACTTCGCCCGGCGTCAGCAGCGGGCGAGCCGTCTCCTGCCGCGACACCATCAGGTGGCCCAGCCACGGCGCGAGCCGATGGCCCGCGTAGTTGCGCTGTGCGCGCAGTTCGGTAGCGGTGCCCAGCGTTTCGGAAATGCGCTTGGCCGTGCGTTCGTCGTTCGTGGCGAACGTCACGCGCACATGGCAGTTGTCCAGAATCGAATGGTTCTGGCCGTAGGCTTTGTCGATCTGGTTGAGCGACTGCGCGATGAGGAAGCTGCGGATGCCGTAGCCGGCCATGAAGGCCAGCGCCGTCTCGAAGAAGTCCAGGCGCCCCAGCGCCGGGAACTCGTCGAGCATCAGCAGCAGCTTGTGGCGGCGCTCGATGCCGTCGGAGCCATCGAGCGATTCGGTGAGACGCCGGCCGATCTGGTTGAGGATCAGGCGGATGAGCGGCTTCGTCCGCGATATGTCCGAAGGCGGCACCACCAGGTACAGCGACACCGGATGCTCTGCCGCGATCAGATCGGCAATCCGCCAGTCGCAGCGCGAAGTGACTTCGGCCACCGTGGGATCGCGGTACAGGCCGAGAAACGACATGGCGGTGCTCAACACGCCGGAACGCTCGTTGTCCGATTTGTTGAGCACTTCTCGCGCAGCGGACGCCACCACCGGATGCGGGCCATCGCCGAGGTGCGGCGTGGTCATCATCCGGTGCAACGTCAGCTCGAAGGGGCTGGCCGGATCGGACAGGAAATTGGCGACGCCGCGCAGCGTCTTGTCCTCGCTGGCGTAGAGCACATGCAGGATCGCGCCGACCAACAGCGCGTGGCTGGTTTTCTCCCAATGGTTCCTACGCTCCAGCGCACCTTCGGGATCGACCAAGATGTCGGCGATGTTCTGAACGTCGCGCACTTCGTGCGCGCCGCGCCGCACCTCCAACAGCGGGTTGTAGGCGGCCGACTTCGCATCGGTCGGGTTGAACAGCAGGCAATGCGAGAAGCGCGAGCGCCAGCCGGCGGTGATCTGCCAGTTCTCGCCCTTGATGTCGTGGATGACGGCCGATGCCGGCCAGCTCAACAAAGTGGGCACCACCAGGCCCACGCCCTTGCCCGAGCGCGTGGGCGCGAAGGTCAGGACGTGTTCCGGGCCTTCATGGCGCAGGTACTGGCGATCGTGCTGGCCCAGGAACACACCGGCAGACTGCGTGAGGCCGGCCTTGCGAATGTCCTGCGCGTTCGCCCAGCGCGCAGAGCCGTAGGTCGTGACCAGACGCGCTTGGCGCGAGCGCCATACCGACATAGCAATGGCGACGACCACCGCAACCATGCCGCTTGCGCCGGCAATGACGCCGCCCGTGTCGAAGACCTCCGGCGCATAGGCGCCGAAGAAGAACCACCACTCAAACAGCTTCCACGGGTGGTAGATCGACGTGCCAAGGAAGTCGAACCAGGGCGAGCCAAGGCGTACTTGATAGCCAAGGGCCGCTGCTGTCCATTGTGTGGCGCTCCACACGCCGGCGATCACGATGCCGAATACGACGGCGATCTGCCCGAACAGCACGTTTGTTCCTTGCATGGCCCGGCTCCCGATTTCTCCTGCGCTGATTCCTCGCTCGAAAACGGCACGCATTCGTGCCGCACAGGCGAGGATCAGAGCTGGGTTCGGTACCGGTCAAAGACCTTTATCGGGAGAAAGGTCGAGCAAAAAACAAGAGTTCGCGCAGTGGCGAAGAAAGAAGAAACGCCGCAAGCGCGAGCGCATTGCGGCGTGTAGAGAAATCTTTTTTGAGTTTGTGGCGTGTAAGCTGCGATCAGAACTTCGGCGGCGTCTCGGGCGGCGTGTAGGGCACGGTCCCGTCCCCATAGAAGCGCTTGCGCGTGGCCTCGGCCACGCGGTTGCACAACTCGTCACCCAGCTTGGCGCGTTCGAGCTTGCACTGTTGGCGAAGTTCCTTGAGCCGTTCGGGGTTGGCCGCAAGTTCCTCGACCGTCGGCGCGACGGCCGACGTCGGGGTCTCGGACTGACCGCAGGCGGGCAGCACCGCGGTCAGCAGGAACAGGGGGATCTTGTTCATGGCTCACTGTCCTCCGAAACATGAGACTGAGGCGGGGTTCTGGTCCTGGCGCTGTCGGGCGATTCGATGGAATGCACCCGCTCAATGAATCGCGCCAGGGTTCTCGATGGCTCTCCGGCTGGGCGCAGCAGGTAGGTGGTCAGTTCAGGCGAACGGCCTTCGAGGGGCCGGGCGACCACGCCAGGCTCGCGGCTGGCCGCAATGTGTGCTGCCCCGGTCAGGCCCAAGGCAAAGCCGGCCGAAACCAGTGCCATCATCAGGTCGCAGGATGCCACTCGCTCGGCAATCAGCGGCTCCGTCTCCGCCCGTCGCAACACCCGCTCGATCTGCTTTGCGTGGCCCTCGCACACCTGCGGATCACACAGCACCAGCGGATGACGCAGGACTTCGTCCAAGGGGATGCGCTTGTATTTGAGCAGCGTATGCCGAGCCGGCACGGCCACCATCAGCGAATCGCTCCACACCGGCTCGGCGACAAGCGCTTCACCCACTTCATCCGATTGGGCGAATCCTACGTCGTACAAGTCCTCCTGCAAGCCCTTGATCTGCTGCGACAGCGGAACCTCGAACAAGCGAATCTCTATCTCGGGCTCCTCCTGGCGGCACAACGCCAGCAGGGTTGGCAGGCGCGACGGTGTAATGCCATCGGACAGCGCGATGCGTATCTGGGCGTGAAAGCCGTTGGCCGCAGCCTTCACGCTGTCCCGCGCCTGCTGCAAGGCGGCGAAGACACGCGGCACATGCTCCAGAAACAACTTGCCCGCACGGGTCAGTCGGGTGCTGCGCGTGGTACGCGCGAACAGTCGAGCGCCCAATTCGTCTTCCAGTTCCTTGATGGTTCGTGATAGCGGAGACTGCTCTATGTGCAGCCGTTCGGCCGCGCGAGCGAAGTGGAGTTCTTCTGCGACTGCGAGAAAACAACGAAGATGACGTAGCTCCATTCTCTTGATCTCATCACGCTGCATTGCCAGCCGAAATCGCGCCCCCGACAGAGAGGCCGACTGTTGCCTCCTCACGGAATACTATTTTTCGTGTGCGCCTTCTCGGCGTCTGCTGTGTGACGATGGCTTTCTAAAGTGATCCTCGAACCACTTTCCGACTCCTTCGGATACGCGAAAGAGTGCGATAAAGACGATCACGACAACAGCAACGAAGATGATGTCCTGCAATACCGAGGGCACCGACATCTCCAAGCATGCAAATCGGGAAACCATATCCGAGCCGCGGACGGTTCGCCGTAAATTCGACGTAAATTCCTGCCCGGCTTCCTCGTCCGAGGACCGGCCATCACGCCCTTGCACTGCGGCGTGTCTTCATCGTGCTTGGAAGGCTCAAGGCCCCACTCAAAGTTTACGCAGAATTTATGTGCAAGCCCTTTCCCTGAATGGAGAATTTACGGGCCTCTATCGAATACTTGAGTCTGGCTATTTCGCCACTGATTTGCGAAGCAAAACATGCCTCTCAAGAATATTCATCCGACCGCCAAGGTCGTCGCCGTCGCTGGGCTGTTGCTGGGAATGGCGAGCAGCGCGCAAGCGCAGGTCTCGGGCAGCGCCACATTGACGTCGGACTACGTCTGGCGCGGGTCCTCTCAAACGCGCGAAGACCCCGCCGTCCAGGCGGGGTTCAAGTATGCCCATGAGTCGGGGCTGTATGCCTCCGTCTGGGGCTCGAACGTCAAGTTCGAGCCGGACAACGGCGCACGCAGCGAGTTCGACCTTGCCGTGGGATGGAGCGGAAAGATCGCCACGGATTGGGCGCTGGACGTCTATCTCCTGCGCTACCAGTACCCCTCGG
>JAFLDH010000399.1 GCA_017302505.1 Burkholderiales bacterium
GGGCTGAACGAGCGCCGCCGCGAGCTGGCCGTGCTGCGCGCGGTGGGCGCGGCGCCGCGCCACGTGCTGTGGATGCTGGCCGCCGAGGGCCTGATGGTCACGCTGCTGGGCATGGCGCTCGGCGTGGCCGCGGTGGTGCTGGCCATCGCCGGCGCCGCGCCACTGCTGCAGGCGCATTTCGGCATCGGCCTGACGCTGGCGCCGCCCGACGCCACCCAATGGGCGCTGCTGGGCGGTGTGCTGGCCGCCGGTTTCCTGGCCAGCCTGGTGCCCGGCTGGCGGGCCTACCGGTTGTCGCTGGCCGACGGACTGTCGCCACGGGCCTGAGCGCGGCCGCCGCGGCCCGCACCTCGAAGAAGGCGCATCGTCAGTCTCGTTGACGGCGCTCAACGCGCCCTCGCGAAGCGAAGACTAGCGTGGCATCGAGCGTGTGCTCGTAGTGTGTTGCGGAGTCGATCGTGGGACGTCGTCTGCTCGGTCTGGTCTTGGTCGTGATTGCGGGCCTGTTCACAGGTTGTGCCACGGTGGTCAGCGGCACGACACAGAGCATCGGCGTGAACACCGATCCGGAAGGTGCAGACTGCCAGTTCAGGCGCAAGGGCGTGCTGGTGGGCAGGGTGAACCCGACACCCGGAACGATGCAGGTCGGCAAGGACCACGAAAGCGTGTCCGTCCTGTGCACCAAGGAAGGTTTCGAGGACACGGCGGGTGTCATTGGCTCGGAGTTCCAGGCGATGACGCTGGGCAACATCCTGCTCGGTGGCGTCGTTGGCGTCGTGGTGGACGCCGCCAGTGGCGCCATGATGAAGTACCCGGAGTCGGTGACCTTCACGCTGATTCCGAAGATGTTCGACAGCGCTGCGGCGCGCGACCAGTTCTTCGCCGATCTGCGGGACACCTTCCTGGCGGAGTACGCCGAGGTCGTGGCCCGCATCAAGTCCAAGTGCGCGCCAGAGAACTGCGAGAACGAGATCAAGGCGGCCGAGGCCGGCCGCGACTCGCGGCTGGCCGACATCGAAAAGCGTCGCCTACTGGCGAAGGTGAAGACCTCTTGAGACCTTGGAGCAAACAATCATGAACAACGCGGAAACGGGTTCCACGGCGCGACATGGGCTGATCAAGCGGGCATGGCTTTTCATGGCGTTTGCTGCGGTCATTCTGGTGGCGCTGCAGGGCTGCGCCACCAACCGCGAGAGCGCGTCGGTGGCGGCCGACGTGAACATCAGGACGCTGAAGTCCATCTACGTCGAACGATCCCCGCAGGACGAACGGGGCCTGTACATCATCATCGCCGAGCAGCTGCGCAAGCTGGGCTACACCGTGTCCACAGGCACCGCGTCGAAGCCGCCCGGCCCGGCCGACGGTGTGCTCAGCTACCAGGCCAAGTGGCAGTGGGACATGACGATGTACCTGCTCGAACTGCGGGTCACCGTGCGTCAGCCCGACACTGATGTCTTGCTGGGTTCCGCCAGCTCGTTCCACACCTCGTTGACGCGCAAGACGCCCGAGGACATGGTGGCCGAAGTGCTGGCCAATCTGCGTGGCGACAAGCCTGCGGCTGCCTCCAGCGGCAGCGGCCCGGGCAATGCCCAGGTGCAGCTGAAGGCGTACGTGGCGCCGCCGGCCGAAAGCTCCGCGGTGGCCCGCGGCAGCGTCCGCATCGCCCCATTGCGCGATGCCCGGCGCGACGCCGTCGGCGCGCTGATCGGTGAACGCACCACGGTCGGCAACATCTCGCTGGGCATGATCGAGATGCAGCCCGCACCGGTGGATGCCGTGGGCCAGGTGGTGCGCGCCGAACTGGCCGCACTCGGCTTCGGCACGACCAGCGATGAAACGGCCCCCAGCGTGAGCGGTCAGCTGACGAAGTTTGCCGTCACCACGCCAGCCACCGCGTTCTACTGGGACATCAACGGTCAGGTGGAGCTCGAACTGCTGGCCCGGGGCCGCAGCGGAAGCCCGCATGCCGGTCTCTACCGGGCCAACTGCACGGACCGCACCTTCGTGTTTCCTAGCAGCGAGCTGATCAACGGGGTCGTGGGGGCCTGCCTGAAGGAGATCGGAGCCCAGTTGCGCAAGGACGGCCAGCTTTCCGCCATCCTGTCCGGACGCTGAGCAGCGGCCTATCTGGGGCAGGCAGCATGCATCACCCCATGACGTCGCCCGCGCAGCGTCGGACCTGTCAGTTGACGCGCAGCCGCGCCGGGCTGCCGGTTTCGCCGATGCGGCCGACCACCGCCGCCTGTTCGAAGCCGTGGCGTACGAACACCGCGCGCACCGCGTCCAGCGCCGCGGGCGCGCAGGCCACCAGCAGGCCGCCGCTGGTCTGCGGGTCGGTGAGCAGCGCGCGGTCCTCGGGCGCAAAGCCATCGGGCAGCAGCACGTCGGCGCCGTAGCCGGCCCAGTTGCGGCCCGAGGCGCCGGTGACGAAGCCCTGCGCCGCCATCGCGCGCACGCCCGGCAGCAGCGGAACGGCCGCCCAGTCCAGCTGCAGTTCGCAACGCGCGCCGCGCGCCATCTCCAGCGCGTGGCCGGCCAGGCCGAAGCCGGTGACATCGGTCAGCGCATGCACGCCGTCCAGTTCGGCCAGCTCGGGGCCGGGCGTGTTCAGGCGGGTGGTGTTGGCGATCATCTGTGCGTAGCCGGCATCGGGCAGTTCGCCCTTCCTCAGCGCCGCGCTCATCACGCCCACGCCCAGCGGCTTGCCCAGCACCAGCAGGTCGCCGGGCCGGGCGTCGGCATTGCGCTTGACGCGCTTGGGGTGCATCAGCCCCAGCGCCACCAGGCCGTAGATGGCCTCGACCGAATCGATGGTGTGGCCGCCGGCAATCGGGATGCCGGCGCTGCGGCACACCGCGGCGCCGCCTTCCAGCACCTTGCCGATGGTGGCGGTGGACAGCACGTTGATCGGCATGCCCACCAGCGCCAGCGCCAGGATCGGCTTGCCGCCCATCGCATAGACATCGCTGATGGCGTTGGTGGCGGCGATGCGGCCGAAGTCGAAGGGGTCGTCGACGATCGGCATGAAGAAGTCGGTGGTGGCGATCAGCGCCTGCTCGTCGTTGAGCTGGTAGACGGCCGCGTCGTCCGAGGTCTCGATGCCGACCAGCAGGGCCGAAGGGATCGGCATGGCCGCGGTGCCCTTGAGGATCTCGCTGAGCACGCCGGGGGCGATCTTGCAGCCACAGCCGCCGCCGTGCGACAGCGAGGTCAGGCGCGGTTCGGCGGGTTTTTCGGGGGCGTTCATCGGCGGACTCCGGTGGGTTTGCACAGCATGCCGGCCACGCGCATGGGCCAGCCGTTGGCAGGGGTTCCAGGGACGGGGCAGGGCAACCTTCGATTCGCACTGCGCGCACAGCCCTCACAGGATAGCGGCGGCGCCGTGGCGCCCGCAGCGGCGGGCTGCCGAACGGGCCAGCGTGCTGCTATCGTGATTCCGGCCGCAGGCGGCGGCCGTCCAGGTCACACCGGCCAGTAAGAAAACCGGCCGCGCCACGACCCAGCCCCACCCTCACCCACCTGGCCAAAGGCAGGAGAACCCGATGCAGATCGAAGCCCTTGCTTTCGACACCGGCGGCACCGTACTCGACTGGCATGGCGGCCTGGTGGCCCAGGCGCGCCGGCTGGGCGCATCGCAGGGGGCCGAGGTCGACTGGCACGCCTTCGTCAACACCTGGCGGCGCCTGGCCATGAAGGGCATCGTCGGCCAGCTGCAGCCGGCCTTCCACATGGACGACGTGCACCGACGCACGCTGGACGAGGCGCTGGCGCAGTTCGGCCTGGGGGCCTGGGGCGATGCCGAACGCGATGCGCTGTGGCGCGCCTGGCACCGGCTGGACACCTGGCCCGATTTCGCACCGGCCTTGCAGCGGCTGCGGCAGGCGCTGCCGGTGGTGTCCTTCACCATGCTGCCCACCGCGCTGGTGGTGGACGTGTCGCGCCGCAACGGCATCGGCTGGGATGCCATCATTTCCTGCGAGATGCTCGGCGTGTACAAGCCGCACGCGCAGGCCTATGCCACTGCGGCGCGCTGGCTTCAGCTGCCGCCGGCGCAGATCCTGATGGTGGCCTGCCACAACTTCGACCTGAACGCCGCGCAGGACGCCGGCTTTCGCACTGCCTTCGTGCGCCGCCCCGACGAATGGGGCCCCGAAGGCCCGCCCGAGCCGAACCCGAACCGGGACTACGACTTCGTGGTCGATGGCTTCGAAGAACTGGCCTCGCGCGTGCTGGCGCAGACGCGCTGACCATGCGGTCGAAGGCACCCCGGAGCGCCCCGCGCCGGCGGTGGCTGGCAGCGGGCGCCCTGGGCAGCGCGGCGGCACTGCTGCCGCCGGCCCT
>JAFLDH010000004.1 GCA_017302505.1 Burkholderiales bacterium
GCGCGGCCCACAGGCTGCCCGCGGCCACGCGCTCGGCGTCGGCGCGCTGGCGTTGACCCTGGGCCTCGCTGGCCTCCACGGCACGCTGCCAGGCGGCATCCACCGCAGCAGCCAGCGAAACGCCCGGTAAAGACGCCGCGGGCGTCGCAAGAAGATTCGGCTGCGCCATGGCAAGCGAGCCGAACAAGCTGCCGCCGATCAGGCCGGCAACGAGCCAGACAATGGATTTCACGACGATGCTGCACCTGCGTCATGTCACGACGAGCCTTGCATGCCGCAATCCCGCCGATGGCGGTCTTGCAGGCCTGCGCAGCGCCCGATGTAGAGGCAAGGCCCCGTCGGACGACGGGTGCCCCTGGCCAGTCAGCAGGTGGGTCGAGGTGGCCGCAGCGGGCCATCGAGGAAGGGATGCAGGCTGGCACGCACGCTGCCTGGGCGTGGCGCGCTGTCGTGCAAGCGCGGCAGCGCGGCCGTAACCAGCGGCAGCAGCGCCGTCGTGCTCGTCTGATCGGCCATCAGATGGCGCGCCGATTCTTCCGAGTCGTCGATGGCGATGGAACCATCGTCGTGATGATGGTGCGCGTCGCCCTGCCAGTGCAGTGCGGCGTGCGCGGCGTCTGCCTGCGCATCGACTGCGGCGCCGCCACGTGCCAACGCCGCCGACTGCCACAGCATGGCAACCACAATGGCAAACAACACGACGAGCCGCTGCATGGGCTGAAGTGTACCCAACGAAAAACACCCCTCGCGCGCAACGCGCTGTTCGCTGGCGCAATACTGGGCACTTCTTCGATCGCTGTGGGGTGCGCTGACCGCGTGCGCAACACTCATTGGCGCTTCGGCGTACCCGGCCGGCCGTGCACGGCGCCGACATGCGTGTGTCCGCTTGACGGTAGGCGGCGGATGCCGTCGGCACTTCGCCGATCGGCGTTGAGTTCTTCGAGAATGCCGCAGGGTTGCCCCTTGCGCTCGGAATTGCAGTGCGCGCGCAGTTCTCGCAGCTGCTTCTCGAGCAGCTTCAGTTCGCGCACGCGCCGGGCGACTTGCTCGATGTGCTCGTCGAGCACCGCATTCACCTCACCGCAGTCCGCCGCGGGCCGGTCCAGGTAGCGCAACAGGATGCGCACCTCGTCGAGGCGCCCCCCGGCCGTCCGTGCACGGCGCCGACATGCCTGCCCGGACGGCCCCGGGCGTGGGACATCGGCGCTTCCCTGCAGGGAGAACCCCTGCCGGCAAATGGCCTCTTGACGCTGCACCTGCTACAGGCTCTCTAATCGCCACGTCAACCGCGCATCGATGCTCCTGCTTCATCATCCGCGGTCAGCCAAGCAGTTGTTGCAGGGGAAGGTCCGAAAGGCGAAATGGCGGACGGATCGAGGGCCCGACGGTGGACTGTTCTCGTGGTCGTCGCTGGCGCGATGGCCGCAGGTCTTTTGCTGCGCCACTTCCACGGTTCTTCGGGCGCGAGCCAAGCGGGTCCGCTCGGGTTCGTGATGCATTCTCAAGCGAAGCAGCTGGACAACGTTCCCTTCGTCACGGGTGACGGCGCTTCTGTGCAGCTCGCCGATCTCAAAGGCAAGGTGTTGCTGCTGAACATCTGGGCGACATGGTGTCCGCCTTGCAGGAAGGAGATGCCGTCGCTGGACCGGCTGCAGGCCAAGCTCGGCGGGTCCGACTTCGAGGTGGTGGCGTTGTCCATCGACACGGACGCCAAGGGCCTGGCCTCGGTGAAGACCTTCTACACGCAGGTGGGCATCCGCCATCTGCGGATCTTCCAAGACCCGACAGGGACCGCCGGATTCAAGCTCGGCACGGTCGGCGTGCCGACGACGCTGTTGATCGATCGGCAGGGCCGTGAATTGGGGCGACTCACCGGCACGGCGGAATGGGACGGCGGGGAAGCCCTGGCCCTTGTCCGCGGCGCGATGGCGGCAGGAAGAGCTGCACCTTGACCAGCAGCGTGCGGCCGGGCCGGGATGCTGCCGTAGGGACACGTCGAACCGGAGCTTCACACCGCAGCGTGCAGCGCCTCAGCGCTTCAGCTTGGCCAGCATGGGCAGGATGTCCGCCTGCAGCGCCTTGGACGTGATCGGTCCGATGTGCTTGTGGCGGATCACGCCCTGCTGGTCGATTACGAAGGTTTCAGGCACACCATAGCTGCCATAGTCGATGCCGACCCGGCCGTCCGAATCGACGGCGATCAGGGCATACGGATCGCCGTGCTTGCGAAGCCACGCTTTGGCGTCCTCGGCGCGGTCCTTGTAGTTCAGGCCGATCACCTTGACGCCCGGCTCCTTGGCCAGCTGCGTCACGTAAGGGTGTTCTGCCAGGCACGGCGGGCACCACGACGCAAAGATGTTGAGCACCCAGACCTGTCCCTTCATTTGCTCAGCGGTGAACCTGAGCCCGGGGTCATGCAGTTGCGGCAGATCGAACGCCGGTGCCGGCTTCCCGATGAGCGGCGAAGGCACCTCGCGCGGATTGAGCCGCAGGCCCACGCCCAGAAAGGCGACCATCAAGACGAACACGATCAGCGGAACGAGGTACCTCTTCATCGCGCTGCAGCGCAGGAGCGCTGGTTCAGAGGTACAGCTTTCATTGCAGCTCGTGAGCTGATGCGCCGGCGGCGACAGCAGAACTCATGACCGCTTCGCCACGACCGGCCGTCCATGTACGGCGCCTACATGGACGCGCCCGGACGGCGCCGGGCGCGGGACATCGGTGCTTCGCCGCTCGGCGTTGAGCTGCTCGAGGATGCCGCAGGGTTGTCCCTTGCGCTCCGAGTTGCAGTGCGCGCGCAACTCGCGCAGCTGCTTTTCGAGCAGCTTCAGTTCACGTACGCGCAGGGCGACATGTTCGATGTGCTCGTCGAGCACCGCGTTCACCTCGCCGCAGTCCGCCGCGGGCCGGTCCAGGTAGCGCAACAGGATGCGCACCTCGTCGAGGCTCATGTCCAGCGAGCGGCAGCGGCGGATGAAGACCAGGCGCTGCACGTGGGCCGCTCCGTACTGGCGATAGTTCGCATCGCTGCGGGCCGGTTCCGGGACGAGCCGTTCGCGCTCGTAGAAGCGGATCGTCTCCACCGCCGTGTCGGTGGCCGCCGCCAGTTCGCCGATCTTCATGGTTCGCCTCTTTCTGGTCTTGCGTTCTCAGGGCTTGCCGAGCTTGGCCAGTTCCTCGTTGACGAGCGCCCTCAGTTGCGCTTGGCCGAAGTCCGTCAAGGGCCGGCCGTTGACGAAGAAACCTGGCGTCGCCCGCACCTTCAAGGCCTGCATGTCGGCGATGTCCTGCTGCAACGCCGCGGCGATAGCCGGGCTCTCGGCATCGGCCCGCGCCTTGGCCATGTCCAAGCCGGTGTCGGCAATCGACTCCCAGATCAGCTCGGGCTGCGGGTTGCCGTGGGACGCCCAGCGCGGCTGGTCGGCCAGTGCCTTCTCCAGGGCCGGCCAATACTGGCCCTGCAGGCGCGCCGCTTCGAGGATCTTCACCGCACGGTCGGAGCCCGGGTGCAACGGCGCATAGCGCACCACCAGCCGCACCTGCCCGAAGCTGGCATTGACGATGCCTTTGACCAACGGGTAGAAGGCACGGCAGGTTTCGCACGACGGGTCGAAAAACTCGACGATCGTGACCTTGGCCTGCGGGTTGCCGAACACCGGGGCGTGCGCGCGCACCAGCGCATCGCCGCCGGCCTGAACGGCTTGCACGGCCTGCTGCGCGGTCCGGTCCTTGTAGACCACGACACCGGCAATGAAGGCCAAGGCCACCACGCCGACGGCGCCCACCATCAACCCCCTGCGGTTCATGCCCGACTCCTTCGATTCCAGAACAACAACACCAGGATCGCCGAGAAGGCCACCAGCGACAACAGCGGGATGGGCACGAAGCCGGCCACCTGCAGCTCGGCGTCGGCGCACGACACGCCCTGCCGGCAGGGGCTCAGGGCTTCGCTGATCACACCCCAGAACACAAGACAGTGGTACAGCGCCAGGCTCCAGCCGGCCCAGGCCAGCGGCAAGGCATAACGCGCGCTGCGCGCATCGCCGTCGAATAAACCCACCCCGAGCACCAGCACCAGCGGGAACATCGCGATGCGCTGATACCAGCACAGCACACAGGGGGTCTTGCCCATCACCTCACCCAGGAACAGCGCGCCGGCCGTGGCCGCCAGGGCGACCAGCCAGGCCAGGAACAACGGCGTTCCGGCGCTGCGCTGCGGCGACTCTGCGGTCATCGGCTTGGCGCCGTCAGGCTTGCAATGGCTTGAAGATCCAGCGTCCACGACCGACCGTCCGCCCTTCTGAACTCGAGCGTCAGCGGCACCGTGTCGCCGGGCTTGAGCTGCTGTTTCAAGCTCATCATCATCAAATGGTAGCCGCCCGGTTTCAGTTCGATGGACTGCCCGGCCTTGATCGACAGCTCACCCGCGGGGCGCATGCGCATGATCGCGTCGTCCATCTTCATTTCGTGGATTTCGACGATGCCGGCCACCGGTGAGCGCGCGCCGGTCAGCCACATGTCCTGCTGTGCGGTCAGGCGCACAAAAGCGCCCGTTCCAGTCTGGTTGGCTACGGTGGCACGCACCCAAGGCCGATCGGCCGTGACTTGCGCACAGGCCCCCGAACTGATGGCCAGGCCCGCGGCAAGCGCCAGGGTCGGCAGGAACTTGCTGCGCTGTGATTCGGCGTTCATGTCACGGTTGCGGCTGTGGCGCCGGCCGGTCCGGCGCGAACGATGCCAACACCAGCAGGCCGGCGCTGCCGACCACCAGAATGTCGGCCAGGTTGAATGCCGGCCAGTGCATGCCGCGCCAGTGCAGGTCGAGATAGTCGACAACCGCACCGAGACGCAGGCGATCGGCCACGTTGCCCAGCGCACCGGCGATCAGGCCGACATAGGCCGCGGTCTCCAGTCGGTTTGCGACACCACGCCACAGCAACCCGGCCAGCAAAACGCTCACCGCGATGCCGACGCCGACGAAGAACCAGCGTTGCCAGCCGCCGGCGTCGGCCAGAAACGAGAAGGCGGCGCCCGGGTTGAGCACATGCACGATGTTGAACCAGGAAGTGACGAAGACCTGTTCGCCGAGGTCCAGTGACGACACCACCAGCGCCTTGAGGGCCTGGTCGGCAGCCAGGCCCGCGGCCGCGAGCAGCAGGCAGGCGCGCCAATGCCGGCGCGAGTCGAAGGGCTGCGCCAGGGGCGCGAGCGGCACGGCCTCAGCCACGGTCGTCGTCCAGCAGCCGCTTCAGGTCGGCAGGCACGTCCATCGGCGCGAAGGCGCTGACGCTGGAGCGGCCGGTGTTGCCCAGCGGCAACCGGCCGAACAGGTGACCCAGCGGCACCAGCGACAAGCGCAGCAACTGCCCGCGCAGTTCGCCTACGTCGCGCAAGGCCCAGGCCGCACGCAGCATCGTCACATGCACCCGCCAATGGCGGCTGAAGTCGCGCTGGCCCAGCACATGGGCACGTTCGAGATGTGCCAGCGCATCCGAGGGCGCGCTCCGTGCCAGGCTGGCGCGGGCTGCGGCCATGGCCGTGTCGTAGGCAGCGATGCGTAGTGAGTCCTGGTTCATGACCGGTATTGGAAACCCTGGAGCCGCTGCAGAGTCAAGCGCCGCGATGCAACGGCCATGACAGGCTGTGCCAGGGGCGGCGACGTTTGCCGTCAATCCGCGGCCAGCGCGTCGATGATCGGACAGGCGCCAGTTGCTGATCCGGATTCGCATTCGCGCAACAGCAAAGTCAGCGCCTTGCGCATCGCCTTGAGGTCGGCGAGCCGTCTGTCGATGCCTTGAAGCTTGAGCGCGGCGAGTTCGCGCGTTTCGGCACAAGCATGCGCCTCGTCCAGCGTCAGCAGACTGACGATCTCTTCCAGCGTGAAGCCGAGCACCTGCGCCCGCTTGATGAAGCGCAAGCGTCTGACGGCGTCGGCCGCATAGCGGCGCTGTCCGCTGGATGGCTTGGCCGGTTCAGCCATCAATCCGCGTCGCTGGTAGTAGCGGATGGTCTCGACGTTCACGCCGGCCGCGGCGGCCACACGCCCGATCGTCAGATCGGCCAACGCGGCGGGTGCTTGACTCCGTACCATGGTACGGACTATAGACTGTGGTGAATCGGGCGCATTCAACTCACCCATGTCGAGCTTCAACGCCAATGCTTCGCTCTTCGCCGGAGCGCTGGCCGCCATTGGCGCATCGCTGTGCTGCGTCGGTCCGCTCGTGCTGTTGATGCTGGGCATCGGCGGCGCCTGGATCGCCCATCTGACGGCGCTGGAGCCATTGCGCCCCTGGTTCATCGCGGCGACGCTGATGTTTCTCGGCCTGGCGTTCCACCGTCTTTTCCTGCGGCAGCAGGTCTGCGTGCCCGGTGCCCCCTGCGCACAGCCGATGGTGCTGCGCCGGCAGCGATGGATCTTCGCGATCGTCACCTTCGCGCTGCTTGTGCTGTTGCTGGTGCCCTGGCTGGCGCCGTTTTTCCTCTGAGTTGCTTCATGCGCAAGTCACTCCTTGGTCTGGTCCTCGCCATCGAAGCGGTCGGGGCGCTCGCGGCAACACCGCAGACCGCGGTTCTCGATGTGCAGAACATGACCTGCAGCTTGTGCCCGATCACCGTCAAGAAGGCACTGGAGAAGGTACCCGGCGTGAGCCAGGCGCAGATCGACTTTCAGAAGAAGACGGCCACAGTGACATTCGACGCCGACAAGGCCACGGCCGCAGGCCTGGTCAAGGCCACCACCGAAGCCGGCTTTCCGTCGGCGGTGCGCAAATGACGGCCGCCGCTGCGCCCGTGCTGGACTCGATCCTGACCTGCCCCCAATGCGGCCACGCCAGGCCCGAGCGCATGCCCACCGACGCCTGCCAGTTCTTCTACGAATGCAAGCATTGCAACGCCGTGCTTCGTCCGCTGGCCGGTGACTGCTGCGTGTTCTGCTCGTACGGCACGGTCAAGTGCCCGCCGGTGCAGATGCAGCGAGGTTGTTCGGGCTGCGAGGCCTGAGCGCCGACGCTGCGGCATTGGCCGCCGCCTGCGGCGTCGGGCAGCGCTGCTTTCGCAATCAATGCTTGACTCTGACCCTGCTACAGGGTTTGAAATTCGGGCATGGACATCAGAATCGACACGACGAAGCCCGAAGGCACGGCCTGTTGCAGTGACCACTGCGGCGAGGCGTCCACGGCAACGCGGACGCCGTCGACCGCCAACGACCGCGACACGACGCGCTTTCGCATCGCCACGATGGATTGCGCCGCCGAGGAATCGGAGATCCGGCGCGCGCTCGACCCGATCGCCGGCATTCGCCATGTGCGCTTCGATCTAGGCCAGCGCCAGCTCGACCTGAGCGGCACGCCCCAGGCGATCGAGCAGGCCGCGACCGCGATGCGGCGCGTCGGCTTCGATCCGCAGCGCTTGGCCATGGCGGCCGTGCCCGGTGCGGTAACGCCGGGCGCAGTGGCTGACAGCGCCGACCCGGCGCCGTTCGGCGCAGGCCTGTGGCGGCTGGTGGCGGCGCTGGGGTTGGCCGTGGGCGCCGAAGCCCTGGCCTTCTTTGCCCCCGATCTGCTGCCGTGGCGCATCGCCACGATGGCGCTGGCGCTGGCCGCCATCGCGCTGGCAGGCCTCAGCACCTACAAGAAGGGCTTCGCCGCGCTGCGCGCCGGCCGCCTGAACATCAACGCGCTGATGACCGTCGCCGTGACCGGTGCCTTCGCCATCGGCCAGTGGCCCGAAGCCGCGATGGTGATGGCGCTGTATGCCATCGCCGAGCTGATCGAAGCCCGCGCCGTGGACCGTGCCCGCAACGCCATCCGCAGCCTGCTGGCGCTGGCGCCCGAGGACGCCGAAGTGCGCCAGCCCGACGGCAGCTGGTCGCGCATCGCGACGGCGGCCGTTGCGGTCGGCGCCATCGTGCGTATCCGCCCCGGCGAACGCGTGCCGCTGGACGGCAGCGTGACCGAAGGCCGCAGCGCCGTCGACCAGGCCCCGGTCACCGGCGAGAGCATCCCGGTCGACAAGGGCCCCGGCGACGAGGTGTATGCCGGTACCATCAACCAGGCCGCGGCGCTGGAAATGCGCGTCACCGCGCCGGCCAGCGACAGCACGCTGGCGCGCATCATCCATGCGGTGGAGCAGGCGCAGGGCTCGCGTGCGCCGACGCAGCGTTTTGTCGACCGCTTCGCTGCCATTTACACGCCGGCGGTGTTCGCGCTGGCGGTGGCGCTGGTGCTGCTGGCCCCCACGCTGGTCGGCTGGACCTGGATGCAGGCGCTGTACAAGGCGCTGGTGCTGCTGGTCATCGCCTGCCCCTGCGCGCTGGTGATCTCGACGCCGGTGACGGTGGTCAGCGGCCTGGCTGCGGCGGCGCGCCGCGGCATCCTGATCAAGGGCGGCGTGTTCCTCGAACAGGCGCGCGGCCTGCGTGCCGTGGCGATGGACAAGACCGGCACGCTGACCGAAGGCAAACCACGGCTGGTGGCCTTCGAGGCCGTGGCCACGTCGCTGGATGGCACACGGCTGGCCCAGCTGGCGAAGAGCCTGGCCGCGCGCTCCGACCATCCGGTATCGATGGCCATCGCGATGGGTCTGGAAGGCGCTGCCGTCGAAGTGCAGGGCTTCGCGGCCGAGGCAGGCCGTGGTGTGCAGGCGCGCATCGACGGCGAGGACTACGCGCTCGCCAATCACCGCTGGATCGAGGAACGCGGGCAATGTTCACCGGCCATCGAAGCCCGCCTGCAAGTACATGAACTGGCAGGCCGCAGCGTCACGCTGTTGGCCTCAGCCCGCGGCGTCCTGGCGATCTGCGCGGTGGCCGACACGCTGAAGCCCTCGTCCGCCGCCGCGGTGGCGGAGTTGAAGGCGCTGGGCGTGACCCCGGTGATGCTGACCGGCGACAACCCGGCCACCGCGCGCACCATCGCCACCCAGGTGGGCATCGACGAAGTACAGGCCAGCCTGCTGCCCGCGGAAAAGCTGGCCGCCATCCAGGCCCTGCAATCACGGCTGGGCCTGACAGCGATGGCCGGCGACGGCATCAACGACGCACCGGCGCTGGCGCAGGCCGACATCGGCGTCGCCATGGGCGGTGCCGGCACGCACACCGCGATGGAAGCGGCCGACGTGGTCATCATGAACGACGACCTGCGGCGCCTGCCCGAGACGATCCGCCTGTCGCGCGCGACACACCGCGTGCTGTGGCAGAACATCGTGCTCGCGCTCGGCATCAAGGCGGTGTTCCTGGTGCTCGCGGTGTTCGACAACGCGACCATGTGGATGGCGGTGTTCGCCGACATGGGCGCCAGCCTGCTGGTGGTCTTCAACGGGTTGCGGCTGCTGCGCTCGGGGCAAGACTCGCAGCGGAGCGCGGCATGAATCTGCAGCGCAGGAACTCGCGATGGCGTGGCCGCCGATTGATCGCCGTCAACAGCGCTTCAGCCCGGCGTCCTAAGCTGGACTCGCCGCGCTGCGCAAGCGCTGCGGCGGAGAGTCGATCGAAGTCAGGAGCGCACGATGAAGACGATACGCATGGCACCACTGGTGCTCGCGCTGGCCACGCTGGCTCAGCCTGCGCTGGCACAGCAGCCCAAACCCGCGGACAAGGCGGCCGCGCAGGCGGCACAACCCACCCTGCAGGAATTCGACAAGCGCATGGCGCAGCTGCAGGAGACGATGAAGCAGATGCAGGCGCAGATGGACAAGGTGCGCCAGACGCAGGACCCGCAGGAGCGTCAGCGGCTGCTGCAGGAGCACTGGAACTCGATGCAGGCGGCAATGGCGGCGATGCACGGCGTCTGGGGCCCCGGCGGCCCGGCCTGCTGCGGGGCCGGCCAGGGCATGGGGCCGGGCATGATGATGGGCGGCCCGATGATGGGTGGCGGCTGGGGCCACATGCGCGGCTACTACTCCAACCTGAGCCCGGAGCAGTTGCGCCAGCGCCAGTACATGATGGACCAGTACATGCCGATGCAGCAGATGATGATGAACCACATGATGTGGCAGCAGCACTGGCAAAGCCCGGCGGCGTCGGCACCGAAGTAGCCCGCCGCGGAGGTGCGGCAGGCCCACTCGCCATCCGAGGAAGCTGGACGCGTGCCAACGGGTTCTCGAAGATCGGCGCGGCATATGCCCTCGCCGGCACGGCCAGCTGATTTCGCCCATAGAATCCGCGCCCATGCGTCGTTGGCTCGTCGTCTTCATGTTGCTGGTGCTGCCCGCTCAGTTCATCTGGGCGGCGGCTGCGCCGTACTGCGCGCATGAGACTGCCGCCGCGGCAAGCAAGCACCCGGGGCACCATCAACACGTCCATCAGGACGGCAGTGATTTCGTGAATGCCGGCGACGATGGCGGCGGCAAGGCTGTCAAGCACACCGATTGTGCGAGCTGCCATGCGGGAGCCGCTGCCACGCTGCCGCTGTCTGGGGCCGGGGTGTCCAGCGCCCCACGCGATGGGGTGGGCGAACAGCCTCCGCCGCGCTACCGATCGCACACCCCTTCAGGGCCGGAGCGCCCCGACATCGTCTGACTCGCCGCTGCCGCGCGCTTCGGCGGCGAGGTCGAGTTCCGTCCGCTCTCCAGCTGACGTCTCCTTAGCTTCGCCTGCCGAATCGCTTGTTGTCGTGAGACAAGAAGGATGATTCGATGCGATTCCCCCTCGTGGCGCTGGCCCTCGCGCTGGCCGCCATAACAAACCCCGCGGGTGCCCAGCCCGCGGCTGCTCCCGCTAGGCTGACCCTGGACGAGGCGATGCGCCTCGCCGAGGCCACGCACCCGTCCGTGCTGGCCCGCGAGGCGCAGCTGTCGGCCGCGGAAGGCACGCGCCGCGAAGCCGCGGCGCTGCTGTTCAACAACCCCGAGCTCGGTACCGAAGCCATCCGCCGCCGACCCAGTGGGCCTGCCGGCTCCTGGAACGAATGGAGCGTGGGCATCAGCCAACCCTTCGAAACCGGCGGGCAGCAGGCAAAACGCCGCGAGGCCGCCGCGGCCGGGCTGGACGCGCTGCGCGCCGAGATCGACGACGTGCGCCGCCAGGCCCGCGTCGAAGCCGCCACACGCTTCCTCGCCGTGCTGTCGGCGCAGCAACGTGTGCAGCTGGAACAGCGCTCGCTGGACCTGTTCGAGCGCAGTGCGCAGGCAGTCGCCAAACGCCGCGCGGCCGGTGAAGACACGCGCCTCGATGCCAACGTGGCGCTGGTCGAGGCCGAGCGCGCACGCAATGCGCTGGCCCTTGCGGGCGAGCGCCTGATCGACGCACGCAGCGAACTCGGCACCGCGGTTCGCCTGCCGCCTTCCGCGTTGCCCGAGGTCGCCGGCGATCTGGGCACTGCCATCGACGGCCCGCTGCCGTACAAGCTGGAGCAGTTGCTGGCTTCGGCACAGAACCTGCCTCGCCAGCGTGCACTTGCGGCACGCGAAGATGCCGCCCGCGCCCGGCTCGGTGTCGAACGTGGCAACCGCAACCCCGACGTCACGGTCGGTGTGCACGCCGGCCGCGAAGGTCCGAGCGATGGCAGAGAAAATCTGACGATCCTTTCGTTGTCGTTGCCGCTGCCGCTGTTCAAACAGAACGACGCCGCCATCGGCCAGGCGATGACCGACATGACGCAGGCCGAGGTCGAACGCGCCGCCGCGCTGCGCGACAGCGACGCGCGCGTGCGCCAGCTGTGGAGCCGGCTGGCCAGCCAGCGCGAGCGCATCCAGCGCCTGCAGCGCGTGCTGGTGCCGGCGTCCACCGACAACCAGCAGCTGTCCGCCAGGTCGCGCGAGGCCGGACAGATCGGCCTGCTCGACCAGTTGCTCGTCAACCGCCAGGCGATCGACGCCGAACGCGACCTGATCGATCTGCTCGCCGAAATGCAAGCCACCCGAATCGAACTCGAATACGCGGCCGGCTGGCTGCAACAAGGAAACTCACGATGAACACCCTGACGAAACCCGACAGCGGCCGCCTGCGGGCGGGATTGGCCGCAGCGGCGCTGCTGCTGGCCTTCGCACTGCCCGGCTGCGGCAAGAGCGGCGCGAAGGACGAACATGCCGGCGAAGGCGACAAGCACGCCGAACACGCCGGCGAAAAGAAGGAGGGGAAGGACGGGCACAGCGAAGCCGAATCCGAGCTGACGCTGACCAGCGAAGAAGCCGCGCGTGCTGGCATCAAGGTCGAAGAAGTCAAGCCGCAGGCACTGGGCGAAACGCTCACCGTCACCGCCACCATCCGCCCCGACGCCGACCGGCTGGCGCACGTGGCGGCACGCATCGAAGGCCGTATCACGTCTGTGCCGGCAAAGCTGGGCGACAAGGTGCGCGCCGGCCAGACGCTGGCCACGCTGGACAGCGTGGCGGTGGGCGAAGCGCATGCCGCGTTCAACGAGGCGCAGGCCGAACTCGGCATTGCCGAAGCCGACTTCAAGCGCGCCGAATCGCTCAACGCCGAAGAGATCATCCCGCGCAAGGACTTCCTGCGCGCCAAGGCTGATCGCGACAAGGCCGCCGCCGCCCTGCGCGCCTCTGCCGACCGGCTGCGCCTGCTCGGCGGCTCGCCCAGCGCCAGCGGCGCGGGGGTCTCGGCCTTCGCCGTGACCGCACCCTTTGCCGGCACCGTCATCGAAAAGAAGGCCACGCTGGGCGAACTGGCCAGCCCGAGCGAACCGCTTTTCAGCGTCGCCGACCTGAGCCGCGTGTGGATCCAGGCCGACCTGCCGGAAAGCGCACTGGCCAAGGTGCGCATCGGTGCCAACGCCAAGGTGACGGTGCCGGCCTATCCGAACGAGGTCTTCGCCGGCCGTGTCGGCCACATCGGCGCCTCGCTGGACAAGGACACGCGCACCGTGGCTGCGCGCATCGAGGTGGCCAATGCCGATGGCCGGCTGAAGCCGGAGATGTTCGCCACCGCGACCATCGAGGTGGCCGGCGAGAAGCGCGAGGCCATCTCGCTGCCGGACGCGGCCATCGTGCTGATGGACGGCAAGCCGACGGTCTTCGTCTACCGGCAGGGTGCGTACGAAACGGCGCAGGTCGAACCCGGCGAACGCATCGGCGGACGCACGGTGCTGAAGTCGGGCCTGATGGCCGGCGACCAGGTGGTCACCTCGGGCACCTACGCCCTGAAGGCACGCAAGCTGAAATCCCAGCTCGGCCACGGGCATTGAGAAGGACAACTGAACCATGCTCAATGCAATCGTCGATGCCAGCCTGCGCTACAAGGTGCTGGTGCTGGTGGCCTTCGCCGTACTCATCGGCCTGGGCGTCATGGCCTATCGGCAGGTGCCGGTGGACGCCTTCCCCGATGTCACGCCGGCCCAGGTGAACATCTATACCGAATCGCCCGGCGTCGCCGCCGAGGACATCGAGCGGCTGCTCACCGTGCCCATCGAAGCGGCGATGGCCGGCCTGGCCGACGTCGAGGTGGTGCGCTCCGTGTCGCTGTTCGGCCTGTCGTACGTGGCGGTGTACTTCAAGGACAACGTCGACATCTACTTCGCGCGCCGGCTGGTGGGCGAGAAGCTGCAGGAGGTCAAGGGCCGCTTGCCCGAGGGCTACGGCGAGCCCGAGCTCGGCCCCAACAGTTCGGGCCTGGGCCAGGTGTTCTGGTACACGATCGAAGACGCCGACAAGAAGCTCAGCGCGATGGATCTGCGCACCTTGCAGGACTGGACCGTGCGGCTGATCCTGCGCACCGCACCCGGCGTCGATGACGTCACCACCTGGGGCGGCCACGAAAAGCAGTACCAGGTGCAAATCGACCCGCGCAAGCTGGTCAAGTACGGCGTGTCCTTCAAGGAAGTGATGGAGCGGCTGGCGGCCAACAACAAGCAGGTCGGCGGCCAGTACCTGAACGTCGGCGTCGAGCAGTACCTGGTGCGCGGCCTGGGGTTGGTGAGCAACGCCGCCGACATCGAGACCATCGTGATCGCCGAGCGCAACGGCGCGCCGATCTACGTGCGCGACGTGGCCGCGGTCAAGGAAGCCCCGGCGG
The DNA here is from genome assembly GCA_017302505.1 of Burkholderiales bacterium. GTDB lineage: Bacteria > Pseudomonadota > Gammaproteobacteria > Burkholderiales > Burkholderiaceae_C > Rubrivivax. The sequence goes on from JAFLDH010000004.1 coordinate 13,964, forward strand.
TGCGCTTCGGCGCGGTCACGCGCAACGGCGAGGAAGTCGTGCTCGGCATCGCGCTGTCGCGCATCAACGAGAACGCCGCGACCGTCGTCAAGGCGGTCAAGGAAAAACTCGCCATCGCGCAGGCCGCGCTGCCCAAGGGCGTGGAGCTGAAGGCGGTGTACGACCGCACCGAGATCGTCGACAAGGCGCTCAAGACCTCCACCAACGCGCTGATCGAGGGCTCGATCCTGGTGGCGGTGATCCTGTTCCTGTTTCTCGGCGAGTTCCGCTCGGCCATCGTCGTCATCGTCACCCTGCCGCTGGCGATGCTGTTCGCCTTCATCTGCATGCAGCGCGTGGGCATGTCGGCCAACCTGATGTCCCTGGCCGGCCTGGCCATCGGCATCGGCATGATGGTCGACGGCGCGGTGGTGATGGTGGAAAACGCCTTCCGGCTGCTGTCGCATGCACGCTCATCCGGCAAACCGATCAACCGCAGCCATGTCGTGCTGGAAGCGGCACGCGAAGTGGCGAACCCGATTGCCTTCGCGATCCTGATCATCATCGTCGTCTTCCTGCCGCTGTTTTCGCTGACCGGGCTGGAGGGCAAGCTGTTCAAGCCGATGGCGCTGACCATCACCTTTGCGATGGCCGGTTCGCTGCTGCTGTCGCTGACCTTGGCGCCGGTGCTGTGTGCGCTGATCCTCAAGCCCAAGGAGGAGAAGGACACCTGGCTGGTGCGCGGGGCGAAGCGGCTGTACCTGCCGCTGCTGGATTGGGCGCTGGAACGCAAGAAGACCGTCGTCGGCGCCGCACTGGCGCTGCTGATCGGCGCGCTGGCGCTGTTCCCGTTCCTCGGCAAGGAGTTCATGCCCACGCTGCAGGAAGACGCGATCATGTTCCGCGTCGTCGGCATCCCGTCGACCTCGCTCGATGAGTCGATCCGCGTCGCCAATGTCATGGACGCCGCGCTGCGCAAGCAGTTCCCGCAGGTGAACGCGGTGCTGGCCACGATCGGCCGCGCCGAGAAGGGCGAGACGGCCGACGTCAACTACATGGAAGTGCTGCTCGACATGAAGCCGCAGGACGAGTGGCCGACGAAGCAGTCGTTTGCCGCGCTCGGCCGCGAGATGCAGGAGTTCCTGGAAGGCGAGGTGCAGACGGCGGTGTTCGGCGCGACGCAGCCGATCCAGATGCGCGTGGAAGAGCTGATCTCCGGCGTGCGCGCGACCTTGGCGCTGAAGATCTACGGCGAAGACCTGGACAAGCTGGAGGAACTGTCGGCCAAGCTGAAGACCGTGGTCGCCGGTGTGCCCGGCGTGGCGGATTTGTCGGCCGAGGCCAACAAGGGCAAGCCGCAGATGGTCATCAAGGTCGACCGGCAAGCTGCGGCGCGCTACGGCCTGAACGCCGACGACATCCTGGCCGTGGTGCAGGCCGGCATCGGCGGCGAGGCGGTATCGACACTGATCGACGGCAGGCGCCGCTTCGACATCGCGGTGCGGCTGCCCGAGGAGTTCCGTTCGAGCCCGTCGGCGATCGCGGCAATCCCGATCCGCACCGCCGAAGGTGCGATCGTGCCGTTTTCCAGCGTGGCGAAGATCGAACTCGACGAGGGCTACACCTTCGTGCGTCGCGAATCGCTGCAGCGTTATGCGGTACTGCAGATGGACGTGCAGGGGCGTGACGTGGACGGCTTCGTCAAGGAGGCCAACGCGGCAATCAAGGCGCAAGTGACGATGCCCACCGGCTACTGGGTCGTGTGGGGCGGCGCCTTCGAAAACCAGCAGCGCGCGATGGAACGGCTGGGAGTGATCGTGCCGCTGACCATCGGCCTGATCTTCATCTTGCTGTACACCGCGTTCAACTCGGTGCGCCATGCCACGCTGATCATCGCCAACGTGCCCTTCGCGATCATCGGCGGCATCGTCGGGCTGTTCATCACCGGGCAGTACCTGTCGGTGCCCTCGGCCATCGGCTTCATCGCCGTGTTCGGGGTGGCGATGCTGAACGGCATCGTGCTGGTCAGCTTCCTCAACGACCAGCGCAAGCACGGGCTGTCGATACGCGATGCCGTGCGCCAGGGCGCCGCGCTGCGGCTGCGGCCGGTATTGATGACGGCGTCGGTGGCGATCCTGGGGCTGATCCCGATGCTGATCTCGACCGGCGTCGGCGCCGAGACGCAGCGGCCGTTGGCCACGGTGGTGATCGGCGGGCTGATCACCTCGACCCTGCTGACCCTGCTGCTGTTGCCGCTGATCTGGGAATGGTCCGAAAGCCGGGCCGAGGCAAAGCAGCGCGAGCGCGATGCGGCCGCCGAGCGTGCCGAAGCCGTACCCCTGCCCCAACCGACCCCGGAGACACCATGAAAGAGATCAAGGCCTACGTGCACCGCAGCCGCATTGCCGACGTGATCGCCGCGCTCAAGGAGTCGCCCGCCTGGGGCGGCGCGCGCGGTGGCCGGCGTCACAACCTGGCGGTGTACATCGTCAAGGGCTCGCTGCTGCCGCTGGACAGCGGCGAGCAGCACTACTCGATGGACCTCGGCGACGAAGTCGTCAACGAATACAAGCTGGAGCTGCTGTGCGAGGACGGCGAGGTCGAGCCGCTGATGGCCGCGATCACCGCGGCCGCACGCACCGGCCAGGCCGTCGCCGGCTGGATCACGGTCATCGACGTGGTCAGCGCGACGCCCATCCATTGAACTGCCGATTCATCCACAACCCACCTTGAAAGGAAGAACCATGAAGACCCTCGCTGCCGCTCTGCTGGTCGCCTCCGCGATCACCCTGCCCACCTTCGCCGCCGAGGACCACGCGCCCAAGCACGGTGGCGTCGTCGTCGAGACCAAGGCCGGCGACCTGGAACTGGTGGCCAAGCCCGAACTGGTCGTCATCCATGTCAGCGACCACGGCAAGCCGATGAAGCTCACCAGCGCCACCGGCAAGGTCACGGTGTTCAACGGCAACGACAAGACCGAAGCGCCGCTCGCGTTGGTAGGCGACAAGTTGGAGGCCAAGGGCAGCTTCAAGGTCGGCGCCGGTACCAAGGTGCTGACCGAAGTTTCCTTGAATGGCAAGCCCACGGTGTCCGCTCGATTCACGCTGAAGTAGCCGCGCCAAGCCCCACAGCCGAGCCAGCCCATGCGAAGTCGCGTGCCGGACATGCCAGTGGCGTTGACGATGCTGTGGGTCTGGATCGGCATCGTCGCGCTGTCCGTTGCCTGCTGGTGGCTGCTCAAGTGGTGGAAGCGGCGCCATCCGCCGCCCGCGCCGGAGTCGGTGCTGCCGTATTCGCAGCGGCTGCGCAAGCGCTTGAACGAGCATCGCCTTGACAAGCGAACCGGCCACCACGGCGACACGGCCAGCCGGCATGGAAAGTAGTCGAACCGTGCGGCGACAAACCCTTCTTGTGGTTGTCAATGGAGAGCCGAGATGAGCACGGGCCATGCCCATGCCATACCCGAGACTGGCAACGAGAAGATGTTGTGGTGGGCGCTCGGGCTGACCACGGCGTTTCTTGTTGCCGAGGTCGTGGCTGGCATCGTGTTCGGCAGCCTGGCGCTGCTGGCCGATGCCGCCCATATGTTCACCGACGCGGCAGCGCTGGCGATCGCCGTGGCTGCCGTGCGCGTGGCGCGGCGGCCCGCCGACGCCAAGCGCACCTACGGCTATCACCGCTTCGAGATTCTGGCTGCGGCGTTCAACGCGCTGTTGTTGTTTGGTGTCGCGTTCTACATCTTGTACGAGGCCTGGCGCCGCTTCAATGCACCTGTCGAAGTTCAGCCGCTGGGCATGTTGGCCGTGGCTGTGCTGGGCCTGGGGGTGAACCTGCTCAGCATGCGGCTGCTGCGCAGCGGCAAGGACAGCAGCCTGAACGTCAAGGGGGCCTACCTCGAAGTGTGGGCGGACATGCTCGGCTCGGTGGGCGTCATCGTCGCGGCCATCTTCATCCGCTTCACGGGTTGGATGTGGGTCGACACAGTGGTGGCTGTCGGCATCGGGCTGTGGGTTCTGCCGCGCACCTGGGCGCTGTTGAGGGAAAGCCTGAACATCCTGCTCGAAGGTGTGCCGGACGGCGTCGATGTCGATGAAGTCAGTCGCGAAATGCTTGCGGTGCCCGGCGTGACCGGCGTCCACGATTTGCACATCTGGGTGCTTACCAGCGGCAAGAACGCGCTCACCGCCCATGTGGTCCATGCCGAAGGTGCCGGCGGGGTCGAGCTCATCGAACGGGTCAAGCTTCGTCTCGCGGAACGGTTCAGGGTATTCCACACGACGCTGCAACTGGAACCGGTGGCCTGCGAGCATTCCGAAGACGGCTGCAACTTCGTGGACCGGCGCCCTGTTGCAGCGCCGGCCAGTGAGCAGCCGCTGTGATGAGCTCAGCTGCCGGCGAGCAGGTTCAACCGCGCCGTGCGCTCCTCGGTGGTCTCGTTGCTCAGTTCGGCAACTACCTGTTGCCGCGTCTTGCCGGGTCCGGCGTCCTTGGTCGGAATGGGCGCATTGAGTTGGTATTGCGCCTGATGCTGATCGAGACTGCCGTCTTTTCGCGCAGCCGCCGTCTCGGCCGAGACCTGTGCGCGGGTCTTCGTGCTCTTGGAGTGTTCAGGATGGTAGGTGTAGCCCGCTTCGCTGTTCGCGGCGTGCAACATCGAAGTGGCATGCGAAAGCGCGGGCAGCGTGAGCGCGGCTGTCGCGGAGAGTGCAAGGACGGTGTACTTGGCAAAGTTCATGAATACCTTTCCTGGGTCGAAGGATCCGCGCAGGCTGGCCGCAGCGGCATGCCGAAGGGCATGAGAGGCACTCTACGAACCGGCTCCCAACACCAAGCAGTCGAACACATGACATCTTGGTCATGCACGCCCGCGTGGGGCCGCCGGGCTGTGTCGACATGAGGCTTCTGGTCGTCGAAGACGAGCTCAAGCTGGCCGCCTACCTGCACAAGGGCCTGACCGAAGAGGGATTCGTCGTGGACCTCGCCCACAACGGCGTGGATGGGCTGCACCTGGCGATGGAAGGCGACTACGACCTGCTCGTGCTCGATGCCATGCTGCCGGGGATCGACGGGCTCGGCGTGCTGGCGGCGCTGCGGCAGAGCAAGCAGACCCCGGTCCTGATGCTCACCGCACGCATCCGCGTCGAGGACAGGGTAAAGGGTCTGCAAAGCGGTGCCGACGACTACCTCGTCAAGCCCTTTGCGTTTTCGGAGCTGGTGGCGAGGATCCAGGTGCTGCTGCGCCGGGCGCGCCCGCTGCGCGAAGCCGATGGCGCGGCTGTGCTCGGACTGGCGGACCTGGAACTCGACCTGCTGCGCCGCAAGGCGACCCGCGCCGGACGCCGGCTGGACTTGACGGCCAAGGAATTCAACCTGCTCACGCTGCTGCTGCGCCGCCAGGGCGAGGTGTTGTCGCGTACCGAGATTGCCGAGCAGGTGTGGGACATGAACTTCGACAGTGCGACCAATGTCATCGACGTCGCCGTCCGGCGGCTGCGCGGCAAGCTCGACGTACCCTTCGAGCGCGCGCTGCTTCACACGGTGCGCGGCATGGGTTATATGCTGGAGGCACGCGACCCATGAGCCGCAGCCGCGTCGGTTCACTGGGCAGGCGGCTGTCCTATTGGTTGGCGCTGCAGAGCCTGGCCGGGCTGGTCGTGATCTGCGCCGCGGTCTACGCTGCCACGCAAGTCGGCTTGCAGAACCGCCAGGCGGACACGCTGACACAAAAGCGGGCCCAGCTGCAGCATCTGCTCGTCGAGGCCGCACGCGACGACGATACGGCGGCGCTGAAGCACAAGCTCGATGAATTCTTCATTGGCCACGAGGATCTTGCTTTGTGGCTCGACCGGCCCGATGGCACCGTGTTCTACCGCAGTCCGACAGCGCCGCTGGCCGGCGGCGAAGACCGCCGCCTGCAATTCGAGCTGCCCTCCCCGCAGTCCGCGACCCAGTCAGTGGTCGTGACCCTGACGATGGACATCGGCGACGACAAGGCGCTGCTGCGGCGCATTGGCTTGACGTTGCTGGCCGCGGCACTGGCCGGGGCACTGGTCATATCGGTGGGCGGCTTTGTGCTCGTGCGCCTGGGTCTGCGCCCGCTGCGCCAACTCGTCGACCAGACACGCCGCCTTGCCGCCGACACCTTGCACCGGCGTTTGGACGGATCATCCCAACCGGAAGAACTCGAGCCGATGATCACCCAGTTCAACGCGCTGCTCGGCCGTCTCGAACTGGCCTACGAGCGCGTGGAGGGGTTCAACGCCGACGTGGCCCATGAACTGTGCACGCCGCTGGCGACGCTCATTGGCAGCACCGAGCTGGCGCTGCGCAGGTCGCGCAGTGCGGACGATTTGCGCGAGGTGCTGGCTTCGAACCTGGAGGAGCTGCAGCGTGTCGCCGGCATCGTGCAGGACATGCTGTTCCTGTCGCAGGCCGATCGTGGCGCGACGGCCCGGCGTGTGCCGACGCGCAGCCTGGCCGCTGTCGCCCGACGGGTGGCGGACTACCACGAGGCGGCGATGGCCGATGCGCAGATCGGTCTGGAAGTATGCGGCGATGCTTCGGGGGATTTCGACATCGCACTGCTGCAAAGGGCGCTGTCCAACCTGATCGCCAACGCGACACGACACGCCCGGCACGGGACCCTTGTTCGCGTGGAGATCGATGCGGCCCGGGCGGGCGAAGTGGCGCTTCGAGTGGTCAACCTCGGAGACACGATCGGGCAGGAGCACCTGCCCAGGCTGTTCGACCGCTTCTATCGCGGTGACCCTTCGCGCAGCGACGCCAACCGAAACCATGGCCTCGGGCTGTCGATCGTCGCGGCCATTGCGCGCATGCACGGTGGTCGGCCGCTGGCCAGTTCGATCGACGGAGTGACCGCGATCGGCCTGACGCTGCGGGCTGAACTGGGCGACACGCCAGTTCCAGCCACTGCGTATCCGAGCGAGCATCCGCAGGCGAGCAAGGCACTGAACGTCCGGGCGTGACGCCACTCCAAGTCTTGCCGATCGGGTTCTCGCCGGCCCGAGCAAGGCTGCAAGGAGTAGCAGATGCAGATCCTCCGCTGCCTGTCGATGGGTGTTGCTTTCGGCTGCCTGCCGATGACGATTCTCGGCCAGCAGCAGTTGGTGCTGGTGACACTGCCAAGGCAGTTGCCCGTCGAGCGACAGGTCGTCGCGCCGCCGCGTGACTTCGTCGAAATCTGCACGGCCGTCGAGGCCGGCCGGGCGATCACTTGGCAGTTCGAGGCCGACGCGCCGCTGGCGTTCAACACCCACTTCCATGTCAAGGGCGACGTCAGGGCACCCGAGAACATGTCAGCGGTCAGTGCGGCGCAAGGTCGCCTGACACCCAAGGGCAACAACGACTATTGTTGGCTTTGGTCCAATCGGACCACCCTGCCGGTATCGGTCCGCATGCGGTTCGGGCCCTGAAGCGTTTCGGCGCGGGTCGCAGTCACTCCAGTCGGCGCGGCAACGACGAAGGCGCTGGGCGGAGCTGCGACTGCGGCCGGTGCTGATGACCGCCTCGGTTGCGATCCTGGGCCTGATCCCGGTGCTGATCTCGACCGGGGTCGGCGCCGAAACGCAGCGCCCCTGGCCACGGTGGTGATCGGCGGGCTGATCACCGCGACGCTGCCGACCTTGCTGCTGCTGCCGTTGATCTGGGAATGGTCCGAAACCCGGGCCGAGGCAAAGCAGCGCGAGCGCGATGCGGCCGCCGACGCCGAACAGGCCGCAGCCGTGCCCCTTCCGCCTCAACCGACACCGGAGACGCCATGAAGGAGATCAAGGCCTACGTGCAGCTGCACCGAAGCCGCATCGCCGACGTCATCGCCGCGGTCAAGGACTCGCCCGCCTGGGGCGGCGAACGCGGCGGCCGGCGTCACAACCTGGCGGTGTACATCGTCAAGGGCTCGCTGCTGCCGCTGGACAGCGACGAGCAGCACTACTCGATGGACCTCGGCGATGAAGTTGTCAACGAATACAAGCTGGAGGTGCTTTGTGAGGACAGCGAGGTCGAGCCGCTGAAGGCCGCGATCACCGCGGCCGCGCGCACCGGCCAGGCTGTCGCCGGCTGGATCACGGTCATCAACGTGGTCAGCGCGACGCCCATCCATTGACCTGCCGATTCATTCACCTCCACACTGAAGGGAAGAAACATGAAGACCGTCGCTGCCGCCCTGCTGGTCGCCCGCACGATCAACCTGCCCGCCTTCGCCGCAGAGGATCACACACCCAAGCACGGTGGCGTCGTCGTCGAGACCAAGGCCGGCGACCTGCGCGAGCTGATCGTCATCCATGTCAGCGACCACGGCAAGCCGATGAAGCTCACCAGCGCCACCGGCAAGGTCACGGTGTTCAACGGCAACGGCAAGACCGAAGCGCCGCTCGCGTTGGTAGACGACAAGTTGGAGGCCAAGGGCAGCTTCAAGGTCGGTGCCGGCACCAAAGTGCTGGCCGAGGTGTCGCTCAATGGCAAGCCGGCAGCCTCAGCCAGGTTCACGCTGAAGTAGAGTCAGCGGCGCACGTTCGGCGCCCGATGAACGTGCGGCTCGATGGATATCCGCGACCCCACCGATTCAGCTTTGCGCCGCGCCGTCACGGTCGTGGCGCTGGCCAACCTGGCCTATTTCTTCGTCGAGTTTGCCGTGGCCCGGCGCATCGGCTCGGTATCGCTCTTCGCCGACAGCGTGGACTTCCTGGAAGACGCCAGTGTCAACTTCCTCATCGTCGCCGCCCTGGGTTGGTCGGCGCGCAATCGGGCACGAGTGGGGATGTTCCTGGCAGCGGTGCTGCTGGCGCCGGCGCTGGCCCTGCTGTGGACAGCATGGCAGAAATTCAATGCCCCTGTGCCCCCGGACCCGATGCTGCTGTCGGCGACCGGGCTGGGCGCATTGTTGGTCAACGTGGGCTGCGCGCTCCTGCTGGCGCGCTTCCGCCACGCCAGCGGCAGCCTGACGCGTGCGGCTTTCCTGTCGTCGCGCAACGATGCGTTTGCCAACGTCGCTATCGTCGCCGCCGGCTTGATCACGCTGCGCTGGGCTTCCGCCTGGCCCGATCTGCTGGTCGGCCTGGCCATCGCGGCGATGAACGCGGATGCGGCGAAGTCCGTCTGGGATGTCGCACGCGACGAGCACGCGGCGGCGGCCAAGTCATGAGGCTGCTGGAACGTGTCTGGGCTCCCCTACGTCCACAGTTCGGCCACCTTTCTGCGATCGTCGAGGCTCGCGGTTGGTCGGCGTCACAGCGCGCTCGGCTCGAACGCGCAGAGCTTGCCCACCGCATGGCGTCGCGACAACGTGATCGCTGCCCTCAAGCCTGAAATGGCGATGCGCTTGCGCCTTTCGGTCATTGAGTTCCCTGTCGCAGCATCTGGGCCGAATGGCAGTCGATCACGTACCACGACCAGTACGACACTCAGCGTCCATTGGCGATTCCGACGTCATCCTGAATGCATTGCAACTGGTGCAGGAAACGGCGGCAGCGAGCGCTCGGTCGTCCACACCCAGGTAGATGCATTGTTCGCCGCCATCGCGCGCGTCTTCGCACTTCTTTCCATCGGGGTCATGAACGGGCTGAGCAAATGCAAAGGGATGCCAACCGGCCCGGCATCGATCAACAGCGCATTGGCAAACGCCGTGGCGCTTCTGGCGTCGTAGCGAAGCGGCTTGACGAATCGCCTCTTTTGTTCTACCAGCGCCTGGACGAGTGCCAGCTCATGCACGCCATCAACGGGTATCCAATGCTTGGTGGCTACCATCAGGCTGAGGGATTCGATTTCGTAGGTGTGTTCGCGCCTGGCGCAGATCAGGGCGGTGGCCACCAGGCGCACACCCACACCGGTGTCCGCATCGCGTACCTCGAACAGCGGCGCCAAAGTTCGCGAGACGCGCGCCCATAGCCGAGTCGACACCAGCAGGGGCGCGTCCGGCATGTGCCTGATCCATATCCGTTTGCCGAGCGCCGAGTCCTCGCACCCCTTGAACTCGCCCAATACCAGCGCCATCGGCCAACACCCTTCGTATGGGTTCAGGATCGAGAGCTTGAGGCGCCTGCGTGCAGCGATCTCGGCCCTGCGATGCTCTACAAAGGGCTCAGGGACATACAACCGCTCGCTTAGCGATTCGCCCTTGACCAGAACGCCCTCCGCGGCCTCCGTCAGGTATTTGTGCAGCACGCCCTGATTGCGTTTACCCTCCATCGCGGGGCTCCATCGATTGAAGCCCGCCCGCTCGAAGATGAAGTGCGTCAACGCGCGCAGACTCATTCGGCGGCGTGGCTCCTCGACGTCCGCCACGACTTGCGGCTCGCCTCGCTGCACGCTTCGGCCTATCATGCGCGCCAACGGAAAATCGACTTGCAGCTCCACGCGCCCCGGTTCGACTTCGATCACGGCCTGGCCGACCAATTCACCGAGGCCGGATTGGCTCGCCTCGGGTTCGAACGACGGACATCCGGGGTGGTGCAAGTGCCCGGTGGCGGGCATGCGCTTGATCACGAACTGACGATGGCGTGCGACGTACATCTCGACGCCACCCGCTACGCACAGGCACCGAGGACGCGTCGGCGATTCGTGGGCGCGCGCCAATGCATCCTGCAGCTGGTCCTCGCCTTCTGAGACTACACGCCCGTCTATGGCAAATCGCTGCGGGTCAGCAACAGGGCATTCTCGGTTCCGATATCGCTGCCCATCGAGCGCTTCGATTCCGACCGCCAGCTGTGTTGAACTTGCATTCATATCGGCATCTCCGCGGTGGGATCGAATCAGACCGCCTCGTCGAGCAAGTGCGCCAGCGTGGGCCTGGGCCGCGCCAGTTGTTCGCGCACTGCGCTGCGGTCGGCGATACCGAGGACTTCACCAACCTGATCCTCGTCGGCGCCGCGCTCGTACATCCTCGACATCAGCGTCAGCCGCGCGGATTGGGTGCTGATGCACTCGATGTCCGCGTAGCGGAAAAGCTTTCGGTACGTCTCGAGCAAGGCGCGGCATACATGGCGCTTCTGCTGCGGTTCGCCGTTTGGAGTGATCGGGTAGGGCTCGCCAAGGGCCGTCAGGAACAAGCGGCTGTCAGGGTCCAGGCCGCGATAGCGGTCTGCCTGCCCCGACCCATGCTGCAGCTGATCGCGTTCACGAAGATAGGCTGCCAATGCATCGTTCAACCGGTTGCTGCGGAAGAACAACGGCCGCGGCTTACCATTGATCGCGACCGCGGCACGCAACTCGGTTTCCAGCAGCACGCTGCCGTCCGCGGCCAGGTAGTCTCGAACCTCGAGGCGCGCGACTTCCAGAGGTCGCAGCCCTGTTCCGAACAACAGGTAGTACAGCGACAGGTCGTGCCAGGGCCGGCTCGAACGGCCCTTGATGCGCACGGCACCCTGCGCGACTTCCGTCGCCGACAGCACCCGCGCTGCACGTTCACCCGTCGCAGGCGGCGGCTCGAACTGCTCCAGCGCGGCCAGGATGGCTTCGCGGCTGTGCCGCAGGCGTCGCACGAACGCCGCCCCTGCCGGCTTCAGCCCATCCACACCCACGACCTGGGTCAGTTGCACGGCGACGGACTTCACGCGCCGCTCGACTGCCGTGCGCGTCAGCCCGAAATCAGCCGCCACCGCGTCGTAGGTCTGGCCCTCGACGACAGCCTTGAGCATTTCGATGGATCGGATTGCAGGGTCATCGACATCCTGCGTGTGTTCGTTGTTCATGAGCCCTCCGCCACATCAATCGAGGTGAGTTCATCGGTGATGTGCGCGGGCCAAGTCGACCTCAACGAATTGCCCTCTGTCTGATGCGGCCCCAACCCGGATCGGGTCGGCAACGCTGGACAGCTTGTTTTTCGTTGGCCAGACTTTCGCCGCCGCTCGGCCCTGTCGGCTATCCCCCTCGTTCGGGATCGCTGGAGTGCCCCCGAAGGAGGGCCTACAAGCGCAGGCACCCCAATGGGGGATGCCCGATCGGCGCTGCGCAGGCAACACTCCGGAAGGCCGCCGTCGCCGAGCCCAGGCACTCGCGCAGCACGGAGACGATCAGCCCTTGCGCTGGCGCCGGCCTCAGGTGCACGGGCAGGCGCGACACGCCGCGACGCGTCGCGCAACGCTGTCCGCGGCACCATGTCAGTTGCCGCCGCCGTGGCTGGCAATCCAGCGCCGGATGTCCTCGGCACGCCAGACGGTCACCCGCTCGGACAGCTTGACGGGTTGCGGAAACGTGCGCGCCTGGACGCGCCGCCACAGCGTGGATTTGGAGATGGGCACGAACGCCAGCACCTGCGCTTGGCGCAGGAAGCCGGTTTCGGGCAGGTTGAGTGGGGGCAGCGGTACGCCCGGTGGTGCCGTGGTCCCGGCAGCAGTGAGGAGTGGATGCACGATCGAGCCTTGTCCCGGCAGATACCGGCTAAGGTCATGACCACCTCTGATACAGCCGCGCAGGGTCAGATGTGCGCGAGCCGATGGGGAACGCCGAACTCGACAACACGCCGCGCGCGTCCCGGGAACACGGCGTGGAAGGTCTGCAATGGAAAGCTGCGCAACCGGCAGTCGTGCGACTGCCGGCGATGAATGAAGTCAGGTGGCCGGCGACCCGTCTCCGCAATCTGAAGACAAGGCGGCCTGCGGCGCAGGAGGCAGGTATCGACTGCGACGCCACCCGTCGGTAGGCGGAGACCCCGGTCACGCCCGATGTGCATCGACGGCGTGGAACCTGCCTATACCGTACTGAACCTCAGGAACTTGGACAAGGCATTCTTTTTGACTGCCACCGAAGCGTGCCGCGGATATTGGCGCTTGAGTGTGGCGGCCGCTTCGCACTGCTATAGCTCAACACTGACCGGCGCATCCGCGGCGGCTTCCGTCGAAGGGTCTGGCGTTTCGCCGACATCAGCGGCGATCTCGGAACCGGGCGCGCTCATGGGCTCTGCCGACGCTGGCTCGTGATGGACCGGCACGGTCTCCCGATCGGCATCGCCGCCACGCGCATCCAGCGCATTCATCCGCCGCCGCAAGCCGATGGCGAAGTTGCGCGCGCCATTGGCAATGTCGCGCACCTGCCGCTTCAGCCCGGCGCGCTGCATGTCCACCGCCTGTGCCGTGATCACCTCGTGAATCTCCAGCGTCTGCAACAGCGGCATCAGCTGGTCGAGCTTGCCCAACAGCTCCAGGAAGCGCCGGCTGATCGACGACAGCACATGGACTTCGATGTCCATCGGCACCGTGTCGTAGGTCGCCTGCGCGGTGATGCCGTGGGCCTTGAACAGGGCTTCCGCACCGTCGATCGCCTTGTTCAGGTTCGCGCCGACCGTGTCCATCTGCGTCCGGATCGCCGCTTCGATCTTGCCGATGTCGTCATGGTCGAGCCGGGTGCGCGCGATCACCGAGATGAAGTGGGTGTTGAGCTGCAGCGTGTTGAACATACGTGCGAAGAAGCGCTTGCCCTCGGCGCTGGTGAAGCGAGTCGGCATCTTCAGGCTGGCCGCCTCGACGCGCCGGAAGTCGACCTTGGCTTCCTTGGCCAGGATGCGCGCGTTCACGCCGCCCTGGTCCACCTTCACGATCTCGATGTCCGACATGGCGCAGTCCTCCAATGGCGATGGATCGACGCCATGTTCAGGGGTCGCTCGCGCAATCGCCACGCGATATGCCCGGCGCGTGGGGGCGCTTTCGGGATCAGCGTCAAGGCGGCGTCGTTTTGGCATTGACCTCAGGCCGGCGAAGTCCTACCTTTGATCCATGCAGCAGCTGGCCCTGCATTCAAACAAGGCAAGCCCTGGAGTTTTTCGGCTGAGGCAGGTCATCCGTTCAAGCTGACGCTGCGCTACGGGTGCCCGTGCAATCGGGCTGAGAGATCGCAAGCCTGTGAGGCAAGGGCTGCGCGCGTTCGCCGCGCCCTTCCCTCCATGGCTTTCCCCGATCGGTCGCTGGCACACCGATCACGGCGGTATCGACCGCCCCAAGCAAGCCAGCCCTGGAGTTCATTTGATGCCGATCTCGCATCGGCTGTTCATCACCCCCTGGGGGCATTCGCCCCCGATGGGGTGCGCGTTGCCTCCTGCTACCCAAGGAGACAACGATGCTGCAATCTGCCCCGTTTCCCAATGCCGCGCGGCCGGCCTTCGCCGGGCTTCAGTTCCAAGCCTTTCCTGCTGCGTCGCAACTTGTAGGCAACGCCCTCCCCGCTCGCAAAGCCGTTGAGGCGGTGTTCGACGACGAGGAGGCGGTTGTCGAGTGGAGCGAAGACGACATCGTCTTCCTGCACTGGCGCTTGCTGCAGGAGGTCCGGCACCTGGCAGACCCGGCCACGCCGCTGGAAGAAAAGCTCGACACCCTGCGCTGGGTGTTCACCGAGCGCGAGAAGGACGCAGCGCCCTTCTCCTTCGTCAGTTGCCTGCGCGTCGTCGGCTGCAGCCCGCTGTCGCCGATCGCCTATTGCGGCCTGGTCGATGCCGAAGAGGTGCGTGACCGCATCCGCCTCGGCCTGAAAACCTGGCTCGCGGCCACGCTCGGGCGCTACCCGGAGTGGGTCCGCCACGCCGTGGCCGGCAACCCCGCGTGGGTCGAAGAACGCCTGGCCAGAAACCCGCAGTGGATCAACGAGCAGCTCAAGCAGATGTCTCAGGAGGGCGATCTGTTCGCCTGATCCCTTCCCTTACGGGCCAGGCGCCACTGCGCCAGCCCGACCCCATTCAAGGAGTTGATGATGGTTCCGTTCAAGAATGCCCTGTGCCTGCTGGCGATGCTCGTCGCCTATGGCATCGCAGGACGCATGGACTACGACGATGCGGTGATGCTGGAACAAGCCCAGCAGGAACCGGCATTTGCCTGTAGCCACGTTCGCCCAAGCAATGAACTCATCGCGGCCGCGGGCGGCGGCGCGACCGTGACTTACCCGACCAGCGATGGGCCGTCCACGGCCTTTTCGTCGGCCGAGCCGGACACCGGCAACGCCTGCGCTTCGGCGTCGCGCTGAGGTGGCGCGAATGCAATCCGACGCACGCCCCGACCACGACAGCTCGCGCCTGCTGCCGGTGCAGACACCCGAAGACATCGAGTATCTGGTGAAGGAAAGCGAAGTGCTCACCGGCCATTCCGGCCGCGTCTTCGTCATCTCCGGCGCCGACTCGCTGATCTACCGGGTGCACTGGCACCCCGGCGGGCAGCCGAGCAGCCTCAGGGTCGAGCGCCTAGACAACGGCGGCCGTGTCCTGTGCACCCAGCAGCTGCAACTCTGGGAGTTCCCGGAGCACAGCCTGGTCGAGGCCCAGGTCGCCGGCCAGTTGTTCACACCACCGGTTCGCCGACACGGCTGACCGGCCACATCCCCCCGACGGGTGCACCCCTTCGGGGGATGAACCCGCCTCCCCCAAAGGAGCCAGTCATGCAGATTCAAGTTCGCATCAATGAAGAAGGCGCGCTGCGCAACCAGCGCTTCGCCTTCAGCAACCGCTTCACGCTCATCTCCGAGCTGTTGCAGAACGCGCGCCGCGCCGGCGCGACCTGCATCGAGATCCATCACGACGCGACAGCCCAGGTGCTGAGCGTTCACGACAACGGCCGCGGCCTGGACGATTTCCAGAAGCTGCTGAGCTTGCACGAATCGGGCTGGGACGAATCGACCTGCACCGAAGAACAGCCGTTCGGCGTCGGCTTCTCCAAGTGCCTGTATGCCGCGACGCGTTGCGTCGTGGCATCGGGGCACCAACGGGTCGACATCGACACCGCGGCGGCGCTGTCCAAAGCCTGGATCGAAGTCGAACAGGTTGACGAAGCCACGGCCGTGGTGGGTACGCAAGTGGACCTCTACGGCGTCGACCTGTCCGACCTGGACGTGCGCATCGAAGAGCTGTGCCAGGGCTTCCCGGTGCCGGTGCGGTTCAACGGCCGGGTGCTTGCACGGCGCTTCGCCAAGGAGCATCTGATCATGCAGTCCAGCGCCATCGGTGCGATTCACCTGGCCGGCGTGCATGACGGCCGGCATAGCCCCGCATCCGTGGTGTTCCTCCAAGGCTTCTGCGTGCTGAGGCCGACGTACTTCTCAGAAGATCAGGTCAACGTGGTGCATCTGGATTCGCGCCAGTTCATGGCACGGTTGCCGGACCGCGACAAGCTGATCAACGAGGACCAGCAGCGCCAGCGCATCGACGCCGAGCTGAAGGCCAGCTGGCGCAAGACACTCGAAGCCGCCAAGACACAGATGTCAGCCCAGTGCTTCGTCGACACCTACTACGCGGCGATGCGCGGCTGGGGACATCTGGATCTGCTGAACGATCTCGAGCTGCTGCCGGCCGATCTGTGCAAGACCATCGTCGGTTACCCGGTTCAGGGCGAGCACGATCACTGCGACTTCGTCGAAACCATGTCGGCAGCACCGACCCGCGGCGAGGTCGAGACCGGCGCCCTGCGGCTGGTGGCTCTCGACGAGGTGGGCAACGACAACGGCGCCCGCTGGATGCTGGCCCGGAACAAAGGCTACCGGGTCATCGACTGGTTCGGCCTGCACCGCGACCACTGGGTGCAACCCCACGTGCGCTTCCTCGAAGACGAGCCCGTTCATGTCGAGGCCATCGGCGAACAGGTGCGCACGGTGCTGGAGGGACGCTGGGTCTGGCCCAGCGTGATCCTGTGCGAGGCCGTGCGCATCCGCGTCGGTCCGGACGAAGCCGTGATCGGCGACGCAGGGGTGTGCCACGACGGCACCCTGTACATCCCCGCAGGCGAAAGCACTGGCATGCCGGTGCTGCAGCTGTCGTCCTTCACCGACGAGCACGATCAGTACCTCGATGCGGATCGGGACGCGGACTGCGAGGCGCTGGCCGGCCTGATCCGTCGCCTGCGCTCGGTCGATCCGGTGCAGACACTGGACGCCTTGCTGCAGGAGCTGCGACTGGGCAGATACCCCTTGCTGCACGGCAAGACATTCCAGCTGACGATAGGCGTGGGCGGGGCACCGGGGCACTCGGTCGAACTCGTGGACGCCGATGACTCGTCCACGCTGGAACCGACGGGAGGCTGCCATGCAGGACCGTGAATACGCGGCCCGCATCGAGGCCGTCAAGCACCGGGCCCATGGCCGCTGGAACGAGATCCTCGCAGCCGTCGGCGTCGAGGAGAAGATCCTCAGGCATCGCAACGGGCCATGCCCGTTGTGCGGAGGCACGGACCGCTTCCAGTACACCGACAAGTTCGGCGAGGGCAACTACCACTGCCGCCAGTGCGGCCCCGGTGGCGGCTTCAAGCTGCTGCAGGCCGTCAAGGGCGTGGAATTCAACGCCGCGCTGCGCGATGTAGAGAGATGCCTGGGCTTGCTGCCGGAGACGGCGGCAGCGCGCGCACCACAGAGTCCGGGCCAGCAGATGCAGAAGCTGGTGCAGCGTATCTGGGACGAAGCCCGGCCGGTGACGGCCGGGGACGAGGTGGCTCGCTACCTGGGCGCACGCGGCCTGACGCTGCCGGACTACCCGAGCGTGCTGCGCTTCCACCCGGCCCTGGGCTACTACGAGAAGGACGCAGCGGGCAAGTCGCGCAAGCTGGCCGAGATGCCGGCGATGCTGGCTTGCATCCAGGGTGCGGACGGGCATGCGGTCACGCTGCACCGCACGTACCTGAAGGACGGCACCAAGCTGCCGGCAGCCGACGCCAAGAAGGTGCTGTCGGCGGGGATCAATGGCGCGGCGGTCCGCCTGTTCGAGGCGACCGACCAGTTGGCGGTCTGTGAAGGTATCGAGACCGGCCTGGCCGTGCACCTGGCCACCGGCAAGCCGGTCTGGGCCGGCATCAGTGCCGGCAACCTGGAGAAGCTGTGGCTGCCGGATGCCGTGCGCAGCGTGTGCATCTACGCCGACAACGACGCCTCGGGCGATTTCGCCGGCCAGTGTTTCGCTTTTGCGCTGGCGCGCCGGTTGAAGCGCGAAGAGAAGGCCTCCGGCCCCCGGCAGGTGCAGGTGTTCGTCCCGCGCCACGCGGGAACCGATTGGGCCGATGTGTGGCAGCAGCGCTTGACGGCGCAGCGGTCGGGTTCGAGACGAAACCACAGCGGGAGTGATTGAGATGGGGTGCGGCGGTCATGGTGATCGGCCGCACCCGCTTTTTCAGCGTCGCTGCGTCGATAGGACGCGATGCCGGCGAAAAGGCGTACCCGGTTTCCCACTGGTAGTTGTCAGACCAGGCGGCGCCTCACGGCGCCGCGAAGACAGCCCTGGAGTTCTGGACGCGATTCCAATCGCGCCCTTCGTGGGCCGGCTTGCTGCCGGTCCGTCATCAGCCCTTGCGGGGATGCGTATCCCCGCGAGGGACTTGCCGTCCCTGCCATTCTCTGGAGTTCGATATGAAAAGCGGACGTACTCTCGTCAACCTGGCGCAGGAACTGCAGCGCCAGTTGCAAACGAAGAAGGACCTGGTCGTGCCCTCGCAGCTGGTGCGCCACAGCACCGGCGACAGCGGCGGCACCCACCTCGTGATCGAGGAGAACGGCGGACCGGTGCGCTACGGCGTCACCCCGCTGGCGCGCCGCCAGCTGGCGGAGAAGCTGAAGATCCCCTTTGCCTACTTCGAGCGCATGCGCGAGGAGCAGCCGGTGCTGCTGGATCACAACGTCAATGCCTGGCTGCAGAGTGACGATGACCGGCGCATGCTGCGCACGCTGGACGGCAAGGTGCGGGCCGTGCTGTCCGACCGCTACCGGCGGCTGGACAACTTCGACCTCGCCGAAAGCGTGCTGCCCATCCTGCGGCAGTTACCCGAGGTGCAATTCGAGTCGGTCGAGCTGACCGACACGCGCATGTACCTGAAGTGCGTCACGCCACGGCTGAACTACGAGATGGCGCCGGGCGATGTGGTGCAGGCGGGTGTCGTGATCTCCAACTCGGAGGTGGGCCAAGGGACGCTGTCGGTGCAGCCGCTGCTGTTCCGCCTGGTGTGCCGCAACGGCCTGATCGCCGCCGACCGTTCGCTGCGCAAGACCCATGTCGGGCGCACCCTGGACACCGAGGACGAAAGCGTGCAGGTCTACCAGGACGACACGCTGCGCGCCGATGACAAGGCCTTCTTCCTGAAGGTGCGTGACGTGGTGCAGGCGGCGGTGTCGGACGCGACTTTTCGGCAGACGGCACAGAAGCTGCAAAGGACGCTGAAGATCCCGCTGACCGGTGACCCGGTGAAGACGGTCGAGGTGCTGGCCCAGCGCTACACCCTTAGCGATGCCGAGCGCTGCGGCGTGCTGCGCCACCTGATCGCCGAGGCCGACCTGTCGGGCTACGGGCTGGTGAATGCGGTGACGCATTTCAGCGAGGAAGTCGAAGATTACGACCGGGCCACCGAGTTCGAGGCGCTGGGCGGCAAGCTGATCGAGCTGAGCGCGCCGGAGTGGAAGGGCCTGGCCGAAGCGGCTTGAGCCAGCAAGTTGTCGCAGTGGCGGTGGGGGCAAGCGCCCTCACCGGCCGCCGCGCCGTTCGGCATCCGTGCCCTCGATGCCGCTCACGCATTCGCCCCGCGATCCCAGAGATTGCGGGTGGCGATGCGGCGCACGAACCACCTTGCGGCCCAACGCTATTGCCGCACCACCCCGCCGAAAACTATGCTGAAGACAGGTTCCACGAAGCAAGCACCGATCACACGGTGACCAGACTCGATGCGTTGATCGAACACACCATGGCCCGACCCGGCCTCACTCAGGGAAAAACCATGAACCACGCAAAGCTCTCCGACGTGCAGATCGTCAACCTGACGCTGCTGCTGACCATCCGCGACAGCGTGTTGAGCGACAAGCCATCAGCATGCTGCCGGTTCGCGCTCGATGCGGCGCAGGCCGAACGGCTTGGTGCAATGAGCGTCCAGCAGGTCATGGCCCTCGTCGCCAACGTCGGTGATGCCACGTTGTTTCCGCCGCGCCGTGACCTGATCGCCTTGCTCGATGTTCCCCTTCCGCTGGCGCGGCCACTGGCCGCGGTACTCACCACTCCACGTCAGGTGGTCTGAGACCATCGGCCGGCGGAGCCGCCGATGCAGTCTCGGGTCGATCGGCAGATCCGCGCCCTGGCGCTGGCCAAGGCCTGCGCCGCCCATGGCGCGCGGGTGCGCACCATCAGCCGCATCACTGGAATGCTGCCGCGCGACTTGTTGCACCTGCTGTTCCCCGATCGGCAAGCCGTGCCGCGGGGCCGTTCGCCCGATTCACCGGAGTGGTACCACGGCGCCAACCTGCTGTGCCGCGCCGAGGCATCCATCGTCGTGGCGATCTACTTCCGGCTGCGCGCTGCGGACTTGAGTGCCGGCGAAGCATTGCTCGGCGCATACCACCACTACTGCGGCGTCTGCGAGTCGCCGCATCGCATCAGCTTCGATCGCGCCTTCGACCTGGTGGCGCACACCGACGGTATCTGGCTCACCGAAACGCAGAGCTTCTCGTTGGTGACATGCGCAAAGTGTCGCAGTGCGTTTCTCGCGGCGTTCGGAGCGGTGGCGCGATCGAACGACCCCTGTCCATTCTGCAAGCTGGTACAGCGCTACGGCACGGACCCGCGTGTGCAGTCGTGTTTTCCGGCGCGGCCGTTGGCCGCTCCGGCCCCGATGCAGTTGGGCATGTTGAGTCTGCTGGGAAGCAATGCGTCAGCGTGGTCACGCACGCCAGGCGAATAGGCTGCGACGTTGGCAAATCGACGGGCGGGGCACACGCACTCGGCCATCTTCGGTCATTGGCCTCAGGGCCTAAAGAATGGTCCTTCAGTGCAAGCCTTGCCCAACGCGGTCGTGAGGACACGCTGGCTGACCAGCAGTTCTAGACTTGTTGGCGTCGCTTGGTATTGGCGGCCCAACGACCGCCTCGGCCAGCACCTGTCATTCGACGGTTCACAGGCAAATTGACCGCTGCAACAACCCACTCCGACGCTAGCGAAAGCACATCCACGTCCGAGCGGAGCTCGTTTCCGCCATGCCGATGGACGGCGAAGTTCCGCAGGGGAAAGAACCCGATCACCCGAAGGTACCAGTAGGCAGCTATGGCCGACGCTTCCGGACCGCTGCAATCCACGCCTCGAGCGCTTCGATGTCCGCCTTCAGTTCGGCGGCGGGCGGCACAGGGGCGCGGTCGGCAGCGGCCTTGTCATGACCGGGCAGCCATTTCGAGCATTTCGCCATGCCAGCCTCGATGGCGGCATAGTCCTGTGCATCGATATCCACTGCCTTCAGGCGCTGAGTCTGCACGCCGACCTGGAACCGTTCGACCACATTGTTGAGCAGGACCTCCTCGATGGCCCGCTCCCAGGCCTCGCGCAGCAGCCCGAAGAGGTATTTCGCTTCCTTCTCATACCTGTCCTGCTCGCCGGTACGCTCCAGCTTGTCGGCTGCCTGCCACTCATTCCTGATGTAGCCGATCTTCTTCTTGACCGGCATCGCGACCCACGGCAGTTCCTCGGCGCAGACGCCAGCACCACGCGACTGGAAGCGGACATGCTGATCCAACTGTTCAACGGCCTCCGCCTCCGCATACTGCTTGAGCAGAAGCAGGAAGACGACGTCATGGGTGAAAACGATAACCTGGCGCTTCTTCGCTTCCTCGACCAGGCGACGGGCCACCCCGTCGCGCCAACGAAAGTCCAGCGAGGAAACAGGATCGTCGAAGACGATGCCGGACGGGTCGTCGGCCGTGCTCAGCTCCGCGAAAAAGGCGGCGATCGACAAGGTTCGCTGTTCTCCCTCGCTCACCACTTTGGGCAGGGTCACGCCCGGCGCGCGGGTCAACACCAACTTGTGATAGAGGACGCCTTCGGCCCCGCCGGCGTCCTTCAGCTCCACGTCGACATGGCGGAAGCCGAGCTTGCCTAGCTCATCCGCGAAGCTCGCCTTCAGCTGCTGGGTGACTATGGCCTTCGTCAAAGAAGTGCTCTTCTGGGTTACGGCCGTAAAGCTGGTGTCGTTCAGACATTGGCCGTATGCGGCATGCTTGCGCTTGCGCTCGATCTCTTCCAGAACCAACTGCTCATTGTCAGACAGAAGCTTTCGGGCCTTCAGCTCCTGTATCTCACCGGTTAGCCTCTTGCGCTCTGCGGCAACGTCCTTGGCGCCGAGCGCGGTGATACGCCCCTCTAACTGCTCCTGCAGCGCCTGGACCGCAAGGCTCGCGACAGCGACGATCGGACGCTCCGCTGCTATGTCGACATCATCCGTCAGGGCGCTGGCCACGGCAACGCGCCGACGCTCGTTCAATTCGATCGCGCTCCGTACATCGGCAACCAGCGTTTCGTGGTCGATGGCAAGTTCCGCGAGCGTTGACTCGACGACTTCCGTCGATGTCCTGAGATCGGTGAACCCGCGGCGTAGCCGAGAAAATTTCTCCCTCAAGCCACGCAGTTCCTGTTCGATGGGCGAAGTAACGAACGCTTCGAACTTCTTCAATCTTTCGGCGGCGTCAGGCCGAATGTCCTGCTGGCACAGCACGCAGCTCGCACCGCCGTCGACAACCGGGAAGGGGCTCCCCGGATAGGCATGCCCATGGGAAAAGGTGCGGGCGGACTCCCACAAAGCCTTCCAGTCGTCGGTTCCCGTTCCGGGCAGGAGGCCCTCAAACGTCGCCTCCTTCTGTTTGCGCGCAGCATCGCTCTTGCGCTTCCCTTCTGTGCGGGCAGCGAGAACATCGGCAATCGTATCGTCCGACAGATCGTGCTCCACTGCCTGCAAATGCAGGAACAGCGCCTTGACCCGGGCGAGCCGGTTCGTCAGCTGCTGCTTGACCTTTACGGGGTCGTTCGTGTTGAGGTCCACGAGAGACTTCTCGATCGTAGTCAGCCGCTCCGCGTCTTCAGGCTGCAGCCGTGACAGCGCATGGACGGCCTCGACCTTCGTCAGGCCCGTCAGCTTGTTCAGAAGCTGGTGAACCGCCGTGCCTTCGGGGACCTGCTGCAGCAGTGGGCCGATGAGGCTGGTGGCGATGGCCTTCTGTTCCGCTTCTACCCGAGCGCGAACGGCCTTGCATGCCTTGACCAGTTTGTCGAACAGATCAAGCCCCAGCGGCCGAAAGGCCACATCCGTCTTTTCCGTCAGGTACACGCCCGCCGACTGCGTATCGAACACGCTCACGCGAGCGACGCGGTCATCCGCACCAGCAGCTGTAAGGTCATGCGCCGCTTCGGTTCCCCCCACCTGAAATCTGATCGTGACGACCGGCGCAGGAGGGGCGGTGCCTGACGTGACGTTTCCCAGGATGAGTTCACGCCCGCGGGCGCGACATGCATTCTTGAGGATGCGGGTATAGCCTGTCTTGCCGGATCCGTTGTCGCCGTACACCACTGTCAGGGATGGTCCGAATCGCAGCGTCTGTCCTTCGGCGAGTGCGTTTACGCCGCGGTCATGGAAGACGGAGGTCAGCTTAACTGCCTCGCCGCGCTTACCGGGTGCAGGAAGATGACCCTTGGCGAGCGGGGAGGCCGCACCACCATCCGCCAACCCGTGCGGGGTCTTGCACAGCTGCACGAGCTCTGCCAGATCAGCCTCAGCCAGTTCGCTCGTCTGGACCAGCCGCCGCAGAGCATCTCGCTGCCACGTCGGCCGATCGACCGACCACTGAAGAACTTCTTCATGTACGTTCACCGCGCCCCTCCTCTCTGGACGCAGTCGAGGTTAACGATCGATCAGGGAATTGCAATAGTGCTGGGGCCGGCATCGGGGGCCGTGGTGTTCAGAGTTCCGCGTGAATTCGACCTTCTTCACCCTCTCGGCAGCCTACGCAAACTGCTGCTGACCGGCTGCGCAGTTCAAGAAACTGGACCGGCAGAAAGTGGCACTCGCCGCCGCCCCTTTCGCTGCGCAGCGGCCATTGACAGCCGGCGATCGAGCAGTCAGTTGGTCCACGTGCGGCACCAGGAGGCGCGCCGCCCCTTGCGAATGTCAGCAGCCCCTGATGGCGAAACACCCCATCGCCAGGCCCAGTTCCGACGCGACGCCAATGAGCATCACCCGCAGCATGAAGCCCCGATTTGCTGAACCTCTGCGATGGCCTACGCTGTGCCGGACGGAACCAACTTTCCCGCGGCCGACCCCGGCTTCGCCGCCCTGCCCGTCGCTGATCTGCTGGCGTCGGCCGAAGATCTGATCGCGCGGATCCGGCTTTGCTTCGGGATCGACCGCGACAGCTTCGACAGCGAGGTCCAGCCCCTGCTGCGACAGTACGCGGCCTACGTCCACCTGTTGCCGGCGACCGCCGACAACTACTTCAGCACCCCGGGCGGCCTGCTGAGGCTGGGCCTCGAGGTTGCCTTCTTCAGCCTGCAAGGCACCGACGCGCACATCTTCGCCGGCCGCTCGACGATCTCGGCGCGCCGGCAGCTGGAGCCGCGCTGGCGCCAAGCCACCTTCATCGGGGGCTTGTGCTGCGAACTGCACCGTGCGCTCAGCCACGTCATCGTGACCGACGCCTCTGGCGAGCAATGGCCGGGGTGCCTGCAGCCACTGTCCGCGTGGCTCGCCGACCGCGGCGCCGATCGCTACTTCGTGCGCTGGCGGCCCAATGCCGTCGAGGCGCGTGGCCTGGGTGTCTTCGCCTTGCCGCTCGTGGTGCCGGCCGGCAGACTGCAGTATCTGAACGAGGACAACGCCGTCATCGTGCCGCACCTGCTGGCCAGTGTCAGCGGCGTGTCGGTGTACCGAGAGCACAACGTGCTCGACAGCCTGGTGCGTCGCTCGCTGGCGTTGGTCATCGATCGCAACCTGCAGGCCAACGCCGACCGCTACGGTTCGCCTCAGTTCGGATCGCACCTCGAACGCTACCTGGTCGACGCGTTGCGGCGCCTGGCCGCCAGCAGTTCGAGCTGGGTCCCCAACCGCGACAAGTCGCGTGTCTGGCTCGGCCCGGACGGCCTGTTTCTGGTCTGGCCCCAAGCGGCCGGTGATGTGCAGGCGTTGCTGGACGCTGACCAGTTGTCGGGTATCCCCAAAGCGCCCGAAACCGTACTCGATGTGCTGCTCGCGGCCGGCGTTTTCCAGCGCACTGATGAAGGCCACGCCGTCTGGACGATTCTCCCGCCCGACGTGAAGGCGCCGCTCGAGGCGGTGAAGCTGTCGTCGGCGGCCATCCTGTTTACTGGCGTGGACGCGGCGCCGACGCCTCTTGCCACGCGACTCGTGCGCAAGCCCGGCGAGACCTCGCCGGTGCGACCCAAGGAACAGCCCGCGCCAGTGGTAGCGCCGGGTACACAGTACTCGCTGATCGGGCCGGCAACCCCCGCTGCAGTACCCGGCGGGATTGCCGATATGCCGGACTCCGACTCAAGCACCGTCGGTGCGCCCAGCTCAACCGACACCGCCCTGCCCGTCTCCGTAGCACCACTGCAGGCACCTCCGCCGCCGCCTCCCGATTTCAGACTGAATGCACCGTTGCGGCTGAACCCCGCGGTCCGCGATGCGCTCGCGGCCATCGTGCACACGCTCAACGGTCCGGGCAGCGCAGCGGCTGCCTGCGCCGTGGCGGACGGACTGTTCGTCCCGCTGCATGAACTGGAACAGCGCGGCATCCAACCGGCCCTGGCCGCGCGCGCGCTGGCCGAAGTTCGGCTGCTGGTGCATAAGGACCGCAACCGCCCGGCCACGGTTTCGCGGGATTTCGCTGGCGCACCGACGGTGGGGCTGGTCATCTGCCCATCGTGCGTCGAAGGTTTCGACCCGGCGGCATTCACCGGCGCTGCGCCTGCGGAGCATTGACATGCTGATGCGCCGCTACGAGATGCCATGGCGGCGCGCTTACGAAAGCTACGCGGGTGCGGTTTGGTTGATGGTCACGGCGTTCTTCGCCACCGTCGGCGCTACGGATCAACTGCCGCGCCCGCTGTCCCTGCCCCTGGCGCTGCTGTGCTTCGGAATGGGCGTGCTGCGCATCGCGCAGAGCGTCCGCACGCTGGTCCTGCGCGCGTCGCTGACCGGTCGCGCGATCCAGGTGATCACCACCGGCGAACTGGCCCGCTGGTGCCGCAAGCCCGACGAGGTGTTCCTCGGCTTCGGCTTCGAGTGGCGCCCGGTGCATTCACAGCGCCTGTACGAACTGGCCAAGGTCGACTACCGTGAGTTCTGCGTCTCCCCTCGCCTGTTGACCCTGCTCGGTTACGACCCGATGCCCCAGCCCGACGCCGAGATCGGCGTGCCGTACATCCATGGTGTCGAGCCGCGCGAGGTGCCGCTGCATCGGCCGCTGCAGAACTTCGAAGGCGGCACGCTGCTGGTGGGCACCACGCAGTCCGGCAAGGGCGTGGCATTGGCCAGCCTGATCACCCAGGCCGTGCGGCGCGGCGACGTGGTCATCGTCATCGACCCGAAGAACAGCCGCCGCCTCAAGCGCGTGACGCAGCGCGCCTGCCAGGACTGGCGCGACGCCGACACCTTCCTGGAGTTCCACCCCGCTTTCCCG
Source organism: Burkholderiales bacterium (assembly GCA_017302505.1). Taxonomy (GTDB): domain Bacteria; phylum Pseudomonadota; class Gammaproteobacteria; order Burkholderiales; family Burkholderiaceae_C; genus Rubrivivax. The sequence goes on from JAFLDH010000004.1 coordinate 40,319, forward strand.
GAAACCGGCGTGCGCCTGGACTTCACCTTCAACTGGCAGAAGCCCACCGAGATCGCGTCGCGCATCCAGTCCATCATGCCGCCCGACACGGCCGGCGCCTTCTCGGCCTTCGGCTGGGACGCCGTCAACGTGGTGGTGCAAGGCCTGGTCGAGCTGGAGGAACGGCCGAACCTGGTCAAGCTCACCAAGTACATCGAGGGCGGCATCGAGCCGGTGCTGGAAGGCACGTTGCGCCGCTACTACGAGCGCACGCTCGGCGCCGGCTGGCGCGAGCTGCCGGAAATGAAGAGGCTGCTGCACGACGCGCACCGCGGCAACCTGAAGCGCCCGTCCGAGGCGGCCAGCGCCGACCTGCTGGCCTTCGTCGCGTACTACGAGCACCACGTCGCGCAGTCGCAGCGCAACAAGGTGATCGACGCGCAGGTGCGCACCTTCCGCCACAACCGCGAGCATTACCAGAAGATCACCGCCAACCTGCTGCCAGTGCTGTCGATGCTGACCTCGGGCGACCTGGGCCGCAGCCTGTCGCCCGAGCCCTTCGATGCCGACGACCGGCGGCCGATCATGAACTTCGAGAAGATCGAACGCGCCGGCCACGTGCTCTACATGTGCCTGGACTCGTTGCCCGACCCTTCGGTGGCCACCGCCATCGGCGCGCTGGCGCTGGCCGACCTGGCCGCGCGCGCCGGCATGCGCTACAACCTGGGCGGCTACCGGCGCATCTCGCTGTTCGTCGACGAGGTCTCGAACGTCATCAACCAGCCGCTGATCGAGATCCTGAACAAAGGCGCCGAAGGCGGCATCTTCACCACCTGCGCAATGCAGACGCTGGCCGACCTGGCCAAGCGCCTGGGCAGCGAAGCCGCGGCGCGCATGGCGCTGGGCAACCTGAACAACCTGATCGCGCTGCGCTCGAAGGACCGGCCGACGCAGGACTTCGTGGTCGAGACCTTCGGCAAGACCGCCATCCACTCCGTGCGCGTGGGCCTGAGCAGCGGCGCCGACGCGCACCTGGGCGACTTCTCATCGAGCTACTCCACCCAACTCTCCGAGAGCTTCGAGGAGATGGTGCCGGCCGATGTGCTGGGCAAGCTGCCGAACCTGCAGTACTTCGCCTCGGTCTCGGGCGGCCGCATCATCAAGGGCCGGTTTCCGATCCTGGACCCGGGCGAGGATGAGCCAAAGCTGCCAAAGCCCAGGCCCGCAACAGCCACCGCGCTCGCACCTGGGCAGGTGCCGTGATCCGGGCTGTTGCGGTCGTTTCGCTGCTGTGCCTGCTGGTGCTGGTGCTGTACCTGCCCTCTGCGCACCCGCCGGAGCGCTTCCTGGCGCAGCTGCGTGCCGAGCATCAGGCCACCGTCAGTTTCTGGGGTGAAGCACCTGCCCTGCGAATCCTGTCGCGCGCGCTGAGCATGCAGGACGTGGCGCGCCAGGCCACGCCCGTACCATCGGCTGCCGATGCGCCGCCGGCCAGCGCAGTGACCGGTGCCGTGGCACAGGAGATGGTGTCGGTGAACCGTAGGCTGTTCAACAACGCCTACTTCCGCTCGATCGATGCGTTGGTGCTCCTGGCTGCCTTCCGGCTGTCGACGCTGCTGGAATGGCTGCCGTGGTTGGCGGCGTTTGCTACGGCGGTGCTGGTGGATGGGTTGATCGTGAGGCTGATCAAGTCCAAGGAGTTCCGGCAACACGACCCGGAGTTGTTCGCGCTGTATGCCTGCCTGGCCATCGTGATGGCGTGTGCCACCGTGGTCGGGTTCGTTTTTCCCGTCACCCTGCATCCGCTGGTGATGCCCGGGGTGCCGCTGGTGATCAGCGTGCTGCTGAGCCGGGCTCTGGGGAGCTTTCATCGGCGTGGGTAGATCGTCTTTGGTGCGGACGGCTTCGAGGAGACGCCGTCCCCCAACGGACGACCGTTCACGGCAATGTCAAAGCTTCTATCCATCGCAGGCCAGCTTCCATCCGCAAGCCTGATCGACTCGCCGCCTGGTGCGACGGTGCGCCTGCCTGCTGCCCGCTGGCCGACGCTGCAACTGCTCAGCCGCGTCGATAGGATCTGTCTCGAGTTTGCTCCCGGCCAATCGCTGCCGTATTGGCAGCGGCCGCAAAAAAGACGAGGAAATCTGTCGGGCTTGCGATCTTGTTGATTTGGCTGTACATTCTCACTCATGAAAGTGAGTGAACGAAGTATTCTGTCGCTCCGCGCCACGATCGGAGCTACATCGTTGGCGGGGGCGGCGGCGGGTCGCGCGGCCGCCGCCAAGCTCCAGACCGCTACCGCGACGTTGCCTTCCCCGTGGGTCTTGGCTTTCGACGGCATCGAGCTGATCACGGCGAGTGCCTTCCGCGAGGCCATTTTGACCATCGTGCGCTGGTCAGCCGACGATGGCCGAGTCTGCTTGCTCGCCAACGTCAATGAAGTGACCTGCGAGGAAGGGCTGATCGCGGCGGCCCAGTCTGGCAGCGTCTTGCTCTTCTGCAAGCTCGACGGTTCGGTGATCGCCGACGTCGTTGCCCGCGGCCCTTTGGACGCCAAGTTGGAGACGACCCTCGGGTTGCTGCTCCTGCTCGGCGAGGCCGATGCCAAAGCGGTCAGTGAAGCCTCCGGTGAGGACACTGTCACGACCGCCTGGAACAACCGGCTCGTGGCGTTGACCCGCATGGGTTTGCTCGCCGAGCGCAAGGTTGGAAAGACCAAGTACTACTCCGCCGTCGTGAAGGGCATGTCGTATGGGAAATGAGTTCTTGCGCAAACAACGAGAGGGCCGCGCGAAAGGCTGGAATCGCCAGCTCCGCGCCGGCGAGCAGGACTTGCTCGTCGCTCTCCCGCCGGGCCAGGAGTTGGGCTGCCGCGCCTCGGTGCGCGGCGACATGCCGGCCGTGGGACGCAAGCTGATGCTGCAACTTCTCAACGGCGCCGTCATGGTCCGCGACGAAAACGTGTGCATCGGCGAAGTGAATCAGCCGAAGCCCGAGCTCCTTCACGACCTGCAGCGCGGTGCAGGCCTGGCCGTCGCCCAGGTTCGATCGCAACTCGAAGCCGCCAGCTGCGTCGATCTGGTGGTGGAGCGCTGACTTGCTGGCCGCCGAAGCCATCCGATTCGCACCGGCATTCAAGGACGTTGGGCCAGGCCAGCCGCTACTGGGGTGTGGCAACTGCATCGATCGTGCGCTCTGCGGTGGCCTGCACCTGCGGAATACGGGTTCGCTGCTTGTCTCCTGCATGTCGTACTGCACATGCGAAGACATCGCGAAGTGCGACATCGTCTGCCCGCGCAAGACGAAGGACTACGTCGAGCGGCATCGCGAAGTCGATGGCTGGGACCTCACCACGATCCCCACGGCGCGCATGGTCGAAATGCCTCGCCTGCCCGACTGGATTCCAATGCTGCAAGGCAACCTGCTGGGCCAGCGTGCAACCGCTCTCGACGATTGCCTGGCCTTGCCGCTGACTTACGCCCTCAAGGGCCGCGGACATGCAACGCGCGCTCGCACGCGCCAAGAGCTGTCGCAGAGCTACGGCGTTCGGCCGCGCCACGGATGGGTGCTTTCCGGGGTGCAGGAAGATCCCGCCGTCGAGCGCATCTGGCCCCTGCCCGACATCAGCCGCATTGCCCGTCAGCTCGTTCACGCCGGCGCCATCTTCGCCACGTCGCCGGACTTCAGCACGATTCTCGACAGCCCGCGGCACGACAACCTGCACGCGATGAAGCGCATCGCATGGGTCTGGTACCACATGACGCAGGGCGGCCTGTGCACGGCGCTCCATGTCAACGGCCGCACCGATCACGACTTTGTTCGATGGGCGGAGTTCATTCGGCTGCAGCCCGCCGTGAAGGCCATCGCGTTCGAATTCCTGACCGGCACCGCCACCAAGCAAAGCGCCGACCAGTATCGCGAGCGCCTGGCTGGCCTAGCCGCAGCGGTCGGACGGGACCTGACGCTCGTGGTCCGCGGGAATGCGGCGGCGGCGCGTACCCTGCGCTCCGTCTACAAGCAGGTCGTCTTCATCGACTCGACCGCGTACATGCGGTCGACGAAACGCCGACGTGCCTATCTGAACGAGAACGGCAAGGTTGCCTACCTTCCCGTGCGCACCAGCACCAGTCGCGAGGCCAGAGCCCTGCTGCGCCACAACATCCACACACTGCGCCTGGCAGCCACTGAGCCGCGTGCGCCGGCCGCGCCGGATCCGCAGGCGCGACTCGACTTCGGCGCTTTACCACCGCAGCAGGACGCTGACGACGAATCCCCGCAACTTGCCTTGTTCCCTCAATAGGAAGCGCGAGCGGTCGGCCTCCTGCTCCAGCTCAAGGCTGGCGTTGTCGCTGCGCACGCGGACACAGCCATCCAGCGATCGCACCGACTGGATCACGGTCTGGAATCCTGTCCCCCGGGCGGGATCGCCGGTGCGCGATCGGTGCTCGATCACGGCCCACTTGAGCGCCTCCTCCGCGTCGGCGGGCTTGTCGGCGAGCGGCACTGCCTGATAGCCACCCAGCACGCCTCGGCCGCTGTCGGCCACCACCATCCAGGCCTCGCGGTCAAGGACCTCGAAGGCGCCGAGCCCGTCGACACCCTCGCCTGCATGCTCGTCCACGTTGGTCAGCAGTTCGTGCAACGCCCCCGACAAGCGCAACGCAGCCGTGGTCACCACGCCCGCGGCCACTAGCTGCGCGCGGAAGGCATCGGCGAAGTCATTCGTCGCGGCTTCGGATTCACCTCCTGCACGCCGATGCAGCACTCCCCTTGCGCCCTCGCTGAGGTAAGGCTGAGACGACTTCAACAGCCGGCGTAGCAACCGCCCTCGGCTTGAGGCATCGGCAACAGTGACGGCGCGCTGGGTGCCTCGCTTCAACATCAGCAATTCGAGCAAGGCCCCAAGGTCAATGCCCGATGCGTCGATCCGCACCGACTGATGGCTCTGATCTGCGGCAAGCACCGCCGCAATGTCATCCGACCGCGCGAACCGCTGCTGGAAGCTGACGGCCTCCCGATGTTCCCGCACGAGCCACCCTCCCTGCGTCGCTTGTCATCTGGTAGGCCCTCCGCCGGGCGCTGAGCGCTGCCTCAAGACATCGACTGCGCCCGCTCCAACAGCCCCGCCACGTCCTTGAACTTGTCGTAGATCACCGGCTTCTCACCCACCGCCAACGCCTTGAAGTGCGCCCGGCCACAATCGATCTTGGCGCTCTCCGCGTTGCGCAGATCGCTGACGAACAGGCTGCTCTTGGTTTCCACCACGAAGTACAGCCGGTCCCCCTGCGGCGTGGCTACGAGCACCGCCCAGTCGGGGTTGTAGCTGCCCAGCGGTGTCGGCACCTTGAACCAAGCGGGCAGCTTGGCGTAGACCTTGATCGATTCGTTCTTCGATAGCTGGTCGGCAAAGTCGCGCTCGGTGTCGGAGTCGTAGATGACGTGCTGGTACACCGAGCGATCGGCATCCAACAGCATGTTCTTCAGGTAGCCGGTGAGTTCCTCGGTCTCGAACAACTCCTGCGCGTAGTAGGCCTCGTCGCCCAGCCGCTGGTAGCGGATGCCGTCCACCAGCACCGCGCGCTTGCAGCGGTTGATGGCCTCGGCCACCGTCTCGATGAACTGTTGCGGGTTGCGCTTGAAGTCGTTCAGCCGGTGGCTCTCGACCAGGATGCGGCCGATGCTGCGTCGGGTGAGCTGGGTGCGGTTCTGCAGCTCGGTCAGGATGTCCGGCAGCTCGATGTCGTCCTCGTGGAGCACCACCATGTTGGCGCCCTTGAGCTCCACCGCCGTCACGCCGGCTTCGCCGATCTCCATGCCCGCCTTGCGCCACTGCAGCCGGGTCTTGCTGATGGGCGGCGCTTGGATCACCGCGGTGATGCAGTCGCGGATCAGGCGTTCGTTGTCGAACTGCACCCGGTACGTGGTCTTGTATTTGATGCGGTCCCACAGCGCCTTGAACTCGGGGCTGTCGAGGATGGCGCGCCGCACGGGCACCTGCCGGCGTTCGTCGGCGTTCTTGATTTCCAGCTTGCCCGAAACCTTGCGCAGCAGCTCCAGGATCTGCGCACGCTGCGCCTCCACCTCGGGCGGCAACGCCAGGTTGCCGTCCTTGATGGCACGGCGCAGTTCGTCCTTCACCTTGCCGCGGGCGTCCAGCATGCCGGCCGCGCGCAGGTGCTCGGTCAAGAGCTTCGACAGCTCAAAGCCCAGCGGCTTCTGCGTGCCGTCAGCCTGCGCCACCGCCACGCCGGCGAACAGGTGCTCGGGCACCACGCCGAACTGGTAGCCGTCAGCCTCAATCTCTTTCTGCAGGTTGTCGGCGAACTGCTGGTAGCTCTCATTGGCCACCACGGTCAGCGTGTTCACCTCGAACCCGCGCACGCGATGCCCCTGCTGGTTCACGCACAGGCGCAGCCCGCGGCCAATGGTCTGCCGGCGCCAGCGTTCGGTCTCGCGGTTGCTGAAGTTGCAGATCTGGAAGACGTTGGGGTTGTCCCAGCCTTCCTTCAGCGCCGAGTGGCTGAAGATGAACTTCAGCGGCGAGTCGAATCCGAGCAGCTTCTCCTTGTCGCGCATGATCAGGTTGTAGGTGTCGTCGTCCGCGGCGGTGCTGCCGCTGGTGTCCTTCACCATCTCCACGGTCTTGCCGCCGACCTTCTTCTTGTCGATCGAGAAGTAGCCGTTGTGCACCTCGGCCGCCGCGGCGCTGAGGTCCACCGACCCGAACAGGTCGTGATAGTCGGGGTGGCCCGCCCAGCGCCGGTACTCCTCTTCGAAGATCGTCGCGTACACCCCCTTGAGCGCATTGCCCTGCGCGTCGTACACGCGGTATTTGTCCACCGCGTCGATGAAGAACAGGCTCAGCACCTTGATGCCCATTGGGCGAAAGCGCCGCTCCTTGTCCAGGTGCTCCTTGATCGTGCGCCGGATCATCTCGCGCTCGATCGCCAGCGGCCCCACGCCACCCCAGCTCTCGTTCACGCGCAGGTAGTGCTGGCCGCCGGGCACGTGCAGTTCCAGCAACTCGTCCTTCTTCGCCGCGCGGATGTTGCCGATGCGCAGGTCGGCATACACCGCCCGGCCGGTCTCTTGCTGCAGATCGAACCCGTCCTGCACCTCGACCTCTTGACGCTTCACCGCGCCGGCCTTGGTCTGCACGTCCAGCTCCACGGTGGCCACCACGGTGCCGCGCTTGGCCTTCGCGCCCAGGAACTTCACATACGGCTTGTTGTGTGCATGTTCGATGGTGGCCGCCGCCACCTCGATCTGCTTCACCAGCTTCTGCTCGTAGGCGTCCACCGCATCGAGCCGGTAGACCATGTTGTGCTTGTCGACGTGCGTGGCCGAATAGCGCAGCGTGCACAGCGGGTGCATGCGCGACAGCGCCTTGCGGCCGCGGCCGTCGATGCCGCCGTCCACGCTCTGCGGCTCGTCCACGATCAGGATCGGCCGCGTCTGCCGCACCAGGTCGATGGGCTTCTCGCCGCCCGTCTTCTCGCTGGCGCGGTACATCACGTTCTTGCTCTTCTCGCGGCGCAGCGCCTCGTCGGCCTCTTCGGCGGCAGCCTCCTGCTCGTCACCGAACTTGTTGATGGCACCGACCGTGATCACCATGATCTGGATGTTCGGGCTGGTGGCGAAGTTGCGAACCTGCCCGAGCTTGGCCGAGTCGTACTGGAAGAACTCGTAACCCTTGGCGCCCGGATACAGGGCTTCGAAGTGCTCGCGGGTGATCTGCAGCGTCTTGTTCACGCCCTCCTTGATCGCGACCGACGGCACCACGACCACGAACTTGGTGAAGCCATAGCGCCGGTTCAGCTCGAACACCGTGCGCAGGTACACGTAGGTCTTGCCCGTGCCCGTCTCCATCTCCACCGTGAAGTCCGGCGACAGCTTCGTGGTCGGCGGCACACCGTTGCGCAGCTGCACGCTGCGCAGGTTGCCTTCGATCTCGTCGTCCAGCAGCGTCAGCCGGTTGCCGATGCCCCCCTGTTCGGTGGCCAACATGCCTTCCAGCGCGCCTTGCGCGGCGGCCGTGTCGCTGCCAGGCCGGGCGGCACGCACCGTCACCGTGAACTCGGTGCGGCAGACCTCCTGCCCACGGAACAGGTCGCACACCGCCTCGATGGCGGCTTGCTGGTACGGCAGGTCAGCCTCGAAGTGCAATCTCACGCGGCGGCCTCCCCGGCCCGCATCGGCGCTATCCACCCCTGATGCGACAACACCTTCAGCGCAATGCCGATCTGCCGCGGCGTGAACTGCCGCTTGCGCTCGTTCCAGGCATAGGTGCGCTCCACCACTTCCGCCGGGCTTTGCGCCTGGCTCTCGTGCCGCGCCACCCAATGCACGGTGGCCAGCAACTCCAGGCCGAAGGGTGTCTCGAAGCCTTCCACCAGCCGGCCCACACGGTCGAAGCGCTCGCGCGTGCTCGCGTTGGCCTCCAGGAAGGCGTTGGCATCGTCCACCGCGCCCGGCACCAGCGTCAGCGGCTTGTCGGGTGCATCGCCGCCGTCCGCATAGCCGGCCACCAGGTGCCCCTCGATGGCGAGCAGCACATGCCGCAGGTTCTCGGCATACGGGCCGTATGGCGCCTTCACGTACTTCAGCCGCAGCGGCTCGCCCGCCTCCTGCATGAAGTACATCAGCTTGTGCACCTCCAGCAGCGTGATGGTCGGGTCCAGCAGGCCACGGATGTAGCGGCCCATCAGCTCCACCAGCGCCGCGCGGCCTGCGGTCATCGTGGGCACCTCGCGGCTGTGCTGCATCACGTCGGACGCCGGTGCGCCCTTGGGTTCGTAGATGCGCACGCGCACGTCGGGCAACTCACCCAAGGCGGCCTCGATGCGGGGCCGAACGTCGCTCCACTCCAGCCCGCCGAGGCCACTGCCCAGCGGCGGAATGGCCACCGACCGGATGCCACGCGCGCGAATCTCGCTCACCAGCGCCGTCAGGCCCGAATCGATGTCCTCGATGCGGCTCTTGCCCTTCCAGTGCCGCTTGGTGGGGAAGTTGATGATGAAGCGCGGTGTCGTCAGTTGGCCCACCTCGTACACGAACATGCGGCCGGGTTGCACCTCCTCGCGCTTGCAGGCCGCTTCGTAGGCCTTGAAGTTTTCGGGCCAGGCGTTCTTGAACTGCAGCGCGATGCCACGGCCCATGATGCCCACGCAGTTGACGGTGTTGACGATCGCGTCGGAGTCGTCCTTCAGAATGTCGCCGCTGGTCAGTTCGATCATTGCGGTCTCCTTGTCAGTAATACCAGGCCGGCAGCACGGCCACCGGCGGCCGATGCCCACCCACGGGCAAGGCGTGCGCCACCTGGGCGTTGATCGCCCCAGAGTACACGCCGATGCGCTCGATCAAGTGCCACGGGAAGCTCTGCTCCACCAGGAACTCGGCCTGCTTGCGTTCCTTGACGGCCGGCCACTGCGTTGTTGCGACGGCGTTCCAGTCAATCTGGTCAAGCTGGGCCAGATCGGCCCGGTCCTCGAAGTAGTACGAGCCCGCGTTGGACAGCGTGAAGGCCCAGCGCCGGCCGTTGGCCTGCGCCCACGCGACGGCGTCATGCAGGTCCGCTTCCAGATGCACGATCGGTTCCTGGCCGCCCTTGTAGGTCAGCTCAGGGTTGCGCTTGTGGATCAGGAACAGCATCACCGAGCGCGGGCAGAAGTAGAACGGCGTGCACTGCCCGACATACAGCCCCGGATGGCTGTCCAGCGTCAGCTCAGTCAGCCGGCGCTGCTTGATGTTGTTCATGCCGATCACGGTGCCCGGTGGCGCCAGGCGCTGCACTTCGGCATCGGACAGCAGGCCCCCCGCCACGATGGACGCCAGACGGTCCACGTGGCAGATATGATAAATCTTGGGCCGCGCCGGTACCGGCATGGTCAAAGGCTCCGCACCTTGGCGATGCCGTGCTGTTCGAGGATGGCGGCCAGATTGGTCTTGGCCACGTCGTTCTCGAAGGCACTGTCACGGAACACACAAGTCACGTCGCCGGCCGGGTCAAGCGCCTTGCGCCAGGCCGCAATACCGAGTGCGAGCGGCTCGGCCTCGGCGGCGGTGATGGTCTTGTCAAGACAGGACATCAAGACGCCACCACCGATGGCATGCACGGTCTTGCCCGCGATGGTCTGCGCCAGGATCGGCACACACAAGTCGAGGCCGAGCTTGAGGAGGAGTTCATGTAGCACGTCCTCGTCGCTTCGGCTCTTGTCGATGTGCTCAAGGTGGTCGAAGAGCGACTTGGCGAGGTCGTCGCGAAGTGGCGCCCAGCTTGTGATGTTCGACTCGTCTAGTCGAAAGGCTCGGAACCCAACGTCTGGCGCATCCGATTCCACGTCCTCCGCTTGGCTCCGCTGCTGCAGAACCTCTTTGCCCGCCCGGCGCACACGTTCGCGGCACATTGCGGAAATGGTTGGAAGTTGAGCGTTGCTTGTGTTCTCCGGAATCTGTACGAGGATGAATCGCCTGTTGCCCCCATCCTGGGAATTGAGTGCTATCACCGCCTCGCCAGTTACGCCGGACCCAGCGAAGAAGTCGACAACCAGATCGCCAGGCTCAGTTCCCATCAGAAGCATCTGGCGAACCAGATTCGGTGGCTTCGGATTGTCAAACTCGACTCCGGCGCCCATGAGCTCCGTAAAGCGAGCCTTGGCCTGACGGTTTTGGTCTACATCGGTCCAAAGGGTTGGCCAGGGGACCATTGGCTCATCGGGAGCTACTTCGATGTAGTAGGGCACCCAGCCGTAGTCACGCTTGATCCACTCTGTGAGGCCTGCTCGCTCGCGTTCCGCCCAGGTTTCGGGTGACAACACCCAGCGGCCCTCCCAACCTTCTGGCGCAACGGGCCAAACTTCGGTCCCATCTGGTGCGCTCAGTTTGAACCAGAGCGTTGGACGATCCTCGCGCCGTGCATTCTTGCCATTCTTTCTCAGCTGCCGACGGCGAGCGAGCCGCCCATCAGCAAGAGTCAATGGATATGCCGCAAGGATCTCGTCCTTGCGCTTCCGCTTGAGCCGAACGGCATCCTTCGATTTGGCGTAAACGAGGATGTAGTCGTGGTAGTCGGTGACCGCTCGGCCAGCTTCGTTGCGGCTTGGGCTATCCATCTTCTGCCAGATTAGCGAAGCGACGAAGTTCTCTTCGCCAAAGACGTCATCACAGACCTTCCGGAGATTCGCAACTTCGTTGTCGTCTATCGAGATGAAGATCACGCCTTCACTCTTCAGAAGACTCCGAGCCAAGCGAAGGCGCGGATAGATCATGTTCAGCCAGTCCGTATGGAACCGACCGCTGGCCTCCGTGTTGCTCGCAATCTTCCGGCCACCCTCGACCTGCCCCGTCAGCTCCAGATAGTTCTTGATGCTGTCCTGGAAGTTGTCCGGGTACACGAAGTCCTTGCCGGTGTTGTACGGCGGGTCGATGTAGATCAGCTTCACCTTGCCGGCGTAGCTCTTCTGCAGCAGCTTCAGCACCTCGAGGTTGTCGCCCTCGATCATCAGGTTCTGCGTCGTGTCCCAGTCCACGCTCTCGTCGCGGCAGGGGCGCAGGGTGCCGGTGCTGGGCGTCAGGGCCAGCTGTCGCGCGGCGCGCTTGCCATGCCAGTTCAGGCCGTACTTCTCGTCGGCATCGGTCACCGTGGCATCGCCGACCAGGCTCTTGAGCACATCCACGTTAACGGCCGGCACCGTGCGGCCGTCCACCTGCCGTTCGGTCACCAGCTCCGGAAACAGCGCCTTCAGGCGGGCGAGGTTCTCGGCGCTCAGGTCGGCACTTTTCGATTCGGGGGCGCCGGGTTCGATCTTTTCGAAAGCCATCGTTCAGGTCTCAGTGTGTTGCAGCGTTCTTCGTACCAAGGGCCAGCACGGCCTGCATCATCGCAGCCCCGGGGCGTCGACCCGCTCTGCGAGCGCACCGCCACTCATGCGACGCCCTGGTCCAGGCGCCGGCGCAGGTGCTGGAGCTGGTCCTGCAGCTCCCGCAGTTCGTCGTTCAGCGCCACCTGGCGGGCGATCTGGCGTTCCTTGGCGGCCCGGGCCCGAAGCTCGGCAGCTTGCACGCTGAGGTGGCGAAGCTGCTGCAGCGCGGCGTGCCGTGCAGCGGCCTGCTCGCGGCTGGCGCTGGGCCGGAAGGACCCGGTCTCCTGCGCCACGTCCAGGGCGGCGAGCGTGTCCATCCAGCCCTGCACCAGCGCGTATAGGTCCGAGCGGGGCAGCACAGCGAGCGATAGCGCCGCGCGGAAGGCGGGTTCACCACCATCGGCAGGCATCACCACCGACAGCAGCGGCCCGTCGAGCACGGTCTGGTGGCCTTCAGTCTGCGACTTGCGCAGGTGCGCGACCGACAGGCTCAAGGTCTGGTCCACCATCGTTGCCAGCAGCACCGGGTGCGGCACGGCGCGGTGCAGCAGTTCCACCAGCCGCGCGGGCCGGGTGCCTGCGCGGAGGGTCAGGCTCAGCACCGCCACCTCGCGGTAGTGGCGGTGCTCGTCCTCGTACGCCGGCACGCCGGTCAGGTGCGGCTTCAGCGATGCGAGCCAGGTGATTTCGTCGATGCCGTCCTGGATGAGGCGCTTGTCATGCGGCGTCGCCGCGCCATGTTCGACCAGCAGCTTCTTGGGCACACGCTGCTGCACCCGGGTGGCATCGGGCAGCTCCAGCATCTGAAGGAACTCATCGACCGTCATGCCCTGGCGCGCCCGCGAAGTCACGCCCCATCGGCCGGGCCGGCGGTTGCGGCGTCGTGCCCGGGCAGCACCACCAGGTAAGCCAACACCTCGAAGTCGTTCATGCCGGCGAACTCGCCCTTGAGCGCATGTGTGCCGTCGGGGTCGAACAGGCTGGCGACGGCGCGCTCCGCGCTCTTGCCCACCACTGACGACACCGCGGCCGCCAGCAGGCCCTGGGCCTGGCGCATGTCGGCTCCCTGGCGGGTGTGCTTGCCGTATCGAGCCACGGCCACCGCGTCGGGCAGTTCCCGGCCCACGCACAGGCGCTTGAAGCGGTCAAGTGCGTGTTTGGCCTGGGTGTAGGGCAGCAGCACGCTGCCGCCGTCGGACAGGTGCACCAGATACACAGGAGCCAAGGGGTAGCCCGGATCGACCGCGCGCTCGGCGGCGGCACCTTCGGCGCGCAGGCAGAACAGGATGCCCGCGGGCAGGTCAGCCTCGGTCGTGGTGACGACGGCGCTGGCGCCCAAGGGCATGGCTTCGAGCTTGCCAGGGTGCGCCTTCAGGTAGCGGGCGAGGTCGATGCGGAAGTCGGTCAAGGTCAGGTCGGTGATCGACACGCCGCTGGACAGGTCTTCCAGGTCGATGACCGCGTCCTGCAGCTTCAGCAACTGCTTGCGCCGGTACTCCAGGTCGTTCATCGGATCGCCCGACTGCTGCTCGATCAGGTTTTCTTCACCGGTGGCCGACACGTCCAGCAGCACCATGCGGCCGCTGACCCGCTGCTCGAGGTTGATGTATTCCTCCAGCTCCATGTTGGGCCAGAAGTTCACCAGCTGGATGCTGGTGTTGGGCGAGCCGATGCGGTCGATGCGGCCGAAGCGCTGGATGATGCGCACCGGGTTCCAGTGGATGTCGTAGTTGACGAGCCAGTCGCAGTCCTGCAGGTTCTGACCCTCGCTGATGCAGTCGGTGGCGATCAGCAGGTCGAGCTCGCCCTCGTCGGCCAGCGCCGCCGGGCGTTCCTTGGACCGGGGCGAGAACGTGGTGAGGATGCTGCCAAGGTCGCGGCGCAGCCCGGGCATCGTGGTCTGGTTGCCGCCGGAGCCGGTGACCAGCGCGCTGTTGATGCCGAGCTGGTCGCAGGCCCAGCCGGCCAGGTGCTCGTACAGGTAGCCGGCCGTGTCTGCAAACGCCGTGAACACGATCAGCTTGCGGTTGCCGGCGTTGATCGGGTTGCGCACCTTTTCGGCGATGAGTTCTTGCAGCTTCAGCAACTTGTCATCGCGGCCGGCGTCGACCTGCAGGGCTGCGGCGTGCAGCGTGGCCAGGCGGTTGCGATCCTCGGTGAGGTCTTGGCGCCAGCGGGCGAGGTCCAGGTCGCCGAGCAATACCTTGACCTTGCGGCCGACCAGCAGCGGCTCGAACAGCGGATCGTCCACATCGACATCGGCAATGTCGATTTCCTCGAATTCGCCAGCCTCGCCCTCGGTGCCGGCCTTGTAGGCGGCCAGCCGTGCCAGCGTGGCGTCCACGTCCTTCAGCTGGCGGCCCACCGTGAGTGCAAAGGAGTAGACCGAGCTTTCCATGCGCTTGAGCAGGTTCACGCGCATCAGGTGGATGAGGCTCTCTTCGCGGTCGACCTGGCGGAAGATGCTCTCGCCGCCGCGGATGGCGGTGCTGTACTTCTGGTCGTAGGCCGCGAGCCGGCCTTCCTTGACGTAGCGCAGCGGCGCGTAGCTGGCCAGCTTGAGCCGCCGGATCTCGAGGTTGATCTCCTTGATCGGGCGGAACTCGCCGGCCCGGTCGACGTCGGCCTTGATGTTGATGGGCCGCAGGCGGCTGGGGAAACGGCCCGTCTCTTCGATGCCGTAGTACTTCTCGATGTGGCGACGGGATCGCGCGATCGTCAGGTGGTCCAGCAGCGTGAAGTAGTCGAAGCCCAGCATGTCCACCAGCAGCGCAGGCGTCTTCTCGTCCTCCGGCAGTTCGAGCCAGCGGTTGAAGGCCTTCTGCGCCCGGCGCGTGGTGCTGTCGATGCTGGCGATGCCGTGGTCGAACAGCGCTGTGTCGTCGCCTTCGGTGACAAAGGCAATCTGGTTGCGCAGGTCCGCCAGCCGGTTGTTGACGGGCGTGGCCGACAGCATCAGCACACGGGTCTTGACGCCTTCGCGAATGATGCGGCGCATCAGCCGGTCGTAGCGCGTCTCGTTGCCTTGCTTGGGCGACTTCTTGTTGCGGAAGTTGTGCGACTCGTCGATGACCACGAGGTCGTAGTTGCCCCAGTTCACGTGGCCGAGTTCGATGTCGCCCGACAAGCCGCCGTCGCGCGACAGGTCGGTGTGGTTCAGCACGTCGTAGTTGAGGCGGTCAGACGCGAGCACGTTGCGCTGGTCGTTGGCTTTGTACAGCGTCCAGTTGTCGCGCAGGCGCTTGGGCGCAAGCACGAGCACGCGGTCGTTGCGCAGCTCGTGGTACTTGATGATCGCGAGCGCCTCGAAAGTTTTGCCCAGGCCCACACTGTCGGCAATGATGCAGCCGCCGAAGCGGTCGAGCTTGTCGATGGCACCCACGACGCCGTCTCGCTGGAACTTGTAGAGCTTCTTCCAGACCACCGTGTTGCGAATGCCAGTCGCCGCCTTGACGATGCGGTCTTCGTCCATTTCCTGCCCGTCGCGCTGCAGCAGGTGGAACAGCACCGCTGCATAGACGCTGGCCGCGTCGCGCGGCGCCGCCAGCGATTCGAGTTGGGCCAGCAGTTGCGCCTTGTCGTCGCCGCGGTGACCCAGCGCCGCCCATTGGGCGTCAAACCACTGCCCGAGCATCTGGCTTTCGGTGGCCGACTCCGCCGCCTGGATGAAGGCCAGCGGGTTGCCGGGCGTCAGGCCGAGGCCGTCGGTAGACATGCCGAACGAGCCGTGGACCGCCTGCACGGCCACACCCTGGTCGTCGCGAATCACGGCCAGGCCTTGCGGGATGGAGCCGGTGGCAGCGCGAACTTCGGCAGCCTGACGCAGCCATTCGGCCATTTGCCGCGCCACATGGGCAGCCTGCAGACGGTTGCGCGCTGGCCGGTCGGCGTCGCCGCCGAGCAGCGCCAAGTCGGCACCCGAGCCGGGCACGATCCACCGGGTGTCCGCCAGGGCTACTGCCGTGGCGCGGATGGCCTCGAAAGCAAACAACGACGCGGCACCGGACATCAGGTCCAGCCGGCGGCCGGGCGCCAGGTGCGCCTGGATCAGGTCAAGAACTCGGTCATTTCCGGCGTTTCGGACCAGCCTCATTGAATTTGGGTCTCCATGTGATGAACTCTACCCAATTCAGTCGTCGAACTCCCCGAGGATGTACCTCGCCGATTTACCCGTCTGGTCTCGAAAGCCTCGTCAAAAACGCCCCATTCCGCGCAGCGCTCTCCAAACCTGAGTCCTACCCTACCGGTCACGCGCTCAACAGTTCTGCGCGGCAGTACCGAACCGAGGGAAGCGCCATGTTCTCCGCCCTGCCTACCGCCCGTCAGGATCACGCCGCGCAAGTCGGCCGATGCTCGCTGGATGCCGAGCACCCAGACACCATCGAGACCCGCCTCTGGCTCGAGGAGCACGAGTGGCTCTACGGCCTGCTGCGCAGCGAAGACAACGTCTCGCCGACTTTCCGCTTTCCGGACCTGATCAGCGCCTGCGTGTCGCTGGTGTTCCTGCATGACGATGCGGCCACGCGCATCTTCGACTTCCTGGGCACACAACTCGTGCTGCGCTCGCCGCTGACGCCGCGGCGGCGCGAGTCGATGTGGCGCCAGCAGTACGACCTGCTGCTGGCCGTGCAGCGCTCACCGGCCAACCGCCACCCGAACCCGAAGTTCCAGCTCGACCAGCTAACCACCGCGTGCGTGGCGCTTTGCCGTCAGTTCCGCGACGCGGACGCCTTGGTGCTGCGGCAGGCCCGGCTCAACATGGCCGAGCGGGCCGTGCGATGTCGCCTGCCCCGCCCCGCCTGAACTGCCGAATGCCGGCCGCTGCTGGCCACCCGCATCACCACCCGACCTGACCCTGCCGGCACGCTGCCCGGCCCACCCGAACCCGACCCTGGCCGGATCTCCGGTCCCGACCTCGTTGCCCGCCTGGTGCCTTGTTGCCCGCGGGCGTTGTCGATGTCTCGAATTTCGCGACGGGTTGTGCCATGCGCCTGCTGTTCCTTGCCGGATGGGTTCTTTCGCTGTGCATGCCGCTGCAGGCCCGGGCCTGCTGGGAGCAGGCAGCGCAGCACTATGGCGTCGCGGCCGATCTGCTCTATGCCATCGCGCGGGTCGAATCGAATCTGAATCCGCGGGCTGTGAACCGCTCGCACCTGCAGCGCACCGGGTCCTACGACATCGGGCTCATGCAGATCAACAGTTCGCACCTGGGCACGCTGGCCCGCCACGGCATCAGCGAGTCGCAGCTCTATGAGCCGTGCACCAACATTCAGGTCGGGGCCTGGCTGCTGGCCGACGCTTTCGCGCGCCGCGGCGCCACCTGGGATGCTGTCGGCGCCTACAACGCCGCGTGTTCCCAGCTCAAGGGTGAGGCCTGCGCCGCAGCCCGCGCGGGGTACGCCTGGAAGGTGTACCGGAAGCTGCCCGCGCAGACATCACCGGTACTCGGCGTGCCTGCGTTCAACGGCGATGGATCGGCGGTCGCGCGCAGCGCCATGCCGTTCTTGCTCGCCGCAAGGGTGTCGCCATGACTTCAACGCACCTACGCGCCACCCAGCCGTTTCCGAACCTGCTCGCACCTCGCCGCTCGCGGCCCGACCCATCGCACATCCATCCCACACTCGAATCACTTCTGGAGGACTTCATGAGCACCGCCACTCTAGCTTCGGCTTCACAGCTTCGCAATTCGCCCCGCCGGCCCTTGACGATCGTCGCCCTCTTCGGGCTGCTCGTCCTGGGGCTGGGGGTTGCCTTTCCCGGCCACGCCCTGGACCTGGTCGGCTTCGTCGGCATAGCAGGGCCGATGACCGCGGCTTTGGCGCAGATCGCCGCGCTCGGGCCGGGCATCAAGGCCCTGGTCGGCTTCGTCGGCTTCGTGGTCGCGTTGATCTCGCTGTCGGCGCTGCGCAACTTCGGGCCGGTGCTGTTCTACGTCGGCCTGGCCATCTTCGCCGCCGTTGGGCTGGTGATTGCCGGCGCCATCATGGGCGCGGTCATCTGAGCCGGCAGCGTTCCACGCACCCGGGGGCCTCATGCACGCCGACACCTACATCCCGCGCCGTCTGGATGACCAGTGGAAGATCGGCTTCTGGGACGTGGACGTGGCCGCGCCGCTGCTCTTCGGCCTGTTCATCGGCTACCTGTCGGGCTCGAAGTTGTCCTTCGCGCTGTGCATCGCCGCGGGCCTGTTCACTTCGCGCTGGATCGCCCGCATCAAGGCCGACAAGCACCCGGCCTTCGCGATGCACTGGCTGTACTGGCACCTGCCCACCAGCCCGATCACCGCGATGCGCGCCACGCCGCCGTCGCACATCCGCCGCATGGTGGGCTGAGCTGACCGGAGCACCCCATGGACTTCGAACGCCTGAACGGCGACATCAAGGACATGCGCCGGCGCAACCGGGGCCTGGCCCTGACGGTGGGCGTGCTGGCCGGCGGCCAGTTGCTGGCGCTGGTGGTCATCCTGAATCTGCTGGGCAGCGTACGCACGGTGGTGGTGCCGCCGTCGGTCAACAAGACGTTCTGGGTCACGCGCGACAGGGCCAGCAGCGAGTACCTGGAACAGATGGGCACCTTCATCGCCTGGCTGGTGCTCGACGTGACACCGGCGTCGGTGGACTGGAAGAAGGACATCCTGCTCGGCTACGTCGAGCCCGAGCAGCACGGCGAGCTGAAGACGCGGCAGGAACTGGAGGCCGCGCGCCTGAAGCGCATCAACGCCAGCACCTTCTTCATGCCGCAGCAACTGGTGCCGAGCGAGGACACGCAGACCGTGGTCGTGCGCGGCCGCCTGCGGACTGTCGTCAACAGCCTGGAGACCGCCAATGACCTGAAGGCCTACCTGGTCGAGTTCAGCTACCGCGGTGGGCGCATGCACCTGAAGACCTTCAAGGAGGTTCCCAATGTGGGCAAGTAGCTTCGGCGTGCGGCGGGCCTGTAGGCCAAGTGTGCCGGCCGCGCTGGGTGCACTGCTGGTCGCGGCATGGACCGCGTCGCCAGCCCATGCGCTGCAGGTACTGGACGCGCGCGACGGCGTCGCGGTGGAAGCCATCCTGTCGATCAAGGAAGCCACGCGCATCCGCATCGAAGGGGCGCCGATCACGGACGTGTTCGGCAACATCCATTCCAGCAACTGCGGCGGCGGCCTGCCGGCATCTCCGGGCGCGGTAGTCGCCACACCCGCCGTCAACCCCGGCGGCGAGATCGTGCTGGAGTGCGACCGCGACAAGGGCGAGATCTACATCCGGCCCGTGGGGGAATCGGCCAAGCCGGTGAACCTGTTCATCTCCTCCGCCCAGGCGACCTACACCCTGGTGCTGCGCCGCTCGGACACGCCGGCCGACACCATCGTCATCCGCGACAGGACGCTGCGCCAGGTGCCGCCGGCATCGACGAGCGCGCAGCAGTCACTGGGCCCGCTCGGCCCTTCCGCTCACCACGTGCGCGCGATGAAGGCGATGCTGGTGGCGATGGCCTCGGGGCGCGTGCCCGGCGACATCCGCGTCGACGAGATCAACCAACCGATGCAGCTGTGGCCCGAGACCAAGTTCGCGCTGCTGCGGCGCTACGAAGGCCGCGGCCTGGTCGGTGAGAAGTACCTGCTGCACAACGTCGGCGTGGCAGCGATGGTGCTGGCCGAAGCGGAGTTCGACCGTGAAGGCGCACAGGTGGTCGGCGTGGCGGTTGAGCAGCACAACCTGCGGCCGGGCGAGAGCACGAGCGTGTTCGTGATCCGGCGGGGAGCCGAACGATGAGAGGCCCGGCTGCCAGGCCTCCCGCTGCGCTTCGCGGTGCGCTCGATCGGCTGTCGCCCAGGCAGCGCCAGTACGCTCTGTTGGCCGCCATCCTCGCCAGTGGCGTAGGGTTGCTGTGGCTGATCTTCGCCTCCACCGACCACGGGCCGAAGGATCCCAATGCAAGGCAGGCCGGTGCAGCCCCGAGCGCCGTCACCAACCTCGGCGTGATGCCGCCGGGGCAACAGGTCAACCCGGTGGACCAGTGGGTCGGCACTGCCGGCAGCAAGCTCGCGCAGTACGAGAGCGAGCGCGAGGAACAGGACCGTCTGAACAAGGCGCGCCAGGCCTTCGAGGCGCAGACGATGAAGCGCTTCGCGGACCTGGAGCAGCGGCTGACATCGACCGTCCCACCGCAGCCACCAGCGCCCTTACCTGCGCCACCGCCACCCGCGGCACCGCCGGCCATGCCATCCGCAGCCAGCCTGCCGCTGCCACCTGCGCCACCGCCTCCCGCATTGCGCTCATCCGCCTCGGGCGTGATGCCGCCGGGCACGCCGAACCTGCCCGCGCCCGTCCCGCAGGAGCCGCCACGCCCGGCGCTGACGCGCATC
>JAFLDH010000040.1 GCA_017302505.1 Burkholderiales bacterium
AGCGGCCGCTGCTGATTGCCGGCGGCAGCGGCTGGGATGCCGAGGCCGCCAACGCGCTTCAGCGCTTTGCCGAGAACTGGCAACTGCCGGTGGGTTGCGGCTTCCGCTTCCAGGACACCTTCGACAACCGCCACCCGCTGTATGCCGGCGACGTGGGCATCGGCATCAACCCTAAGCTGGCGGCGCGGGTGCGCGATGCCGACCTGATCATCGCGCTGGGGGTGCGACTGGGCGAGATGACCACCGGCGGCTACACGCTGCTGCAGGCGCCGCGTCCGGCGCAGAAGCTGGTGCACGTGCATGCCGGGCCGGAGGAGTTGGGCCGCGTCTACGCCGCCGACCTGATGCTGCAGGCCTCGATGGCCTGCGCCGCCAAGGCGCTGGAGACGCTGGCCGCGCCGACCAGCGTGCCGTGGGTCGAATGGGCACAAGACGCCCATGCCGACTACGAGGCTAACCACCAGGCGCCCGCCGTCGAACCGATGGATCTGGCGGTGGTGATGAAGACCGTGCAGCGCCTGGCGCCGGCCGACACCGTCTACACCAACGGCGCCGGCAACTACAGCGGCTGGCTACACCGCTACGTGCGCTACCACGGCCTGCAGCACCATGGGCGCACGCAGCTGGCCTGCACCAGCGGCGCCATGGGCTATGGCGTACCCGCGGCGGTGGCCGCGGCGCTGCTGTACCCGCAGCGCACGGTGGTCAACGTGGCCGGCGACGGCGACTTCCTGATGACCGGGCAGGAGCTGGCCACCGCCACCGGCTACGGCGCACGCAAGTTGATCAGCATCGTGGTCGACAACGGCAGCTACGGCACCATCCGCATGCACCAGGAGCGCGAGTACCCCGGGCGCGTCAGCGGCAGCGACCTGTTCAATCCCGATTTCGCGGCGCTGGCGTGGGCCTATGGCTGGCAGGCGCACTTCGTCGACCGCACCGCCGGCTTCGAGCCGGCCTTCGCTGCGGCGCTGGAGGCGGGCACGCCGACGCTGATCCACCTGAAGCTGGACGCCGACGTGATCACCTCGCGCACCACGCTGGGCGCCATCCGCGAGGCCGCGCTGCGCCGCCAGGGCAGCTGAGCGCCCAGCCGGTGGCACGCCCTTTGCGGCGTGCACTGGCATGGAGCCCCGCACCGACGACGCCCATTCGCTGCTGCTGCACAGCATCGGCGAGGGCATCTTCGCCATCGACCTGGAAGGCCGCTGCACCTTCGTAAACCCCGCGGCGCTGCGCCTGCTGGGCCACAGCACCGAAACGGTGCTGGGCCGCAACATGCACGAGCTGGTGCACCACACCCATGCGGACGGGCGCCACTACCCGGAGTGCGACTGCCCGATCTTCAAGGCCTTCCGCCTGGATGCGGCCTGCCGCATCGACGACGAGGTGCTGTGGCGCGCCGATGGCACGCCCTTCCATGCCGAATACGCCAGCACGCCGCTTCGCCAGCAGGGGCGCACGGTGGGCGCGGTGGTCAGCTTCGTCGACATCGGCGAGCGTAAGCGCGCCGAGGCGCTGCTGCGCCGGACCAACGACGAGCTGGAAGCGCGCGTCGCCGCGCGCACCCGCCAGCTGAGTGACGCGCTGGCGCGGCTGCGCGAGCGCGCCAACCATGCGGAAGCCGTGCGCGAGCAGGAGCGCACGCGCATTGCCCGCGAGATCCACGACGAGCTGGGCGCGCAGCTGGTGGCCCTGAAGATGGACACCGACTGGCTGGCGCGTCGGCTGCCCGAGGACTCGCCGCTGCAGGCCAAGAGCCAGGGCATGGGCCGGCTGATCGACACCGCGGTGCTGAACCTGGGCCGCATCATCACCGACCTGCGGCCCAGCATCCTGGACCACCAGGGCCTGTGGGCGGCGCTGGAATGGCAGGCGCAGGAATTCATCGAGGCCAGCGAGCTGCAGGCCGAGCTGCAGCTTCACGTGGCTGCCGGCGTGCCACCGCCGGAAGGCGGGCTGGCGATTGCCGTGTTCCGCATGTTCCAGGAGATCCTGTCCAACGTGGCGAGGCACGCGCAGGCGCGGCGCCTGTGGATCCGCATCACCGTCGACGACCCGCCCGACCCGGTGCTGTACCTGGAGGTGCGCGACGACGGCGTCGGCACCACCGCCGAGCGCCTGGCTGCGCCGCGCAGCTACGGTGTGATGGGCATGCACGAACGGGCCGCGCAGTACGGCGGCCGCGTCGGCATCGACAGCGCGCCGGGGCAGGGCACGCGAGTGCGGCTGGTGATGCCCTTGACGGTGCCTGCCGCATGATCCGCGTGCTGATCTGCGACGACCACATGATCGTGCGCCAGGGTATCCGCCAGTCGCTGGCCGAGGCGGCCGACATCGAGGTGGTGGCCGAGGCGGCCGACGGCCCCAGCGCGCTGCAGCGCCTGCGCCAGGGCGACATCCACGTGCTGCTGCTGGACATCGCGCTGCCCGGCCGCGACGGCCTGGACGTGCTGCGCCAGGCGCGCACCGAACATCCGAAGCTGCCGGTGCTGATGCTCAGCACCTATCCCGACCGGCAGTACGCCGTACGCAGCCTGAAGCTGGGCGCGGCCGGCTACCTGAACAAGAGCGCCGATTCCGAGCAGATCACCGCCGCGGTGCGCCGCGTGGCCAGTGGCCAGCGCTTCATCACCGCGCCGGTGGCCGAGCTGCTGGCCGCCGCGCTGGGCCCGGGGCAGGGTGAAATGGCGCTGGACGAGCTGCTGTCGCACCGCGAGTTGCAGGTCTTCGAGCGGCTGGCGCAGGGCCACAGCGTGGGCGAGATCGCCCGGGCGCTGAGCCTGTCGTCCAACACCGTCAGCACCTACCGCGCGCGCATCCTGGACAAGACCGGCACCCGCAACGACGTGGAGCTGGCGCTGTACGCCATGCGCCGGCAGCCGCCGCCCGTGTAGGGCCAGCCCTACAACAAGAGCCTGCGGGCATCGATGTTGCGTACGGCCTTGGGTGTCTAGATTTCATGGGCACGCACTGCCCTGCAAGGAAGCCCGATGAGCGACTACTTCGACCCCTACGACGCCGACCGCCCGTTGCGCCTGAGCTGCAGCTGCGGCGTGCATGCCAACGAGGCCGAGCACGCGGCGGCTACGTTGCGCCAGCGCAGCGACAGTGCCGAGTTCGAGACCTACTCGAACGAATTCGTGCAGGCCACGCTGATGAAGGCGCTGTTCCCGCAGGACGCGGTGCGCCGCAGGTTCCTGCGCGCGGTGGGTCGGCGCACGGCCATGGCCGCCATCGGCAGCGTGCTGCCCATTGCCAGCCTGCAGGCCATGGCGCAGGAGAAGAACGCGCCCGAGAAGAAGGACCTGAAGATCGGCTTCATCCCCATCACCTGCGCCACGCCGCTGATCATGGCCCACCCGCTGGGCTTCTACAGCAAGCAGGGGCTCAACGTCGAGGTGGTCAAGACGGCCGGCTGGGCGCTGATCCGCGACAAGATGCTGAACAAGGAGTACGACGCCACGCACTTCCTGAGCCCGATGCCGCTGGCCATCAGCATGGGCCTGGGCTCCACGGCCACGCCGATGCACGTGGCCACCATCCAGAACACCAACGGCCAGGCCATCACGCTGGCCAACAAGCACAAGGACAAGCGTGATCCCAAGCTGTGGAAGGGCTTCAAGTTTGCCGTGCCCTTCGAGTACAGCATGCACAACTTCCTGCTGCGCTACTACGTGGCCGAAGCCGGGCTGAACCCCGACACCGACATCCAGATCCGCGTGGTGCCGCCGCCGGAAATGGTGGCCAACCTGCGCGCCGGCAACATCGATGGCTACCTGGGCCCCGACCCCTTCAACCAGCGCGCGGTCTACGAGGAGCTGGGCTTCCTGCACATCCTGACCAAGGAGCTGTGGAACGGCCACCCCTGCTGCGCCTTCGGCACCAGCGCCGAGTTCATCCAGAAGCACCCGAACAGCTTCGCCGCGCTGTACCGCGCGGTGCTCACCTCGGCGGCCATGGCACGCAAGGCCGACAACCGCGAGCTGATCGCCAAAGTCATCTCGCCGGCGGCCTACCTGAACCAGCCCGAGACCGTGGTGCAGCAGGTGCTGACCGGCAAGTTCGCCGACGGCCTGGGCAAGGTGCAGAACGTGCCCGACCGCATCGACTTCGACCCGATCCCCTGGCAGAGCATGGCCGTGTGGATGCTGACGCAGATGAAGCGCTGGGGCTACGTGAAGGGCGATGTCGACTACAAGGCCATCGCCGAGAAGGTGTTCCTGCTGACCGATGCGAAGAAGACCATGAAGGAACTAGGCCAGACGCCGCCGGACGGCGCCTTCCCCAAGTTCACGATCATGGGCAAGGTGTTCGACCCGGCCAAACCGGACGATTACCTGAAGACCTTCGCGGTGGCCAAGGCGGCTTGATGAACGGCCTGCGTTCCCCGGCGCTGCGCTCGGCGACGCTGTCGCTGCTGATCCTGGCGCTGCTGCTGCTGGTGTGGCACCTGGCCACCACCGGCGGCGCGGCGCCAGCCGCGCCGAAGGCGGCCATGACGGCCGAGGAGATCGAGTACGCCAAGCTGCTGGGCAAGGATGTCAGCGGGGGCGGCGCCGATGCTGCCAAGTCCGGCTTCCCGACGCTGCAGCAGATGGGCGCGGCCATCGCCACCCAGCTGGCCAGCCCCTTCTACGACAACGGCCCCAACGACAAGGGCATCGGGCTGCAGCTGGCCTATTCGCTGGGGCGCGTCGCGCTGGGCTTCGGCCTGGCGGCGCTGGTGGCCATTCCGCTGGGCTTCCTGATCGGCATGAGCCCGCTGATCTATCGCGCGCTGGATCCGTTCATCCAGGTGCTCAAGCCGATCTCGCCGCTGGCCTGGATGCCGCTGGCGCTGTACACCATCAAGGACAGCAACATCAGCGGCATCTTCGTCATCTTCATCTGCAGCGTCTGGCCGATGCTGCTGAACACCGCCTTCGGCGTGGCCGGCGTGCGCCGCGAATGGCTGAACGTGGCGCGCACGCTGGAAGTCAAGCCGCTGCGCCGCGCCTTCGAGGTGATCCTGCCGGCGGCGGCGCCCACCATCCTGACCGGCATGCGCATCAGCATGGGCATCGCCTGGCTGGTGATCGTGGCCGCCGAGATGCTGGTCGGCGGCACCGGCATCGGCTACTTCGTGTGGAACGAGTGGAACAACCTGTCGCTGCCGAACGTGATCTTCGCGATCCTGATGATCGGCGTGGTGGGCATGCTGCTGGACCTGATGTTCGCGCGTCTGCAGAAGGCAGTGACCTATGTCGACTGAAACCCCTGACACCCTACGCGTCGAGGGCCTGGCCAAGACCTACCCGGGCGCGGCCGAGCCGGTGTTCGACAGCGTCAACTTCGGCATGCGGCGCGGCGAGTTCGTGGTCATCATCGGCCACAGCGGCTGCGGCAAGACCACCATCCTGAACGTGCTGGCCGGGCTGGAAAGCGCCAGCGAAGGCTATGTGTTCATGGACGGCCGCGAGGTCGCCGGCCCCAGCCTGGAGCGCGGCGTGGTCTTCCAGGGCCATGCGCTGATGCCCTGGCTGAGCGTGCGCAAGAACATCGCCTTCGCGGTGCGCAGCAAGTGGCCCGACTGGTCGGCTGCGCAGGTGAACGCGCAGGTCGAGAAGTACGTGGACATGGTGGGCCTGGCTTCGGCCATCGACAAGAAGCCCTCGCAGCTGTCCGGCGGCATGAAGCAGCGCGTGGGCATTGCGCGGGCCTTCGCCATCCAGCCGAAGATGCTGCTGCTGGACGAGCCCTTCGGCGCGCTGGACGCGCTGACGCGCGGCTCGATCCAGGACGAGCTGCTGAAGATCTGCGCCGAGACGCAGCAGACGGTGTTCATGATCACGCACGACGTGGACGAGGCCATCCTGCTGGCCGACCGCATCCTGCTGATGAGCAACGGGCCGCGCGCCCGCGTGGCCGAGATCGTGAAGAACACGATGCCGCGCTCACGACAGCGCGCCACGCTGCACCACGACCCGCAGTACTACCGCATCCGCAACCACCTGGTCGACTTCCTGGTGTCGCGCTCGAAGGATCTGTCGCACGGCCGCGCGCCGGCGCAGCCCGCCGAGGTGAGCCCCGGCCTGAGCGACCCCGAGCCTGCCCCCGTCCAACCCGTTCCCCTGAGGAGAATCGCATGAACCGCATCGACGTCACCGAGAAGATCATCGCCACCAAGGTGGCCAAGGGCATCAAGTGGTCCGACGTGGCCACGCAGGTGGGCCTGAGCAAGGAATGGGTCACCGCCGGCTGCCTGGGCCAGATGACCTTCGACGATACGCAGGCGGCCACGCTGGCCAAGATCTTCGACCTGAGCGAAGCCGAGGCGCAGTGGCTGAAAGTCGTGCCCTACAAGGGCAGCCTGCCGACCAGTGTGCCCACCGACCCGCTGATCTACCGCTTCTACGAGCTGGTCAGCGTCTACGGCACCACCTTCAAGGAGCTGATCCACGAGGAGTTCGGCGACGGCATCATGAGCGCCATCGACTTCCGCATGGACCTGCAGCGCGAAGCCGATCCGAAGGGCGACCGCGTCAGCATCACGATGAGCGGCAAGTTCCTGCCCTACAAGACCTATTGATGGACACGCGGCCGCCGCTGCCGCCGTTCACGCAGGAGAGTGCCACGCTCAAGGTGCGTGGCGCGGAGGATGCCTGGAACAGCCGTGATCCCGACCGCGTGGCCGGCGTCTACACGCAGGACACGGTCTGGCGCAACCGCGCCGAGTTTCCGGTGGGCCGCGAACAGGTGCGGCAGTTCCTGCAGCGCAAGTGGGCACGCGAACTCGATTACCGGCTGATCAAGGAGCTGTGGGCCTTCGGCGGCGCGCGCATCGCGGTGCGCTTCGCCTACGAGTGGCACGACGATTCCGGCCACTGGTACCGCAGCTACGGCAACGAGAACTGGGAGTTCAATGCCCAGGGCCTGATGCAGCGGCGCTTCGCCAGCATCAACGACCTGCCCATCAGCGAGGCGCAACGCCTGTTCCGCTGGCCGCTGGGCCGTCGGCCGGACGAGCACCCGGGATTGAGCGACCTGGGCCTCTGAATCAGTGCATGTCGTGGATCATCTCGCGCACGCGCGGGTAGATCTGCTGCTGCCAGCGGCGGCCGCTGAATACGCCGTAGTGGCCCACGCCCACCTGCACATGGTGGCTCTTCATGTAGGGGCGGATGCCCGAGCACAGGTCGTGCGCGGCTACGGTCTGGCCGATGCTGCAGATGTCGTCGCGCTCGCCCTCCACGGTGAACAGCGCGGTGCGGCGGATGGCCGCCGGCTCCACCGTTTCGCCCTGCACGGTGAGCTTGCCCCGCGCCAGGTCGAACTCCTGGAACACGCGCTGCACCGTTTCCAGGTAGAACTCGGCGGGCAGGTCGTTGACGGCGAAGTATTCGTCGTAGAAGCGCTTCGTGGCCGACGCGGCGTCGTGCTCGCCGGCCACCAGGTGCCGGTACAGGTCGCGGAAGGCCTGCTGATGGCGCTGCGGGTTCATGCTCATGAACGCCGTCAGTTGCAGGAAGCCCGGATACACCCGCCGGAACGCGCCGGGGTAGCGCCACGGCACGTGGCTGATCAGGTTGCGCTCGAACCAATCGATCGGCTTGCCGGTGGCCAGCTCGTTCACCTGCGTCGGATTCACGCGGCAGTCGATCGGGCCAGCCATCAGCGTCATGCTGCGCGGCTGCGCAGGGTGGTTGCGCTGCGCCATCAGCGCCACCGCCGCCAGCGTCGGCACGCAGGGCTGGCACACCGCCACCAGGTGGGTGCCTGGGCCCAGCAGCTCGATGAAGCCGATCAGGTACTGCACGTATTCGTCCAGCCCGAAGCGGCCCGCGTGCAGCGGCACCTGCCGGGCGTTGTGCCAGTCGGTGATGTACACGTCGTGGTCGGCCAGCAGCGTGCGCGCCGTGTCGGCCAGCAAAGTGGCGAAGTGCCCGGACAGCGGCGCCACGATCAGCACGCGCGGCCGCTCCTCATTGGGCTGATCGCCCAGATCGTCGCGGATGAAGCGCAGCAGCGTGCAAAAGGGCCTGCGGTGCACGGCGGCTTCCAGCACGGGCACGCTGCGCTCACCGACCTGCACCGAATCGATGCCGAAGTCGGGCCGCTCGTGGGTCAGCCGCAGCCGCGAGAACACCTCCCAGCCTGCGGCCAGCGCGTTTAGCGTGGCATTGCGCCAGGGCAGCGCATAGGGGCTGTTCAGCCAGCCGGCGCCGTGCCCGGCAGCCGTCTGAAGCGGGCCGAGCCAATCGCTCTGCAACTGGTACGCGTGGTAAAGCATCGAGGTGGGTGCGCCGGTTCAGGCCCGGGAGCAAGGCGGTCGATCCGGGAAAGGCAAGGAACGGACCATGCCGATGCACCAAGCTGGCACAGCGCTTGCGAAGTACGCTGGACTGCCCGCCGGAGTGCACCATGCCGAAGACCACCCTGACCATCAGCAGCAAGAACTACTCTTCCTGGTCGCTGCGCGGCTGGCTGCTGGCGCGCTTTGCCGGGCTGGACTTCGAGGAGATCATCCTTGGCCCGGACGACCCCGGCGTGCGCGCCGAAATGCTGCTGCTGGCGCCGTCGATGCTGGTGCCTTGCCTGCGCCATCAGGGCGTGAAGGTCTGGGACACGCTGGCCATCGGCGAATACCTGCACGAGATCCGGCCCAAGGCCGGGCTGCTGCCGGCCGACCGGGCGGCGCGTGCCCATTGCCGCGCGGTGTGCGGCGAGATGCACTCGGGCTTCGTCTCGCTGCGCTCGGCGCTGCCGATGAACCTGAAGGGACATTTCCCGAACTACAAGGTCTGGAGCCGCGCGCAGAGCGACATCGAGCGCGTGCTGGAGATCTGGAAGGAATGCCTCAGCGCCTATGGCGGGCCCTATCTGTTCGGCGAGCGCGGCATGGCCGATGCGATGTATGCACCGGTCGTGACCCGTCTGCGCACCTATGACGTGCGCGTGAGCGACAAGGCCTGCGCCGCCTACTGTCAGCGCATCATGGACATGCCCGAGCTGCAGGAGTGGATCAGCGCCGCCAAGCTGGAGCCCGAGGACATCGACGAGCTCGAGATGGAGTTCTGAAGGCCGCGCCGCGGCCGGTTACCTCTACCGCGGATTGGCGATGAGGTGTCTGGCCAGCGCATGGTAGGCCGGCAGCGAGGTCGGGTCGAAATTGCTGTTGGCCGCCAGCGGGTGGGACGCGTAGCGCGCGATCACCATCTCGGCCTTCGGGTCGATGTAGATGACCTGGCCGTGCACGCCGCGCGCGCTGTAGGCGCCGTGATCGTTGTGCGACACCCACCACATGTTGCGGTAGCTCCAGCCGGGCAGCAGCGCATAGCCGGCCTTGGCGAAATGCGCCTTGTCTCCGCCGCGGCGGATGTCGTCGACCACCGCCTTCGGCACGATCTGCTGGCCGTTGAAGCGGCCGTCGTTGCGCATCATCTCGCCGAAGCGCGCCAGGTCGCGCAGCCCGGTGTTGAGCCCGCCACCCGCGAATTCGGTGCCCACCGAGTCGATGTTGAAGTACGCGTCCTGCTCGGCGCCGAGCTTGGCCCAGATGCGGTCCTGCAGGTTGTCACCCACCGACTTGTTGGTCGCACGCGCGATCACCCACCCTAGCGCGTCGGTGTTCACCGTCTTGTAGGCAAAGGCCTCGCCGTGGTTGCCCTGTTTCTTCACCGTCACCAGGAACTCGTAGAAGGTCTTCGGCCCGGTCCAGCCCGGCGGGCGCGGCAGCACGCCGCCGGCGCGCACGTGGTCCCAGACTTCGGCCTTCGGATCGGCGTAGTTCTCGCTGTACTGCAGGCCGGTGGTCATGTCGAGCAGCTGGCGCACGGTGGCGTCGCCAAAGGCCGAGTCCTTCAGCTCGGGCACGTACTTCGACGCCAGCGCGTTGGCATCGAGCGTGCCGTCGGCGACGAGCATCGCGCCGATGGTGCCGAAGAAGGACTTGGTGACCGACATCGCGATGTGCTGTCCCTCGGGCTTGAGCGCGCCGAAGTAGCGCTCGTAGACGATGCGGCCCTTGTGCAGCACGACGATGCCGTCGGTGTAGTTGGCCAGCAGCGACTGGCCCCAGGTCATCGACTGGCCGCTGCCCAGCACCTGGAAGCTCACCGCGTCGAGGTCGTCGCGCTCGGCTCGCGGCAGTGGCACCGGCGCGGCCAAGCCGCTTGCGACGTTGCTCGTCGGCACCATGCGGCGGAAGTGCGAGAACGACCAGCGCAGCTGCGGGAAGGCGTAGGCGCTGCCGTCGGCCCAGCGGATGATGCGGTCGGGCGGCGGCGGGAAGCCGACCATCCAGCCCATCGTCACCGGGTCGCTGGCCACCGCGTCGGGGAACTTCGGCGGGGTCTGGGCCGAGACGGAAACGCACAGGGTCGCCAGTGCGGCACAGATCAGGCCCGGGTGTCCGAAGAGGGATGGCGATGGCATCGTGCTTCTCCTTTGTTCGATGGGCCGGACCGATGGTCGGGAAGACCCGCCAGCTGCACAACCGGCAAGGCTAGACAGCGCATCAGCGCGGTTATAACGCGGTGCCCGGAAAGAAACAGGAGCTTGCGATGACCGACCCAGCCCCAGCCACCTGCGATCTCTGCGATGCCCGCAAGGGCGATAGCAGCGGGGCCTTCCGCGTGCTGCCGCCGGTGTTCCGCGATTTCGGCGGGCGCACCGCCTTCCACGGCCCGGTCAGCACCGTGCGCTGCTTCGAGGACAACTCGATGGTCAAGGCCGCGGTCGAATCGCCGGGGCAGGGCCGGGTGCTGGTGGTCGACGGCGCCGGCTCGCTGCGCCGCGCGCTGCTGGGCGGCAACCTGGGCGCGGCCGCAGCGAAGAACGGCTGGGCCGGGCTGGTGATCGACGGCTGCGTGCGCGACCTGGCTGAGCTGGCCGTCTGCGACATCGGCATCCGCGCGCTGGCGCCACTGCCGCTGCCCACCGAGCGCGCCGGCCAGGGCCAGCGCGACGTGGTGCTGCAGATCCGCGGCGTGTGGGTGCGGCCCGGCGACTGGCTGTATGCCGACGCCGATGGCATCGTGCTGCTGGACCGCCCGGCGTGACAGTGAAAAGCGCTGCCTGGCAGGTGGTACCCGCCACGCCCGCGCAGATCGAGGCGGCAGCGCGCGACTGCCGCAAGATGGTGTCGCGCCGCGCGCTGCTGGCGGCTGGCGTGGCGGTGGTGCCGATCCCGGGCGTGGACTGGGCCACCAACGTCGGCGTGCTGCTGAAGGTGCTGCCCGAGATCAACCGCCGCTTCGGCCTGAGCGCCGAGCAGGTGGAGCGCCTGGCGCCTGACCGGCGGCTGGTGGTGTTCAAGGCCATCACCGCCGGCGGCTCGCTGCTGGTGGGCCGTATCGTCACCCGCGAACTGGTGATGACGGTGCTGCGCATGGTGGGCGTGCGGCTGACGGCGCAGCAGGCCGTCAAGTACGTGCCCATAGCCGGCCAGGGCCTGTCGGCCGTGCTGACCTATGGCGCGCTGCGCTATGTGTGCGAGCAGCACATCAAGCAATGCATCGCCATCTGCGAACAGTTGCGCCTGCCGGCGCCGACCGAAGTGCTGGGCCAGTGAGGCCTGCGCCTACAATCCGCGGCACGTCGGGGCGTAGCGCAGCCTGGTAGCGCATCTGGTTTGGGACCAGAGGGTCGAAGGTTCGAATCCTTTCGCCCCGACCATCATCTTCCGCCGCGTCCTGCGGCCGGTCTGGTCGCCGTCCGGCGCGCCTCCCACCCCCACCGATAGCCTGCAGCGATTGCTGCGATGCATCATTTCTACCCTATTGGATCGAGACTATCGATACAGTCTCGCCATAGCGTTTTTCTTTGTACTACCAACCCACTCCCGAAAGGAAACAGCATGTCCCTGATCAACACCCAAGTGCAGCCGTTCAAGACCCAGGCCTTCCACAACGGCAAGTTCATCGAAGTCACCGAGCAGAGCCTGAAGGGCAAGTGGTCCGTGCTGATCTTCATGCCGGCGGCCTTCACCTTCAACTGCCCGACCGAAGTGGAAGACGCTGCGGACAACTATGCCGAGTTCCAGAAGCTGGAGACCGAGGTCTATATCGTCACCACCGACACGCATTTCTCGCACAAGGTCTGGCACGAGACCAGCCCGGCCGTCGGCAAGGCCAAGTTCCCGCTGGTCGGCGACCCGACGCACACGCTGACCAACGCCTTCGGCGTGCACATCCCCGAAGAAGGCCTGGCGCTGCGCGGCACCTTCGTCATCAACCCGGAAGGCGTAATCAAGACCGCCGAAGTGCACAGCAACGAGATCGCGCGTGACGTCAAGGAAACGCTGCGCAAGCTGAAGGCTGCCCAGTACACCGCCAAGAACCCCGGTCAGGTCTGCCCGGCCAAGTGGAACGATGGCGCCAAGACGCTGACCCCGTCGCTGGATCTGGTCGGCAAGATTTAAAGCCACGGCTTTCGACAAGTCCTTCGGGCCTTGTCGCCAGCGCCCTGGTGCAGGGTGCTGACGACCGGGCCCCACCCGCCCACCACTTTGGAGACCCCCATGCTCGACAGCAACATCCAAGCGCAACTGAAGGCCTACCTCGAACGCCTGCAGCAGCCCATCGAACTGGTGGCCAGCCTGGACGACAGCTCCAGCGCCGCCGAGATGCGCGAACTGCTGAACGACATCGCACCGCTGAGCGACAAGGTGACGGTGCGCTTCGACGGCCAGGACGCGCGCAAGCCCTCGTTCCAGATCACCCGCGCCGGTACCGACATGGGGCTGCGCTTCGCCGCCGTGCCGATGGGCCACGAGTTCAGCTCGCTGGTGCTGGCGCTGCTGCAGGCCGGCGGCCACCCGCCCAAGGTGGAGGCCGATGTCATCGAACAGATCAAGGCGCTGGAAGGCGATTTCGTCTTCGAGACCTGGATGTCGCTGACCTGTCACAACTGCCCGGACGTGGTGCAGGCGCTGAACCTGATGGCGGTGCTGAATCCGCGCATCCGCCACACCGCCATCGACGGCGGGCTGTTCCAGGCCGAGGTCGAGCAGCGCCAGATCATGGCCGTGCCCGCGGTGTTCCTGAACGGCCAGCCCTTCGGCTCGGGCCGTATGGAACTGGCCGAGATCCTGGCCAAGGTGGACACCGGCGCGGCAGCGCGCGACGCCGCGCGGCTGGCCAAGGCCGAGCCCTACGACGTGCTGATCGTCGGCGGCGGCCCGGCCGGCGCCGCGGCCGCGGTGTATGCGGCGCGCAAGGGCATCCGCACCGGCATCGTGGCCGAGCGCTTCGGCGGTCAGACGCTGGACACGCTGGCCATCGAGAACTACATCTCGGTGCTGGAGACCGACGGCCCGAAGTTCGCCGCCGCGCTGGAAGCGCATGCGCGCACCTATGGCGTGGACATCATGAACAGCCAGCGCGTCGATGCGCTGCTGCCGGCGGCCAACGCGGGCGGCATGACGGGTGTGAAGCTGGCCAACGGCGCCGAGCTGAAGGCGCGCACCGTGATCCTGTCCACCGGCGCGCGCTGGAAGAACGTCAACGTGCCCGGCGAAGCCGAATACCGCAACAAGGGCGTGGCCTACTGCCCGCACTGCGACGGCCCGCTGTTCAAGGGCAAGAAGGTCGCGGTCATCGGCGGCGGCAACTCCGGCGTCGAGGCGGCCATCGACCTGGCCGGCGTGGTCGAACACGTGACGCTGTTCGAGTTCATGGACCAGCTGAAGGCCGACGCCGTGCTGGTGAAGAAGCTGCTGAGCCTGCCGAACGTCACCGTGCACACGAATGCCCAGACGCTGGAGATCACCGGCGATGGCCAGAAGGTGAACGGCCTGCGCTTCAAGCGCCGCAGCACCGGCGAAGAGCAGACGGTGGACCTGGCCGGCGTGTTCGTGCAGATCGGCCTGGTGCCGAACACCGAGTTCTTGCGCGGCACGGTAGAGCTGAGCCGCTTCGGCGAAATCATCGTCGACGCCCGTGGTGCCACGAACCTGCCCGGCGTGTTCGCCGCTGGCGATGCGACCACCGTGCCCTACAAGCAGATCGTCATCGCGGCCGGTGACGGCGCCAAGGCGGCCCTGTCGGCTTTTGACCACCTGATCCGGCATTCGGCACCCGCCTGAGCGGCAAGCCGCCGCAGCTTGATGTCCGTCAAGAACCGGGACCATGGTCCCGGGCAGCATCCGGGTCGTCCCAGAGCCGGGGCTGAGAATACGAAGAATGAATTCAGCAGCGGGTCTTCCCGGGAGTGCGGAGCACTTCGAGCAGGCGCTGCGTGATTGCGCGGCCGAGCCGATCCACCAGATCGGCCAGGTGCAGCCCCACGCGGGGCTGGTGGTGCTGCAGCCCGCGGCCGGCGGCACGGTGCTGCAGGCCAGCGACAACATCGCCCGTTTTCTGGGCCGTCCGCCGGCCGAGGTGTTGGGCCAGCCGTTGGCCAGCATGCTGGATGCCGACGCGGTGGCGGCCGTCGAGGCGCTGGTGGCCCGGGCGGAGCGCATGGGCCGCCCGGTCACCGGCCGCCTGCGCGTGATGGTGCGCGGCACGAGCCTGCCGATGATCGCCCACCTGTACCTTTCCGACGGCATGCCCGTGCTGGAACTGGAGCACAACGATGGCCCGCAGCTGCACGGCCGGCTGCACGACATGCTGGCGCAGACGCTGGACGCGTTGCTGGCGCAGGAGCACACCTCCGAGCGCGGCGCCTACTTCCAGCGCCTTGCCGAGGTGGTGCGCGAGCTGACCGGCTATGACAGCGTGATGGTCTACCGCTTCGACACCTCGATGGATGGCGAGGTGGTGGCGCAGAGCCGGGCGCCGCAGGCGCACGATTTCCTGGGCATGCGCTTTCCGGCCAGTGACATCCCGGCACAGGCACGGCGGCTGTACACCCTGAACCTGGTGCGTGCCATCGCCGACACCGAAGCCGTGCCGTCGCCCGTGCTGCCGGCGCTGAACCCGCAGACCGGGCAACCGCTGGACATGAGCTTTTCGGCGGTGCGCAGCGTGTCGCCGGTGCATCTGGAATATCTGCGCAACATCGGCCTGCGCGCGTCGATGACCATCTCGCTGCTGCAGAACGGCCGGCTGTGGGGCATGGTCACCTGCCACCACCTGAGCCCGAAGCAGGTATCGCTCGCGCTGCGCGAAGCGGCACTGCTGATCAGCCAGCTGGTGTCGGCAAAGCTGTCGACGATCCTGGCACAGGAGGACAGCCGGCTGACCAGCGCAGCCAGTGCGATCAGCGCCGAGCTGCTGCGCCGCATGCCCGATGAGCACGTCCCGGGCCTGATGGAGGGTTTGCTGCCGCAGATGCAGGCGTTGCTGCATGCCGACGGCATCGTCGGCGTGGTGGACGGCGTGCGCTTCAGTCACGGCCGGGTGCCGCCGCCCGAAGCGCTGGGCCGGCTGCTCGACTGGCTGGGCCAGCAGTCGGCGGATGCCAGCTTCGCCACCGAATTCCTGGCCCAGGGCTACCCGGCAGGCGCCGGCCTGACCGACTGTGCCGCCGGCCTGTTGTGCACGCCGCCTTCGCCCGGCATGGACAACGGCCTGGTGTGGTTCCGCGGCGAACGCGAACGCATGGTTCACTGGGCCGGCAACTACCAGGAAGGCTTCGTGCGCAATGCCGCCGGCAACTTCCGGCTGACGCCGCGCAAATCCTTCGAGCTCTGGACCCAGATCTGGCGCGGCCGCTGCGAACCGTGGACCCAAGCCGAGATCGGGCTGGTGTCGCTGCTGGGGCTGGAGCTGCCCGAGCGCCTGGCGCAGAAGAGTCGGGTGGAGGTGCTGCTGGCCCGACTGCGGCAGCACGAGCAGGACCTCAGGCTGCACCGCGACCACTTGGAGGAGCTGGTGCAGCAGCGCACCGCGGAGCTTTCGATCGCCAAGGAAGTGGCCGAATCGGCCAGCCGGGCCAAGTCGGTGTTCCTGGCCAACATGTCGCATGAGCTGCGCACCCCGCTCAACGGCATCATCGGCATGACCGCGCTGGCGCTGCGCCGCAGCAGCGACGAGGTGGTCACCGGCTACCTGCGGAAGACCGAGCTGACTTCCCGGCACCTGCTGGCGCTGATCAACGACATTCTCGACTTATCCAAGATCGAGGCCGAGCGGCTGACGCTGGAAGAACTGGATTTCACGCTGGGCGAGCTGCTGCAAGGCGTCGAGCTGCAGTTGGGCGAATCGGCCCGGCGCAAGGGCCTGGCGCTGCACATGGCGCTGAGCGGCACGCCGGCCGACCGGACCTGGCGTGGCGACCCATTGCGGCTGGGCCAGATCTTGCTGAACCTGGTGGGCAATGCGATCAAGTTCACCGAGCGCGGCTCGGTGGACGTGCGCATGACCGTGCTGCCCGACAGGGCGGGTGGCGCACAGCTGGACTGCGCCGTGCGCGACACCGGCATCGGCATCACGACCGAGCAGCAGGCGCGGCTGTTCACTGCCTTCGAGCAGGCCGACGGCTCCACCACCCGGCGCTACGGCGGCACTGGCCTGGGCCTGGCCATCGCGCGCCGGCTGGCACGCCTGATGGGTGGCGACATCCGGGTCGAGAGCCGGCCGGGCCAGGGCACCACCTTTCACTTGCAGGTGCAGATCGGCGAATCGGTGGCGGCGCCCGCCCCGCCTGCGCCGCTGTCCGTCGACAGCGAGCAGCAACTGAAGCACATGCGCCGCGGCGCCCGCGTGCTGTTGGCCGAGGACGAGCCGATCAACCGTGAGATCCTGAAGACGCTGCTGGAAGATGCCGGCTGCGTGGTGGATGCGGTGGAGCAGGGCGCAGCGGCCGTGGATGCGGCGCGCGCCCGGCGCTACGACGTGATCCTGATGGACATGCAGATGCCCGTGATGGACGGCATGGAGGCAACGCGGCAGATTCGCCGCGATTCGATGAACCGCGACACCTACATCGTGGCCACCACCGCCAACGCCTACGTCGACGACCAGCAGGCCTGCCTGGCCGCCGGCATGGACGACCACCTGTCCAAGCCGATCCAGCCGCAGCTGCTGTTCGAGCAGGTGATGAAGGGGCTCACCCGCGCCTGAGCGCCGGTGCGCCGGGCGCGGCCGCGCGGCTGCGGCGCAGTCCGTCCAGCGAATACAGCAGCAGCCCCGCCCAGATGAAGGCGAAGCCGGCCAGCCGCGCTCCGTCGAAGGGCTCGCGGAACACCCACACGCCCAGCGCCAGCTGGATCGTCGGCGACAGGTACTGCAGCAGCCCCACGGTGGCCAGCGGCAGGCGGCGGGCGCCGGCGGCAAACAGCAGCAGCGGCAGTGCCGTCAGCGGCCCGCCGATCACCAGCCAGGCGTCCAGCGCCAGGTCACCCTGGGCCATCGCGCCGTGGCCGCGCAGCGTCCACCACAGCAGCGCCGGCACCACCAGCGGGGCCAGCAGCAGGGTCTCCAGCGCCAGGCCTTCCAGCGCGCCCAGACTGGAGGTCTTGCGCATCAGGCCGTAGAGCGCGAAGCTGACGGCCAGCACCAGCGCGATCCACGGCAGCCGGCCGTGCTGCACCGTCAGCCACAGCACGCCGGCGGCTGCGAGCGCCACCGCGGCCCACTGCACGCGGTTCAGCCGCTCGTGCAGCACCAGCACGCCGAGCAGCACGCTGACGATCGGGTTGATGAAGTAGCCCAGGCTGGCCTCCACCACCTGACCACTCTGCACCGCGTACACATAGACCAGCCAGTTGCCCGACAGCAGCAGCGCGCTGACGGCGAACCGGCCCAGTTGCCGCGGCGCCTGCAGCAGCGGCCGTAGCCAGCCGAAGCGGCGCAGCGTGGCCAGCAGCAGCAGCACGAACAGCAGCGACCACACCGAGCGGTGCAGTACCACCTCGAGCGGCGGCACCGCCTGGATGCGGTGGAAGTACAGCGGGAACAGGCCCCAGGCCGCGAAGGCCAGGACGGCGTAGACGATGCCGGCATGCATGAAGCGGCGCATTGTCGCCGGCCTGCGCTTGATGCCCGTCAAGCCTGCCCGGCGGGTGCCGCGCCAGCATCGCAGGCGCCCGCGGCCGGGTGAAGGATGCAGGACATGAAACGATTGGCAGTGCTGACCAGCGGCGGCGATGCGCCGGGCATGAACGCGGCGATCCGTGCCGTGACACGCATGGGGCTGGCCAACGGCTGGCAGGTGTTTGGCGTGCGCCATGGCTTCAGCGGGCTGATCCACGGCGAGATGGAGGCCCTGGGCGCGCGCGACGTGGGCGGTGTCATGCAACTCGGCGGCACGCTGCTGGGCAGCGCGCGCTGCGCCGAGATGAAGACCGAGCAGGGGCAGCTGGAGGCGCTGCGCCAGCTGGCGGGCCGTGGCATCGACGCGCTGGTGGTCATCGGCGGCAACGGCTCGCAGACCGGGGCCCACGCGCTGTCGCAGCGCGGCTTGCGGGTGGTGGGTGTGGCCTCGACCATCGACAACGACCTGCTGGGCACCGACATCACCATCGGCGCCACCACCGCGATCGACATCGCGCTGGAATCGATCGATCGCCTGGGTGTGACCGCGTCGTCGCACCAGCGCGGCTTCTTCGTCGAGGTGATGGGCCGCGACTGCGGCTACCTGGCCACCGTGGTGGGCATCGCCGGCGGGGCCGAGGCCATCGTCGTGCCCGAGCAGGAGATCACGCCCGAGGCGGTGGCTGCGGAGATCCGCGACGCTTACCAGCGCGGCAAGACGCACGCGATCATTGTGGTGGCCGAAGGCGCGCACTACGACGCCGATGCGCTGGCCCGCTATTTCGAGGAGCACGAGGCCCGTCTGGGCTTCGACATGCGGGTATGCAAGCTGGGGCATGTGCAGCGCGGGGGTGCGCCAGGCGCGGCCGACCGGCTGCTGGCCACCCGGCTGGGCGCGGCGGCCGTGCAGCAGTTGGACGCCGGCCACCACGGCGTGCTGGTGGGTCAGCATGGGGGCGAGCTTTGCACCACGCCGCTGGCGCAGGTGGTGGGCGCCACCAAGCCGGTGGACCCGCGGCTGCTGGCCATGGCGGCCGTGCTGGCGCGCTGAGCCTCAGGCAGCCGGCGCCAGCTTCTGCAGCAGCTCGCCCAGCAGCGCGCGCTCGCCAGGGGTCAGCGCCTGCCGCAGGCCGTCTTCCATCGTGCGCGAGGCCTGGTGTGCCCGCTTGGCCAGCTCGGCGCCCGTGGGCGTGAGCTGCAGGATCGTGGCCCGGCCGTCGTCGGGGCTGCGCTGGCGCTCCACCAGCGCGCGCGCGGCCAGACGGTCCACCAGCACGGTGACGTTCGGCGGGCTCAGCCGCAGCGCCTGGGCCAGCCGCTTCGGTGTGGCGCCGGGGTTGGCGCGCAGCAGCATCAGCAGCGTGAACTCCACCGGCCGCAGCTTGAAGGGTGTGCCGACATGGCGCTGGAACACCCGGCGTGTGCCCACCTCGGCCAGCGCCAGCCGAAAGCCCAGCAGGTGCTGCACCGGGCTGGTGTCCAGCGCCGCGTCGGCGGCCGGCAATTCGACGGCCATCGCGTCAGCGCCGCGGCAGGATCACGTCGGCGGCCGGCGGGTCGGCGTACAGGCGCTCCACCAGCTCGGCCCGGTGCGTGAGCACCGCGCGCTGGTTGATCGAGCCCTTGTCGGTGACCTCGCCGCGGTCGATGTGCGGCGGCTCATCCAGCACGATGGCGCGGGCCACGCGGTTGGCGCTGCCGGTGCCCCCGGCCCACAGCCTGTCGACTAGCGCCTGGTAGAAGGCGCGCACCTGCGGATGGGCCAGCACCTGCGCGGCGCTGGCGTCCGCCGACAGGCCGGCCAGTTTCTTCGCATCATCCAGGCGCGGAAAGATCAGCGCGCCGATGTCGTCGCGGTTCAGCCCGGCGATCACCACGTCCTGCACCAGCGGGTCGCCGGCCAGCACGATCTTCATGCGCAGCGGGCCGACGTTGACGAAGGTGCCGGTGGAAAGCTTGAAGTCCTCGGCGATGCGGCCGTCGAAGCGCAGCCCGCGCTGCGGGTTGGCGTCGTCGATGTACAGCACCGCGTCGCCGGTGCGGTAGTAGCCTTCTTCGTCGAAGGCGGCCGCCGTTTCGGTGGGCGCGCGCCAGTAGCCGGGCATCACGTTCGGGCCCTTGAAGCGGGCCTCGAGCTTGCCGTCCACCGGCACCAGCTTCACGTCGACGCCGGGCGCCGGCAGGCCGATGTGGCCGCTGCGCACCTCGGTGCCCAGCGCGAAGGTGCAGGACGGCGCGGTCTCGGTCATCCCCAGGCCGGTGAAGATACAGATGCGCTCGCCGATGGCGGCCTCGGCATGGCGGTCCAGGTGGTCCCACACCGCCTGGCTCAGGCCGGCGCCGGCGAACATGAAGGCCTTGACGCGCGAGAACAGCGTGTCGCGCAAGGCGGTGTCGCCGTCCATCGCCCGGGCGATCTCCTCGAAGCCCTTGGGCACGTTGAAGTACATCGTCGGTGCGATCTCGCGCAGGTTGCGCAGCGTGGCCGCCATGCCCTTGGGCGTGGGCTTGCCGTCGTCGATGTACAGCGTGCCGCCGTTGTACAGCGCGATGCCGATGTTGTGGTTGCCGCCGAAGGTGTGGTTCCACGGCA
This sequence comes from Burkholderiales bacterium, assembly GCA_017302505.1. GTDB lineage: Bacteria > Pseudomonadota > Gammaproteobacteria > Burkholderiales > Burkholderiaceae_C > Rubrivivax. The sequence goes on from JAFLDH010000040.1 coordinate 20,497, forward strand.
GCCAGTCGATCAGCACCGGCGGCTCCTCGGCCATGAAGGCGAAGCACTGGCGCAGCATCTGCTGGTTGGCGCAGATCATGCGCTGGGTGTTGATCACGCCCTTGGGCTGCTTGGTGGAGCCGCTGGTGAACAGGAACTTGGCGATGGTGTCCGGGCCCACGTGGCCGTGGGCTTCCATCTCCTCGGCGCCGGGTTCGGTCTTCAATGCCTCGTCGAAGCGCGTGATCTTGCGGCCCTGCAGCGCCGGCGTGTCCTCGCCGCTGGTGACCCAGACCTCGGTGTCGGCCGGCACCACGGTGGCGATGGCGTTGCGGAAGGCATGGCCATCGGCGGCAAACACCAGCCCCGGCGTCAGCGTGCCCAGGATCTGCTTGAGCTTGCCGAAGTCCTGCGACACGGTGGAATAGGCCACCGAAACCGGCGTGAAGGGCACACCCACCCACTGCGCCGCCAGCGCCAGCGTGTAGTGCTCCAGGTCGTTGTCGGACAGGATGGCAATCGGCCGCTCGGCCGACAGGCCGCGCACCGCCAGCGCCTGGCCGATGCGGCGCACGCGATCGAGCATCTGCGCGTAGCTGATGCGGCGCCACTCGCCGTCGGGCCCGCGCTGCGCCACCTGCGTGCGATCGGGCGCATGGCGAGCCCACTCCTCCAGCCGGTCGGTCAGCCGGGCGGGGTAGGGCTGCAGCGGCTCTAGCGAGCGCAGGTGGTGCACGCTATGGGCGTCGATGTGGTGGCTGGCGGCCAGGCAGCCGCCGACCTTGACGTGACGGTACTTGGCGGTGCTCATGACTTGGCCACCTTGGCGGCGCGCCCTTCCAGGAAGGCGCGGATGCGCTCCTTGGCCGTCGGGTCGCCCTGGGCGATGGCCGCGACCAGCGATTCGACGAACAGGCCTTCGGACGGCGGCAGTTCGGCAATGCGCGGCAACGCCTGGATGACCGCGAAGTTGGACAGCGGCGCGTTGGTGCTGACCTTCTGCGCCAGCGCCATGCCCTTGGCCAGGCCTTCGCCTTCGGCCACCAGATAGTTGGTCAGGCCGGCCTGCTGGCCTTCTTCGGCGTCGAAGACGCGGCCGGTCAGCATCATGTCGGCCATGCGGCTGGTGCCGATCAGCCGCGGCAGCCGCATCGAACCACCACCGCCGACGAAGATGCCGCGCTGGCCTTCGGGCAGGCCGTAGTACGCGCTACGCTCGGCCACGCGGATGTGCGCCGCGGCGGCGATCTCCAGCCCGCCGCCGATGGTGGCGCCGTGCAGCACGGCGATCACCGGCACCGGCGCGTACTGCACCTTCTCCAGCGTGGCATGCCACATGCGCGAATGCAGCACGCCTTCGTACACGGTGCGCTCGGACAGTTCCGACAGGTCCAGCCCGGCGCAGAAGTGCTGGCCCTCGCCGCTGAGCACGATGCAGCGCACATCCGACGCGATGCCGGTGAAGGCGTGGTCGATGGCCAGGATGAGGCCGTCGTTGACCGCGTTGCGCTTGACCGGGCGGTTCAGGCGCAGATGCAGGATGGGGCCGTCGCGCTCGACGCGCAGCAGGTCCGGGTCGATGGGGGAGGGCGTGTCCATGGCGGCAGGGTAGGTGGTTGATAGTTATTAATGGTAATCAAAGGAGACAGTCGCGCCATAGGGTTTTTACTGAGTGTGATGACTTGTCCGTGCCTGTCCATCCTGCAAGAATCCGTACCAGCGGGGCAGGTTTCGCCAGCCGATGACGTCGCCCGGTCCACCGCCAAGTAGTTAAGATACGTAATCAAATTGGGCCACCGAAGCCCCGGAGCGCTCCATGAACGTCAACGATTTGCTGGCCATCGACGTCCACACCCATGCCGAGGTGTCCTGCTGGAACCCCTTCGACAACTACGGAGAGGAATACGACCGCGCGGCCGACAAGTACTTCCGCAGCAACCGCCGGCCGACCATCGACGAGACGGTGGCCTACTACCGCGAGCGCAAGATCGGCCTGGTGATGTTCACGGTGGACGCCGAGGCCAAGATGGGCCGCCGCCGCATCCCCAACGAGGAGATCGCCGAGGCCGCGAAGAAGAATTCGGACATGATGATCTGCTTCGCCAGCATCGACCCGCACAAGGGCAAGATGGGCGCGCGCGAGGCCCGGCGGCTGATCGAGGAGCACGGCATCAAGGGCTTCAAGTTCCACCCCACGGTGCAGGACTTCCTGCCCTACGACAAGATGGCCTGGCCGATCTACGAGGTGATCGCCGAATACAAGATGCCGGCCATCTTCCACAGCGGCCATTCGGGCATCGGCAGCGGCATGCGCTGCGGCGGTGGTCTGCGCCTGCAGAACAGCAACCCGATGCTGCTGGAGGACGTGGCGATCGACTTCCCCGACATCCAGATCGTCGTGGCCCACCCCAGCTGGCCCTGGCAGGACGAGGCGCTGAGCCTGGCGCTGCACAAGCCCAATGTGTGGATCGACCTGTCGGGCTGGAGCCCCAAGTACTTTCCGCCGCAGCTGGTGCAGTACGCGAACACGCTGCTGTCGGACCGCATGCTCTTCGGCAGCGACTACCCGCTGATCACGCCCGAGCGCTGGATGGCCGATTTCGACGAGGCCGGTTTCAAGGACAAGGTCAAGCCCGGCATCCTGAAGGGCAATGCGATGCGGCTGCTGGGGTTGGGGCAGCCGGCGGCGGCCTGATCACGGAAGCTTTGCTGCCTACTGCATTCGCCTCTTTGGGGCGCACGCTGGCCGGCAGCGGGGTGGCCAACTACGTTCGGCCAAATTCTTACTCACTCCGTTGGCCACCCCGCTGCCGGCCGATTTCCGAGGACCGCCATGACCGCTGAGCGCGGTGGTCTGCGCAGGCTGTCTTTCCGCCGCCGAAGCGTGCTGCGGGTGACCGCAAAGCCGGCGAGGGGGTGACCGGCGGAGTGGATAAGCATTCCCTGAACGGAGCCGGTCACCCCCTCGTCGGCTTTGCCCCAGCGGCGCCAGAGCGCGACAAGAACAACGAGCGCAAAATCGAATCAACCCGCGCGCTGCCGCTTCGGCCAGGGCTTCCAGCGGCGGTGCACCCACCACCACTGTTCGGGCCGGCGCACGATCAGCAGTTCCAGCGCGCGATTGAACTCGCGCGTGGACTGGCGGATGGCCTCGTTGGCATCGGCCTGCTCCACCGCATAAAGCGGCTTCTCGAAGCGCAGCACATGGTGGCCGTCGGGCTCGCGCCAGCTGCTGGCCGGCACCACCGGCGCGCCGGTGCTCAGCGCGATGACGCTCAGGCTGCGGAAGGTGCCGGCCGGGTGGCCGAAGAACTCCACCTCCACGCCGTCCTTGCGCTGCGCATGCTGGTCGAAGGGGAAGACCACCAGATCTCCGGCGGCCAGCCGGTCGAGGATCGCATCGAGCCCGCCGCGCTTGGGCAGCACACCGAAGCCGGCCTTGCGGAAACGCCGCGTCACCAGCCGGTCCAGCCATTCGGGGCGGATCGGCCGGCGCACGAAATGGAAGCGCCCATGGGCCTGCGGAAAGCTGGCCAGCCCGGCGCTGGTGGCCACCTCGAAGTTGCCGAAGTGCCCTGTCAGGACCAGCACGCCCTTGCCCTGCGCATGCGCGGCCAGCAGGTCGTCCAGGCCCTCCACCCGCACCATCGCCAGCTTGCGCGCGCGCGGCAGCCACGGGTACCACAGAAACTCCCACAGCAGCCGGCCCAGGTGCCCGTAGTGGGCCTGCGCCAGGCGCTTGATCTCGGCGGCATCGGCCGTGTCGCCATAGACGCGCTGCAGGTTGTCCAGCACCACCTGGCGGCGCAGCGGCAGCAGCGCATACAGCAGCCGGGCCCGCCATGAGGGCTCGGCCTGGATCGGCTTGGCCAGTGCCATGGCGGTGGCCTGCGTGCGGTCATGTGTCAGCGACAGGTCGATGCCGCCGAAGCGGTGGCGCCCCAGCGCGCGCTGTGCCGCGTCGCTGAACACCAGGCAGGGTGCGCCGTAGCCGTTGCGCGCCACCGAGAAATCCACCGGGCCCAGCGCGCCCAGGGCCGCTTCCTTCGGG
>JAFLDH010000400.1 GCA_017302505.1 Burkholderiales bacterium
GGCCGAGGTGCTGACGCGCGACGAGACGCCGCGCGACATCTGGGACCAGCATGCCGCCGTGCTGCAGGCCATCGCTGCCGGCGACGCAGCGCGCGCCGAGTCGCTGGCCCGTGCCCACATCACGCAGGCGGCCCGCTTCATGACGGCACGGCTGCGCGCCCGGGCGGGCGCGGCACCATAGGGCTTGCGCCAGATCAAGCACCGGGCGCACACCGCGGCGCAGCGGGGCCGCAGCGCCGGCATCGACCTATGATCCTTCGATGTCTGATCACGCCCCCATGGACAGCGATGTCCTGATCGTCGGCGCCGGCCCGGCAGGCTTGGCGCTGGCCACCGCGCTGGCCGACGCGGGCCTGCATTCGCTGGTGCTGGAACAGTCATCTGCGGCCACCATCGAGCAACCCGCCGAAGACGGCCGCGACATTGCGCTGACCCACCGCGCGCGGCGCATCCTGCAGCAGTTGGGACTGTGGCAGCGCCTGCCGGCCGACGCGCCCGCCCCGCTGCGCGAGGCCAAGGTGCTGGACGGTGACGGCAAGGCCTCGCTGCTCAACTTCAGTGCCCAGGGCACCGGCCTGGAGGCATTGGGCTGGCTGGTGCCCAACCACCTGGTGCGCCAGGCCGCCTGGCAGGAGGCCCGCAGCCGGCCCCAGGTGCAGGTGCAGTTCGACGCCCGCGTCATTGGCCTGGCGCTGCGGCCCGACGCCGGCGAGGTGACGCTGCACGACGGCCGCAGCCTGCGCGCGCCGCTGGTGGTGGCCGCCGACAGCCGCTTTTCCAACGTGCGGCGCATGGCCGGCATCGGTGCATCGGTGCATGACTTCGCACGCAGCGTGGTGGTCGGCCGCGTGGCCCACGAGCACGATGCGGGCGGCATCGCCTGGGAATGCTTCCGCTACGGCAACACGCTGGCACTGCTGCCGATGAACGGGCGGCAATGCTCTGCAGTCATCACGATCGACAGCAACCAGGCACCGGCCTGGCTGGCGTTGTCCGACGAAGAGTTCGCCGCGCGGGTGCAGGCGCAGGCGCCTGGCGCGCTGGGCACGCTCACGCCGGCGGGGCCGCGGCACCACTACCCGCTGGTGGGCGTGTACGCGCACCGCTTCACCGGGCACCGATTTGCGCTGGTGGGCGATGCGGCGGTGGGCATGCACCCGGTGACCGCGCATGGCTACAACTTCGGCCTCTACGGTGTGGAGGTGCTGGCACAGGCGCTGAAGGCAGCGCGTGCGGCCGGCAAGGACATCGGCGCCGCCGCCGTGCTGGCGCGCTATGGCGAGGTGCACCGCCGCACCACGCTGCCCACGTACCTGGGCACCAACGCCATCGTCAAGCTCTTCACCACCGAACGGGGCCCTGCCCGGCTGGCGCGCCAGGCGGTGCTCACGCTGTCGGAAAAGCTGCCGCCCTTCAACCGCCTGGTCAAGGCGGCCATCACCCAGCAACTCACCGGCCGCAGCGGCTTGGGGCCCCTGGGCGGCCACGGCTCGGGCTGAGCCAGGTCAAGGCCTGGCGCCGGCGCGCTCAAGTGCGCCGGCGGAATGCCGAAGAAGACCCTGGCACGCGGCGCGATCGGCGCCGGGTGGCCCTTCTCGACTTCAGGATCCGCCGATGATGCTCCCCCGCCCTTCCTGCCGCCTTGCGCGGAACCTGCTGGCCGCCGCCGTGGCCGCTGCGGCCACCATGGCGCCCATCGCGCAGGCCTGCACCAGCTTCATGCTCACCGCCAAGGACGGCAGCCGGCTCTATGCCCGCACGATGGAATTTGGCGTGGACATGAAGGCGCAGGTGACGATGCTGCCGCGCGGCCTGGCGATGGCCGGCTCGCTGCCCGACAACCAGAAGGGCAAGCAGTGGACCGCGCGCTATGCCGCCCTCGGCATGAACGGCTTCAACCTGCCGGTCATCGTCGACGGCTTCAACGAGAAGGGCCTGGCCGGCGGCATGCTGTTCTTCCCGGGCTATGCCAAGCTGGTGCCGGCCGCGCAGGCCCCGCAGGGCAAGGCGCTGGCCTCGTGGGAGTTTCTGGCCTGGGTGCTGACCAACTACGCCACCGTGGCCGAGGTCAAGCAGGCCATCGCCGCCGGCGAGGTCGTCATCGTCGACACGGTGCAGAACGACCTGGGCATCTCGCCGCCGCTGCACTACACGCTGCACGACCGCAGTGGTGCGTCGTTGGTGATCGAGCCGATCGACGGCAAGCTGGTGATGACCGACAACCCCTACACCGTGCTGACCAATTCGCCGGACATCGGCTGGATGATGACCAACCTGCGCAACTACAGCACGCTGACGCCGGAGTTCCCGCCGCCGCTGAAGCTGATGGGCCAGACGCTGGTGCCCTTCAGCACCGGCTCGGGCATGCGCGGCCTGCCCGGCAGCCAGAGCTCGCCGGCGCGCTACGTGCAGGCGGTGGCCTACGTGGCCACGACGCCGCCGGCGGCCGACGCCTGGGGCAACGTGCGCAGCGCCGAGCACATCCTGAACCACTTCGACCTGCCCAACGGCTCCACCGGCGAGTACAGCGGCATCAAGGGCCAGGGCGGCTTCGAGCTGACCTACTGGACGGCCTTCTCCGACGTGGCCACCAACCGCTTCTACTTCAAGACCTACGACAACCAGACGCTGCGCTACGTGGACATGAAGGACTTCGACCTGGACGCCAAGGCGCCGCGCTACCTGCCGACCACGCAGCCCTACCAGCCGCAGCGTCTGGTGCCCTAGGAGCGTGGGCGGCAGAAATCGGTACCCGCGCCGGGGTGGCCAAGGCCGCTGGCGTAGGCGCGTCGCGCAGCGCGGGCTGTACGCCCGCGCAAGTGGCGCAACACCCGCCAGCGGCCTTGGGTAGCCCGGCCCTTCGGGTTGGGCTCGAATCGGGGCGAAGGCAAGGCGCAGCGCGCAGCCCGGGCTGAACGCCCGGGCAAGCGTTGCAACGCCGCATGCGCCCCGATACGAGCCCAACGCGGGCACCGATTTCTGCCGCCCACGCTCCCAGCGCTCAACCGCCGTGCGGCAGCCGGGCGCTGCCGCTGATGTCGTCGCGGAAGAACAGCCTGAAGATGCGCTCCTCGCCCAGCACGCGGCCCAGTTCGCGGATGGCGCAGTAGTTCAACACCAGCACCAGGATGACGATCTGGATGCCCCAGAAGTGCGGCCAGACCGTCACCGCCAGCAGCTTGGCGTTGGCGGCGGCCACGCTGCCCACCTCCTTGTAGGCGTCGTACAGCCGCTCCAGGTAGTGGATCAGCGACGCCGCCGCAAAGTACAGCATCGTCTTCCACGCCACGTTGTAGGCCAGCGGCTTGTCGGGGAAGCGGTTGATCGCCGGCAGCATGTCGGCCAGCAGCACCGCCTTGCCCAGGATCAGCGCCGACAGCGCGATCTGCACGCTGCTGGCCGGTGGCAGGCCCTGTCCGCTGGTCATCAGCGAGCGCACCAGCGCCACCAGGTGCAGCGCGATGAAGAAGAACAGCGTCGGCGGCACCATCTTCAGGAACTCTTCCTTCAGCTTGTGCATCTTCGATTCGCTGGGCATGGCGCAGGCTCCGGTGGCGATGGTCCGGCGCGCCCAGCGGCCACCCGCGGCGCGCGCGGGTGGACTGTAGCCGCCGGTGGCACGGGCGGCCCATGCCCTAGCGCTGCCAGGCGGCGCGATGGTCGCGCGCATAGGCCTCGAAGCGGCGCGGCGCCCGCCCGGTGATGCGCTGCACCGCGTCGGTGGAGCGCTCGGCATAGCCGGCCTTGAAAAAGCCCAGGATCAGCACCAGGAACTCGGCATAGTCGAGCGGCAGGCCGGCACCGACCAGGCCCTGCAGCATCGCCTCGGGCGCGATGTCCTGGAAGCGGATGGTGCGACCTACCTCGCGCGACAGGATCGCGGCCACCTGGTCGTGGTCCAGCGCCTCGGCGCCGGTCAGGTCGAAAGCCAGGTTGGCATGGGCGTCGCCGGCCAGCAGGCGGGCGGCCACCGCGGCTATGTCGCGGGCGTCGATGAAGCTGCCCTTGGCCTGGCCCACCGGCAGCGCGATGGTGTCCTGCGTGACGATGCCGTGCAGCCAGAAGGTGTGGAAGTTCTGCATGAACCAGTTCGGCCGCAGGATGTTGTAGGCCAGGCCGCTGGCCTCCAGCCGGCGCTCGGCCTTGCGCAGCGGTGCGGCCTCGTCGGCGTCGGCGCCCATCGCCGTCATCAGCACCAGCTTCTGCAAGCCGCGCGCACGGGCCCGCTCGATCACCGGCGCCAGCAGCGCCTCCTGGTCGGCATAGCCGGGCGGGCTGAGCACGAAGGCGCGGTCGGCACCTTCCAGCGCGGCGTCCAGGCC
>JAFLDH010000401.1 GCA_017302505.1 Burkholderiales bacterium
GGAGGCAGCTGCCCCGCGCAAGCGACGGCGCCGCCGCCGCCGGCCCGCCGGGGGTGACGGTGGCGATGCCGGCAGCCCTGGTGCGGGCCCGGCCAGCCCACCGAACGACGCCGCCTAGAATCCGCGTCGCCGCGAGCGCAGCCCTGCGTGTGCGGGGAGACGCTTCCATGTTCTTCGGCAAGTTACTGCCGCGCGAGGGCAACTTCTTCGCGCTTTTCGACCAGCACGCCAGCCAGATCGCCCAGGCGGCGCGATCGTTCATGCTGCTGCTGCAGCACTACGACGACGCGGCGCTGCGTGAAAAGCATGCCGCCGAGGTGGATGCCGCCGAGCACGCGGCCGACCGCGTCACGGCCGAGGTCAACCGGCTGCTGCACAAGACCTTCATCACGCCGATCGGCCGCGAGCAGATCCATGGCCTGATCAACGGTATGGACGACATCGTCGACCTGCTGCAGGATGCCACGGAGACGCTGTCGCTGTACGACGTGCGCCGGCTCACCGACGACGTGCGGCGCCTGGGCGAGATCAGTGCCAAGTGCTGTGAACGCGTGCAGCATGCGGTGTCACTGATGCCGCGCCTGAGCCAGCCGCAGGTGGCCGAGGCCGCGATCAAGACCTGCGAGGAGATCGACCAGCTCGAATCCGACGCCGACCGCGTGATGCGCGCGGCGATGTCGAAGCTGTTCCGCGAGGAGGCCGATGTGCGCGAGCTGATCAAGCTGAAGGCCATCTACGAGCAGCTGGAATCGATCTCCGACCGCTGCGAGGACGTGGCCAACATGATCGAAGGCGTGGTGCTCGAGAACTCCTGAGAAGCCGCGCGCGATGCAAAGCCTGCAGATCGGCCTCTGGGTCGTGGTGATGCTGGTGCTGCTGGCACTGGTGTTCGACTTCATGAACGGCTTCCACGACGCGGCGAACTCGATCGCCACCGTGGTCTCCACCGGCGTGCTGCGGCCGCAGACGGCGGTGCTGTTCGCGGCCTTCTTCAACGTGGTGGCGATCTTCGTCTTCCAGCTGAAGGTGGCGGCCACCGTCGGCAAGGGCATCGTCGACCCTGGTGTGGTCGACCAGTACGTGGTCTTCGGCGCGCTGATCGGCGCCATCAGCTGGAACCTGCTGACCTGGTGGTACGGCATCCCGTCCAGCTCCTCGCATGCGCTGATCGGCGGCATCGTTGGCGCCACGCTGGCCAAGGCCGGCGCCGGCAAGCTGGTGATGGGCGGGGTGCTGAAGACGGTGGCCTTCATCGTCGTCTCGCCGACGCTGGGCTTCCTGCTCGGCGGGCTGCTGATGGTGCTGGTGTCGTGGATCTGCCGGCGCAGCTCGCCGCTGCGCGTGGACAACTGGTTCCGCCGCCTGCAGCTGGTGTCGGCCGGGCTGTATTCGCTGGGCCACGGCGGCAACGATGCGCAGAAGACCATTGGCATCATCTGGATGCTGCTGATCGCCTCGGGCATGACCGCGGCCAGCGACCCGCTGCCGCCCACCTGGGTGATCTGGTCGTGCTACCTAGCCATCGGCGCGGGCACGCTGTTCGGCGGCTGGCGCATCGTCAAGACCATGGGCCAGCGCATCACCAAGCTCAAGCCAGTGGGCGGCTTCTGTGCCGAGACCGGCGGGGCGATGACGCTGTTCATCGCCACCGCGCTGGGCGTGCCGGTGTCCACCACGCACACCATCACCGGCGCGATCGTCGGCGTCGGCGCGGTGCGCAATGCGTCGAAGGTGCGCTGGGGCATCGCCGGCAACATCGTCTGGGCCTGGGTGCTGACCATCCCGGCCTCGGCGCTGGTGGCGGCCATCGCCTACTACCTCGGCCGCGCGGTGTTCTAGGCGCGGCTCAGCGGTCCTGCTGCAGCTGCCATTCGAAGAAGCGCTGGCCGCTGAAAGCCACCGTGCCCATGAACACCGTGGCGCCGATCAGCAGCGCCACGACCACGCCCAGCACCGGCGTCCAGCCGGTGGGCTGCACCGGTTGGCCGGGGTTGTGGCGCGCGGCCCATTTCTCGTCGGGCGTCAGACCGTAGACGATGGCCGTCAGCATGGCGGCCGACAGGCTCAGGCCGAGCAGCGGAATCAGCAGCCACGACACCATGTCGTCCTGGCCGAAGGCGCGCACGCGCTGCAGCCCCGCCAGGCCCAGCAGCGTGGGCAGCGGGTACAGCCAGCCCCAGCGGTCGCGCCAGCCGCGCAGGTAGAAGCGGTGCAGGCCCAGCGTGCCGCCGATCACCGCCAGCCAGGTCGCCACCGACTTGGAGCGCGGGCGGCTCATGGCTGGGTCTCCGCTGCAGGCCGGTGGTCGCCAGGGCCCAGCGCGCGCTGCATCAGCACCACGTCCAGCCAGCGGCCGAACTTCCAGCCCACCGACTGCAGCGTGCCGGCCGGACGGAAGCCCAGCGCGCGATGCAGCGCCATCGACGCCTGGTTGCCGCTGTCGCCGATGACGGCCAGCATCTGCCGCGCGCCGCTGGCCTGGCCGCGCGCCATCAACTCGGCCAGCAGCAGCCGGCCGATGCCGCGGCCCTGGGCCTGTGGCGACAGGTAGATCGAATCCTCCAGGCTGTAGCGGTAGGCCGGCCGCGGGCGGAAGGGCGTGGCGTAGGCATAGCCCAGCACCGCGCCGTTGGCCTCGGCCACCAGCCAGGGCAGGCCGCGGGCCAGCACTTCGTCGCGGCGCCGGGCCATCTCGTCGGGCGAGGGCGGCTCGATCTCGAAGGTGCCTGTGCCGTGCAGCACCGCATGGGCATAGATGGCGTGGATCGCGGCCAGGTCGCCTGGGGCGCTCGGGCGAACGAGCAGCGAGGGGGCAGGCATGAATCTGCTGTGCGGAAGACAAAACCCTTATAATGCCCGGTTTTCGTCGCGCGGCACGGTCGTCGCGCAGGCGGACGTGGGGCCCAAGGCCCCGGCCACCCGGCCGCTGCCGGCTTGGCGTCAGCAAACTCTGAAGGACAGTCCCATCATGGTCGTCATTCGACTGGCTCGCGGTGGCGCCAAGAAGCGCCCGTTCTACAACATCGTGGTCTCCGACTCGCGCGAGCGCCGCGACGGCCGCTTCATCGAGCGCGTCGGCTTCTACAACCCGATGGCCGCCGGTGGCGAGCAGCCGCTGCGCGTGGCCGTCGACCGCGTGAACTACTGGGCCAGCGTCGGCGCCAAGCTGTCGCCCACCGTCACGCGCCTGGTCGCCCAGGCGAAGACGGCCGCCTGAAGCCCTTGCGGGTGGCTGCCGCGTCGCCCCCGTCGGCGCCGGAAGCCGACGTCCCCGCCGATGCGATCGAGGTCGGTCGCATCACCGACGCCTGGGGCATCAAGGGCGGCTTCCGCGTGCAGCCCTATGCCAAGGACCCGCAGGCGCTGTTCTCCAGCCGCCGCTGGTACCTGCGCCCGGCCGAGCCCCGACCCGGCCAGCCGCTGAAGCCGCCCAGCACGCCGCTGCCGCCGCTGCTGCGCATCCAGCAAGCGCGCGAGCAGGGCGACGACATCGTCGCCACCGCGCATGACATCGCCGACCGAAACGCCGCCGAGGCGCTGCGCGGCGCGCGCATCTTCGTGCCGCGCAGCAGCTTTCCCACCGCCGGCACCGACGAGTTCTACTGGGTGGACCTGATCGGCCTGCAGGTGCGCAACCGCCAGGGGGACGTGCTGGGCACGGTCCGCGGCCTGCTGGACACTGGCGCGCACAGCGTGCTGCAGGTGCAGCCCGACGGCGAGCCGGATGCGCCGGAGCGCCTGATCCCCTTTGTCGATGCCTACATCGACCGCGTCGACCTGCAGACCCGCTGCATCGAGGTCGACTGGGGGCTGGACTTCTGAGGCGCCGGCGATGCGCTTCGACGTCATCACGCTGTTTCCCGAGTGGTTCGAGGCCCCGCTCAAGCACGGCATCACCCGCCGCGCCTTCGACTCGGGCCAGATGCAGTTGCAGCTGTGGCCGCTGCGCGACTTTGCCGACGACGCCTATCGCCGCGTCGACGACAGGCCCTATGGCGGTGGGCCGGGCATGGTGATGCTGGCCGAGCCGCTGCACCGCGCGCTGGTGGCGGCCAAGCAGGCGCGGGCCGATGCCGCGCCGGTGCTGCACTTCAGCCCCGCCGGGCGCCGGCTGGACCAGGCGCTGGTGCAGCAGCTGGCCGCCGGCCCCGGCGCCGTGCTGCTGTGCGGGCGCTACGAAGGCGTGGACCAGCGCTTCCTGGATGCGCAGGTCAGCTGCGAGATCAGCCTGGGCGACTTCGTGCTGTCGGGCGGCGAACTGCCGGCGCTGGCGCTGCTGGAGGCGGTGGCCCGGCTGATGCCGGGCG
>JAFLDH010000402.1 GCA_017302505.1 Burkholderiales bacterium
CCCGGAGCCCGTTCCGACCATGAGCGAATCTGCCTACATGCCCGACCCCGCCGCCCAAGCGGCGATGCGCAGCCCGCGGCCGGCCGGCCACGGCCCGATTCGAGCCTACGACTGGATCGGCCACCACGCCGCCAACCGGCCCGCCAAGGAGGCCGTGCGCGAGCTGGCCCCGCGCCGCAGCCTCAGCTATGCCGAGCTGGACGCGCGCGCCGAGGCGCTGGCCGCGCACCTGCAGTCGCTGGGCATCGGCCGCGGCGAGCGCATCGCACTGCTGGCGATGAACGGCGTGGAGTTCTTCGACCTGCAATTCGCCTGCGGCCGCACCGGCGGCATCGCCGTGCTGCTGAACTGGCGGCTGACGGTGACCGAGCTGGAGTACATCCTGAACGACAGCGCACCGCTGCTGCTGATCCACGACGCGGAGTTCACCGAGGCGGCGCAAGCGCTGCAGCAGCGCTGCGGCATCCGCCACCTGCTGTGCATCGACAAGGCCGTGGCCGCCAACCCCTACGAGGCCGCGCTGGCCGCGATGGCCGGCCGCCGCGCGCGGCGCGAGGCGCTGACCCACGACGACGTGGTGACCATCATGTACACCTCGGGCACCACCGGCCACCCGAAGGGCGCGATGATCACCCACGGGATGAACTTCTGGAACTGTGCCAACCTGGGAACGCCGGCCAAGGTGGGCCTGGACACGGTGCACCTGTCGGTGCTGCCGTTGTTCCACACCGGCGGGCTCAACTGCTACAGCAATCCGGTGCTGCATGCCGGCGGCACGGTGGTCATCATGCGCGCCTTCGACCCCGGCCACGCGCTGCGCGTCATCGGCGACCCGGCCGAGCGCATCACCCACTTCTTCGCGGTGCCGGCGCCCTACCAGTTCATGCTGCAGCATCCGGATTTCGCCGGCACCGACCTGAGCCGGCTGCAGAACGCCGGCGTCGGCGGCGCGCCCTGTGCGCTGCCGATCCTGCAGGGCTGGGGCGCACGCGGCGTGGCGCTGATGCAGGGCTTCGGCATGACCGAGACCAGCCCGGCCTGCATCTTCATGGACCCGGCCGACGCGATCCGCAAGCTGGGCTCCACCGGCAAGGTGCTGCTGCACACCGAGGCGCGCATCGTGCGCGACGACGGCAACGACTGCGACGCCGACGAGATCGGCGAGCTGTGGGTGGCCGGCCCGAACATCACGCCCGGCTACTGGAACCGGCCCGACGCCACCGCCAGCGCCTTCGAGGGCCGCTGGCTGAAGACCGGCGACGCCGCGCGGCGCGATGCCGAAGGCTTCTACTACATCGTCGACCGCTGGAAGGACATGTACATCTCCGGCGGCGAGAACGTCTACCCGGCCGAGGTGGAGAACGTGCTGTACCAGCTGCCGCAGGTGGCCGAGGCGGCGGTGATCGGCGTGCCCAGCGACAAGTGGGGCGAGGTGGGCCTGGCGGTGCTGGCGCTGAAGCCCGGCCAGACGCTGGACAGGGACACCGTGCTGGCCCACTGCCAGGGCCAGCTGGCACGCTTCAAGATACCGCACGACATCGCCCTGGTGCCCGCGCTGCCGCGCAACGCCACTGGCAAGGTGCTCAAGCGCGAGCTGCGCAAGCAGTTCGTCGGCAGCAACGCCCCCGCCATCAGCTGAAGAGAAGACGCAACGCCATGAACCCCTGGACCTGTTTCGACGTGACGATGGACGGCGCCGTGGCGCATGTGCACATGAACCAGCCGCAGCGCCACAACGCGATGACCCCGGCCTTCTGGGCCGAGATCCCGCGGCTGTTCCGCCAGCTGGACGCCGCGGGCGGCGTACGCGCCGCGGTGCTGTCCTCGGAAGGCCGGCACTTCAGCGCCGGCATGGACCTGAGCGTGTTTGCCAACGCCGGCACGCTGGGCACGGTGGACGTGCGCGCGCGCGAGCAGTTCCGCCAGCAGCTGAAGCACCTGCAGGGCAGCTTCAACGCCATCGCCGACGTGCGCTTTCCGGTCATCGCCGCCATCCAGGGCGGCTGCATCGGTGGCGGCGTCGACCTGGCCACGGCCTGCTGCCTGCGCTATTGCAGCCGCGATGCGTGGTTCTGCATCCAGGAGATCAACATCGGCATGATGGCCGACGTGGGCACGATGAACCGCATGCCCAAGCAGATCCCCGAAGCCGTGATGCGCGAACTGGCCTATACCGGCGACCGGCTGGGCGCCGAGCGCGCCGAGCGCCTGGGCTTCGTCAACGGCCTGTTCGACGATGCCGCCGCCACTGTGGCCGGCGCGCTGGCGGTGGCGCAGAAGATAGCTGCCCGCGCCCCGGTGGCGGTGGCCGCCAGCAAGGAGATGATCAACTACACGCGCGACCATTCGGTGGCCGAATCCTTCGCCTACCTGAACGCGCTGCAGCCGGGCGTGTTCGAGCCCGAAGACATCGCGCGCGCGATCACTGCGCAGAAGGCCGGCGAGCCGGCCGCCTATGCCGACCTGGCGCCGATCAAGCCGGCCTTGGGCTAGGTTGCTTCGTAGTCGCGCCCCCGCGCCAGCAGCTCCGGCGTGCCCAGCAGCGCGTTCAGCCCGTCGAAATCGAGCATGTGCTCGCGCCACGGCGCGGTGCTGCCGTGCGCGGCCAGGCTGCCGAAGTAGCCCTGCAGCGCATGCGCCACCGCACGCGCGGTGCCGCCCGGGAAGATGACGATGCGGAAGCCTCGGGCCCCCAGCTCAACGGCAGACTGCACCGGCGTCTGCCCGCCTTCCACCATGTTGGCCAGCAGCGGCACGCGCTGCGCGAAGCGCGCGCAGGCGGCGTCCGTCTGATCGCTGCTGCGCAGCGCCTCGATGAAGAGGGCATCCACGCCGCAGGCCAGGTAGGCCTCGGCGCGGTCGAGCGCGGCGTCCAGGCCTTCGACGGCCAGCGCGTCGGTGCGCGCCAGGATCAGCGTGTCGGCGCTGGTGCGTGCGTCGAGCGCGGCGCGCAGCTTGCCGCACATCTCGGCCGCCGGCACCACCGCCTTGCCGGCCAGATGGCCGCAGCGCTTCGGGAAGACCTGGTCTTCCAGCTGGATCATCGCCGCGCCGGCGCGCTCGAAGCCGCGCACCGTGCGCTGCACGTTCAGCGCGTTGCCGAAGCCGGTGTCGGCATCGGCGATCACCGGCGCGCGCACCCGCTCGGTGATGCGCGCCAGCGCATCGGCCGCCTCGGCATAGGACACCAGGCCGATGTCGCCCAAGCCCAGCCGCGTATAGGCCAGCGACGCGCCGCTGAAGTACAGCGCCTCGAAGCCGGCCTGCTCGGCCAGCAGCGCACTGAGCGCGTCGTACACGCCGGGCGCGAGCAGCACGCGCCCTTCGGCCAGCCGTTGTTTCAGCGTCGTCATGCGCGCATCTCCCGGATCGTCTGCGCGGCGATGGCGCCGCCGGCCACCGCGCTGAGCAGCCCGTTGCCCGACAGGTAGCCCCATACCGCGTCGCCGGACACGCCGCGCGCCGCGCCGCCGGCCGCCAGCAGGTTGGGGAACACCGTGCCATCGGGCCGGCGCACGCGGCAGCGCGCGTCGATGTCCAGCCCGCCCTGGGTGTGGAACAGCGCGCCGGTGACCTTGATCGCATGCAGCGGCGCCTGCAGACGCGTACCGGCCAGCGTAGCCTGCAGCGTGGCGGCGTCGCAGCCGATCCGCTTGGCAAGGCCGTCTGCATCGAAGGGCCCATGCAGCGCGCCGGCGGCTTCGGCGTCGCGGAAGTCGGGGAAGCTGCGGCCCAGCGCCAGCAGCCGTTCGTCGAAGACGTTCCAGGCCGTGCCGCCGGGCTGCGCCAGCACCTGCACCGCGGCCTCTGAATAGCCGGCGGTCTCGTCGTGGAAGCGCTGGCCGCGCGCATTGAGCTGCACACCGCCTTCCATCATCAGCGCCCAGGTGATCAGCGCGCCCTGCGGCACCGCCCACGAGCCGTGGCCCTGGTAGCCGCCCAGGTCGGCCAGCGCGGCGCCCAGGGCCTGCCCCCAGGCGATGGCGCTGCCGTCGTTGCCGGCATGGCCGGCGAAGATGGCGTCACGCATTTCGGGTAGCCATTCGCGCACCATCGTGGCATTGCCGCCGAAGCCGTTGCAGGCCAGCAGCAGCGCCTGGAAGCGCAGGTGTTCGGTCGAACCGTCGGGCCGCTCGTACGAAAGGCCGTGCACCCGGCCGTCGCCATCCGCCCACAGCGTGTGCACCCGCG
>JAFLDH010000403.1 GCA_017302505.1 Burkholderiales bacterium
CCGCCCGAGGTGCAGGTGGCACCGCCGCCGACGCCAGCGCCGACCATCACCACCACGACAGTGGCGCCGCCGGCCGCCCCGGTGACCATCGCCCCGGCGCCGTCGACCGCGCCGCCGCAGGTGGCCGTGGCACCGCCTGCGCCGCCCGCCCCACCGGTGCGTACCGCACCGAAGCTCGATTTCAACGCCTGCGCCAAGCCCGAGTACAACGCCGCCACGCGCCGCGCCGATGCGCAGGGCACGGTGGTGGTCACCTACACGATGGACGTCAACGGCAGCATCAGCGAGGCCCGCGTGGAGAAGTCCGCCGGCATGTCGCGCGAGCACAAGATGCTGGACCGCATGACGCTGGAGGCCGTGCAGGGCTGCAAGGGCACGCCCGGCACGGTCGACGGCAAGCCCGAGAAGCTGAGCGGCCGCATCGAATACGTCTGGAAGCTGACCGACTGAAACCCTGTTCCCGCATCGGCCGGGCGCTGCGCCGGCCGATCCCGTTCACTGGAGAAACCATGTCCTTCACCCCACCCACACACGGCCGGACCCGAATCCTGGGGCTGCTGAGCCTGGTCGGCGCTGGCTTGCTGCTGGGCCTGCCGGGCGCGGCGCTGGCCCAGGCCGCGTCTGCGGCCGCCGCAGTCGCGCCGGAGGTCGCCACGGAAAGCGTCACCAACCCCTACGGGCTGCAGGCGCTGTGGGCGCAGGGTGACTTCGTCGCCCGCGGCACGCTGATCATCATGGTGATCATGAGCATGGGCAGCTGGTACATCATCTTCACCAAGCTGTTCGAGCAGCGCAAGCTGCTGAAGAGCGCCGAGGCCGCGGCCAAGAGCTTCTGGAGCGCGGGCAGCGTGAAGGCCGGCATCGGCACGCTGGAAGAAGGCAGCGCCTTCCGCTACGTGGCCGAAAGCGGCGTCACCGCCAGCGAGCACCACGAAGGCACGCTGGTCGAGCAGATCGACAAGCACACCTGGGTGTCGATGAGCGTGCAGCGCGCCATCGACAACATCAACAGCCGCCTGCAGGACGGACTGGCCTTCCTGGCCACGGTGGGCTCCACCGCGCCCTTCGTCGGCCTGTTCGGCACGGTCTGGGGCATCTACCACGCGCTCACCGCCATCGGCATCAGCGGCCAGGCCAGCATCGACAAGGTGGCCGGCCCGGTGGGCGAGGCGCTGATCATGACCGCCTTCGGCCTGGGCGTGGCCGTGCCGGCGGTGATGGGCTACAACTGGCTGATCCGCCGCAACAAGCTGGCGATGGAACGCGTGCGCGCCTTCGGCAGCGACGTGCACAACGTGCTGCTGGCCGGCAAGCGCCCCTGAAGCCCGGCACGCGGAGACTGCCATGGCGATGAACCTGGCCAATGCCGACGGCGACGAGGACGAGATGAACGCCACCATCAACACCACGCCGCTGGTCGACGTGATGCTGGTGCTGCTGATCATCTTCCTGATCACCATCCCGGTGGTCACGGCCAGCGTACCGCTCGATCTGCCGAAGGAGCGCAACCTGCCCACGCAGACCAAGCCGGAGAACATCGTCATCGCCGTCGACCGTGATGGCGAGCTGTTCTGGGGCAACGAGCGCCTGCCCGACGTGGAGACGCTGGTCGAGCGGCTGAAGAAGGAATCGACCAAGGAGCCGCAGCCCGAGGTGCACATCCGCGGCGATGCCGAGGTGCGCTACGAGAGCGTGGGCCGCGTGGTGGTGGCCGCGCAGCGCGCCGGCATCTACAAGGTGGGCTTCATCACCGAGCCGCCTGCCGGCGCGGTGACGCGCTGAAGGAGGGCCCGCAAGATGGCCATGAACCTGGGTTCCGGCAGCGGCGGCGACGAGGAGCCGCTGACCGAGATGAACATGACGCCGCTGATCGACGTGATGCTGGTGCTGCTGATCATGTTCATCATCACCATCCCGATCCAGACCCATGCGGTGAAGATGAACATGCCGGTGGGTCCGAGCGTGACCCCGCCCAAGCCGCCGGAGATCGTGCGCATCGATGTCGATTTCGACGGCACCATCGGCTGGAACGGCACGATCATCGCCGACCGCAACGAGCTGGAAGCCAAGCTGGCCACCATCGCCGCGCTGCCCGACCAGCCCGAGGTGCACCTGCGGCCGAACAAGCTGGTGACCTACAAGGTGGTGGCGATGATCCTGGCCTCGGCGCAGCGGCTGGGCGTCACCAAGATCGGCATCGTCGGCAACGAACAATTCTTATGACGCGGCTTCGACAACTGGCTCTGGCGCTGCTGGCCGCCGGACTGTGCACGCTTGCGGCAGCGCAGGCGCTGCGGCCCGAGGTGGCCAAGCCGCTGCACCAGGCCAGCGAGCTGCTGAAGGCCGGCAAGGCCAGGGAGGCGCTGGCCAAGGTGCGCGAGGCCGACGCGGTGCCCCACAAGACGCCGGCCGAGCAGCTGACCATCGACCGCATGCGCGGCGCCGCCGCGCAGCGCGCCGGTGACCACGCAACCACCATCCAGGCCTTCGAGGCGGTGTACGCCAGCGGCAAGCTGTCGCCGGCCGAGCAGGCGCAGGTGGCCGAATCGCTGGCCTATGCCTATGCGCAGACCAACAACGTGCCCAAGGCGCAGGCCTGGATCGCCAAGGCCCAGCAGGACGGCAGCAACAGCCCGCAGTTGAAAGCATTGCTGGCGTGGATGCAGGGCCAGTCGGGCGACTATGCCGCCATCGCCCGCGATGCCAGCGCGGCCATCAGCGCCGCCGAGCAGGCGGGCCAGCGCCCGCCCGAGGCCGAGCTGCTGCGCCTGGCCGACGCGCAGCAGCGCGGCAACCTGCCAGGCTACAACGCCACGCTGGAAAAACTGCTGGCCAACTACCCGAAGAAGGAATACTGGGCCGCGGTGCTGGCCCGGCTGCCGCGCAAGCCCGGCTTTGCCGACCGCTACGCACTCGACGTGCTGCGGCTGAAGCTGGCCAGCGGCACGCCCATGAAGACCGAGGACTTCATGGAGATGGCGCAGCTGGCGCTGCAGGCCGGCCTGCCCGCCGAGGCCAAGAAGATCGTCGAGCGCGGCTATGCAAGCGGTGCGCTGGGCCAGGGGCCCGAGGCCGAGCGCCACAAGCGGCTGCGCGACCTGACCGACAAGCAACTGGCCGAAAGCACGGCCAGCATCGACGCGCGTGCGGCCGAGGCCGCGCAGGCCAAGGACGGCAATGCGCTGCTGCAGGCCGGGCTGGTGATCGTGTCGATGGGCGAGGCCGACCGGGGCATCGCGCTGATCGAAAAGGGCATCGCCAAGGGCGGGCTGAAGCGGCCCGAGGACGCCAAGCTGCGGCTGGGCCAGGCGCAGCAGCAGTCGGCCCAGGCGCGGCCCAAGGCCGCGCAGACGCTGCGCAGCGTGCAGGGCAACGACGGCGCGGCCGATATCGCCCGGCTGTGGCTGCTGCTGGGCAACGGCTGAAGCCTCTGCGATGACGCCGGCGCTGCCGCCCTTCGCCAGCGCCCTGGGCGCCGGCATCTGGTGCATCGACACCGGCTACCACCGGCCGCACTACGACGCCGCCTACCTGATGGTCGACGATGGCCGTGCCGCCTTCATCGACACCGGCACCAACCATGCCGTGCCGCGGCTGCTGGGCACGCTGCAGGCGCTGGGGCTGGCGGTCGATGCGGTGGACTGGGTGATTCCGACGCACGTGCACCTGGACCATGCCGGCGGCGCCGGCCTGCTGATGCAGGCCCTGCCCCACGCGCGCATGCTGCTGCATCCGCGCGGCCTGCGCCATCTGGCGGACCCGTCGGCGCTGCAGCAGGCGGTGCTGGACATTTACGGCGCCGAGGCGGTGGCCCGCGACTACGGCACGCTGCAGCCGGTGGACCCGGTGCGCATCACCACGACCGAAGACGGCACGACGGTGCGCCTGGGCCAGCGCACGCTGGCCTTCGCGCACACGCCCGGCCACGCGTTGCACCACCACTGCGTGTGGGACGAGGCCAGCGGCGGCTGGTTCACCGGCGACACCTTCGGCGTCAGCTACCGCGAGTTCGACACCGCGCGCGGGCCGTGGATGATCGCCATCTCCACGCCGGTGCAGTTCGACCCGCCGGCATTGCGCGATTCGATCGCGCGGCTGCTGCAGCAACAGCCGCGCGCCATGTACCTGACGCACTACGGCCGCGTGACGGACGTGCCGCAGCGCGCGGCCGATCTGCTGGCCGGCATCGACCGGCTGGTGGCGCTGGGCCAGGGCCTGCCGGCCGACGCGCAGCGCGAGGCGCGCATCGCCGC
>JAFLDH010000404.1 GCA_017302505.1 Burkholderiales bacterium
GCGCGCGGCGCGGCGTCGGGCGCTGAGGGCAGTGCCGGGCCGGCCGGACCGGCACTGGCGGGCGCGAAGGAAAGGGTCATGGTTGTCCTGGTTGGGCGCCCGGTGCGGCAGGCACCGTCACCGGCACGTCGTTCGGCTGGCCGCGCAGCGCCCACCGCCACAGTGCGGTGGTGGGTACCGGCAGCACGAGCATCAGGTGCTCGACGATGGCCATCGCCAGCATCGTGCCGACCAGCGTCAGGCCGACCACCTCGGCCGCCGGGGCGGCCGGATCGGCAGCGCGCAGCACCATCAGCACCAGCGCCACGCCGGAGAACAGCACCGAGAAGGGCAGCAGCGCATTCATCGGCCGACGGCGGAAGTAGCTCTGCAGGTAGCTCAGGTGCGGTGGCAGGAACTCCTCGCTGAGGTTGCGTACGCCGAGGAACAGGTTCAGCTTGGCGCTGGTGCGCATGATCCACAGCACCAGGAAGGTCAGCATGCCCACCTGGTTGGGCTGGCCCCAGGTGACGGCGACGATCGCCAGGCCCACCGCCAGGATGCCGATTTCGTGCCACAGGATCGCGCGCACCGACTCGATGAAACGCGGCCAGCCCTCGGCACCGGTGCTGAGCCGGGTCTTTCGGGGACCGGTGATCCAGCCACTGAGGAAGCTCAGCTCGTGCCAGCCCCAGACCAGCAGCGCGCAGGTGAAGGCGCAGTAGGCATTGGCCACGCTGGCTTCACGAGCCGTGTGTGCCAGCGCGGCAAAGGCGGTGATCGCCAGCAGCGAGGACAACCAATGGCTCCAGCGCAGCGCGCCGTGCGGCAGGCGGTCCAGCAGCAACACCAGCCCGGTGCTGAACCACCAGATGAACACCGCGAACAGGCCGGCCAGCGCGATTTCGGACATGGGGTGTCGGCGTCCTTCGTCTCTACCAGGCCGGTGCCACGCGCACCTGCGCGGGCAGGGCATGGCGGTTCACCGGCAGCAGATACAGCCGGGCGAAGGTGGCCGCGCCGGCCGCGGCCCAGCCGGCCTGCTGCAGCTTGCCGACGAGGCCGCCGCGCGCCTTGGCACGGTCGATACCGCACTGGATGCGGAAAAGCTTCTCCATGCCGGCGCGGAAGGCCGGGTGGTCGATGTCCAGCGAGATCGGGAACACCTGCTTGCTGATTTCGCTGGTGATGCGGAACACCTTGTAGTCGTAGTCGGTGCTGTCCAGGCCCATCGCCTCGTGCAGCATCGGCCGGGTGTGGTCGCGCACGTACATCGTCGCGTACACCGCCAGCAGGAAGAAGCGCACCCACAGCAGGTTGGCGCCGCGCAGCAATCCGGGTTGCGTGCGCATGATCAGCGCAAAGCTTTCGCCGTGGCGGAATTCGTCGTTGCACCAGCGCTCGAACCAGCGAAAGATCGGGTGGAAGCGCTTGTCGGGGTGCGCCTCCAGCTGGCGGAAGATGGTGATGTAGCGCGCGTAGCCGATCTTCTCGCTCAGGTAGGTGGCGTAGAAGATGTACTTGGGCTTGAAGTAGGTGTAGGCCTTGGTGCGCTTCAGGCCGCCCAGGTCCAGGCCTAGGCCGAAGTCCTTCAGGCTCTGGTTGATGAAGCCGGCGTGGCGCGACTCGTCGCGCGCCATGAAGCGCATCAGCGCCTTGATGTCCGGGTTGCTGATGTTCTTCTGGATCTCGTTGTAGAGGATGCAGCCCGAGAACTCCGAGGTCACCGAGGTGATCAGGAAGTCGAGGAACTCCTTGCGCAGCTCGGGCGAGACCTGCGAGAACACCTCGGCCACCTCCTGGGCGAACTGTTCGTTGCGCTGGAAGTGATCGTGGTTGTTGTCGCCTTCGTACTCGGCCATCATCGCGTCCCACTCGGCGCGGATCGAGGACACGTCGATCGCGTCCATCGCCTTGAAGTCGGTGGTGTAGAAGCGCGGGCTGAGCAGCGTGCTTTCCTTGGCCTTGCGGGCTGCCTCTTCGGGCGTGGCGATCATCTGGGCGGCGGTCATGGCTTGTCTCCTGGGTCGATCAGCGGGCAGCGGGCGGCTGCACCGTCAGCAGGCGGGCGAAGGTGGCGGCATTGGTGGGGCCGAAGGATTCGAGATCCACGCGTTCCCCGGTGGACGGGTCCAGCAGCGTCAGGCGGCCATCGGCACGCGCCACCAGCTCGAAGGCCGGCTCGGCGCCCAGGCCCTGCTTGCGGCGCTCACGGGCCATGGCCCGCAATGCGCCGCGCAGGAAGCCGGCTTCGCCATGGATGGCCTCGATCTGTTGCCCGTTGCGGGCATCCAGCACGGCCACGCTGCCATCGGGCCGGTCTTCGAAGCGCAGGCTGCGCTGTGCCACGGGCGGTGCGTCGGGGTTGCGTATCTCGGTGCCCGACAGGCGCACCGTGGCCACGCCCACCAGCACCGCCAGCAGCAGCGCGCCGATGGCCAGCAACGGCCCCCGCGGCATGGTGTCGGCCAGTCTGTCGACGCTGGGGCGGGGCGGTTGCACGAGATCCATCGCCCGGCCTCTCAATGACCGGCCAGCGCCGGCTGGCGGTGGCCGGCATGCGCGCTGTCATCGGTGCGCGCACCCTCGGCGGTTCGCGCGCTGGCGCTCACCCCAGTGGCCTCGGTCCAGGCCTGTGACAGCAGCTGCGCCACTCGGGCCGCTTCCGGCACGCTGCGCAGCATCGGCTGGGGACGGGCCAGATGCCAGGGCCGCGCATGCGGCCACAGGTGCAGGTAGGCGATGTGGTCGGGCGGCAGCAGGGCCAGCGGCAGGTCGCCCGTGCCGCTCGCATCCAGGTGCAGTCCGGCGGTGGCGATGCGCCGCAACGGGATGTTGAAGGTGAGCGTCAGCACGATGCCGATGCGCATGACCACGCGCTTGTCGGTGATCGTGTAGACGCTGGAGCGCGCCGACAACCAGGCCAGCAGACCCACCAGGCCCAGCGCCAAAGCGGCCAGTGCCAGCGGGCCGGGCGTCGCGCGCAGGGCCGCCAGCAGCGAGCCGGTATCGCTGTAGACGAAGCCGGCGCGCAGCAAGACCATCACCGCGAAGTAGATGCTCAGCTTGCGCAGATGGAAGGCGCGGCGGGCCAGCGCGCGCCAGTCGGGGCTGCCCTGCCACAGCAGCCGTTCACCGGCCGGCAAGGCCTCGGGCAGACCACGCTGCGGCTCGAACTCATGCTCGTGCGCGCCGTGGGTATGTCGATGGACGGCTTTCATGCGCGTTCCCCTGCCCGTTTCAGATCAACGGGTCCACGCGCGAGGGCTCGGCATAGAGCAGACCCGCGCCGAAGTAGGCCATGATCTTTTCCTCCTCGAGCTGCGTCACTTGCTCGGCGCTGCGCGTGCCCGGCACGGCGCCGAACTGGCTGCCGAGAATGGCGCGCACGAAGACCTCGTCGCGGCGGATGCGGGCAAAGTTGATCGGCAGCAGCACGCGACGCGCGCCGCCGTCCACCTCGACCTCGATGTAGCGGAACAGGCTCTCGGCCTTGTCGACCCACAGGTCGACCACCGTGCCACCGACCACGCCGTCGGCGCCCACCACCGGCAGGCCGCGCGGATCGTTGTCCTTGGCCGAGACCTGGAAGTCGGTGGCCACGCGCAGCGGCACGATCTTGATGTTGCCTTCGAAGTCCATGTCCGGCACGTCCGCACGGTCGGCCCAGGCGCCGGGGCCCACGCCGTCGAGCATCGGGTTCTCGCCCGTAGGCACCAGCGGCGCGCCGGCCCAGGAATGTGCCGGCTCGGCCTTCAGCGTCTGCGGCGAGGGCGTCAGGTTCGGCACCACGGCTTCGCCGCCATGCGCCAGCTTGAAGGTCTTGGGCTCGGGGATCGGCCAGCCGGTGATGACACCGCGGCCGTCTTCCGTCTCCATCGGGTAGCCCTCGCGATGGTTCTCGCGCACCAGGTAGTAGACCAGCCCGGCAAAGAAGATCCAGAAGGCGTACAGCACGAGCTGCGCGACGTCGACGTACTGGGTGATGGCACCGGTTCCCATGAGCTTCTCCTTGCGTACTGCGGCCTAGCCGGGAAACTCGGCCAGACCGAACTGCGGCGTTGCCCGGGGGCTGGGCCGCGTGATGCTGCGAACGAGCGGGCCCAGCGCCACCAGCGTGGCGAACAACAGGACCATCTCGAGGTGATAGACAAAGCTGTAGCCGGTGACCGCCTGGCGCAGCGGTTCGCCCAGCAGCCCCTGCATCGCCAGGCCGGATACGCCGTCGCGCAGCGCGCCGCCGGCCGCCACCGCCAGGCCGCCCGC
>JAFLDH010000405.1 GCA_017302505.1 Burkholderiales bacterium
GTACCTGCCATCGGCGCCGGTGCAGCGCGAGGTGCCTGCGCCGCGCGACGGTTGGGTGCAGACCAAGGCCACGCGCGACATCGGCCTGGCCGTCGTCGAGCTGGGCGGCGGCCGCCGCAAGGCCAGCGACGCCATCGACCACCGCGTCGGCTTCAGCGCGGTGGTCTCGATCGGGCAGCATGTGGTGCGTGGCGAACCGCTGGCCCGCGTGCATGCCGCCAGCGGGGAAGCCGCCGCGCAGGCCGTGGCCGCGCTGCAGCGCTGCATCGTCATCGGCGATGCCGCGCTGGCCGCCACGCCACTGGTGCTGGCGCGCATCACCGAGGAGGACACACGATGACCCGCCAATGGATCGGCTCCGGCTCGCCCTACGAAGAAGAGTTCGCCTACGCCCGCGCGGTGGTCGACGGCGACTGGGTCTTCGTCAGCGGCACCACCGGCTTCGACTACGCGACGATGACCATTGCCGACGACATCGTCGCGCAATGCGAGCAGTGCTTCGCCAACATCGCCGCCGCGCTGGCACAGGCTGGCGCCAGTCTCGACGACGTGCTGCGGGTGCACTACATCGTGCCGCGCGGCGAGGAATTCGCGCTGTGCGCGCCGGTGCTGCGCAAGCACCTGGGCCGTGCGCGGCCGGCGGCCACCATGATCAGCGCAGCACTGCTCGATGCACGCATGCGCATCGAGATCGAGGTCACCGCGCGGCGCCCGCGCGCCTAACCCGGCTGGCGCATGCGCTGGGCCAGCTCGTCGCGGCCGCGCGCGGCCAGGGTCTCGGCCGCGCCCAGGCGGTCGCGCTCTTCCTTGTTCTGGCTTAGCTTGCTCTTGCCGACCAGTGAGGTGAGCTCGATCTCGATGCCGACGATGTTGCGCAGCATTGCGTCGATGTAGTCGGGGGCCGAATCCCCCATCTTCCAGGGCCGCGGCTCGTTGGCTTCATGCTCGCGCGTCAGTCGCGCGACCAGGCCGCGCACGAAGCGCTCGTCGTCGCGCACCGTCAATGTGCCGTGCGCATGCACCACCTCGTAGTTCCAGGTGGGCACCTGGCGGTGTGTCTCGTGCTTGCTGGGGTACCAGCTGGGCGATATGAAGGCCTCGGCGCCGCGGAAGATCACCAGCACCGGTGTGCCCGCCGGGCATCGCTGCCACAGCGGGTTGGCCCGCGCCACATGGGCCGTCAGCCGGCCCAGCGGCCCGACCGCGGGGTCGAACTCGAAGGGAATATGGTCGGCGTCCAGGCCGTCGGCGTCCTGGCGCACCAGCACGCCCAGCGGGTGCTCGCGCACGATGCGCTGCAGCGCGGCAGGGTCGTTCACGGCGAAATGGGCGGGGATGTACATCGTTTGAGCGGTGTGGGGCAGGGCAGCCACTGTGGCCGGGAAGGGCGGCGCTGGCAAGCCGGGCCGTCCCGGTGTGCCGCTATGCTTTTGTCGCCCATCCTAAATCGACGAGGAGACAGACCCGATGACCACCCCACGCACCCTGCCATGGAGAGCCCTGAGCCTGGCCCTGCTGGCCGCCGCGCCGGCCTGGGCGCAGGCGCCGGACTGCAGCGCGCTGGTGGCCAACGCGCCGCCTGGCGTCACGCTGACGGCCGAAGGGGTGCCGGCCGACACGGTGCGCCCGCCCAACGTCACCACGGGGCCGATGCTGGTGGCGCATTGCCGCATCAGCGGCCGCATGGCCGAGCGCACCGGCATCGACGGCAAGCCGTACCACATCGGCTTCGAGATGCGGCTGCCGCTGCAGTGGAACGGCCGGCTGCTGTACCAGGGTGGCGGCGGCAACGACGGCGTCATCCGGCCGGCGGTCGGGCCGCAGGCCGCGCCCGGCTATGCGCTGAACCGCGGCTTTGCGGTGGTGACCACCGACGCCGGCCACCAGGGCCCGACGGCCGACTTCGGCTTCGACCCGATCGCGCGCACCGACAACGCCTACAACGCGCACGACCGCGTGGCCGTCACCGCCAAGGACCTGCTGCGCCGCCACTACGGCAAGCCGGCCGAGCGCGCCTATTTCATCGGCTGCTCCGGCGGCGGCGCCAGGGCATGATGTTCACGCAGCGCTTCCCGTCGTACTTCGACGGCGTGATCGCCATCGCGCCGGCGATGCGTGTGTCCAAGGGCGCGACGATCGCCGCGGCCTGGGACACGCAGGCGCTGCAGGCCATCGCGCCGCCCGGCGCCGACGGTCAGCCGGTGCTGAGCCAGGCCTTGAGCAACGACGACCTGGGCCTGCTGCGCAAGGGCATCCTCGAGGCCTGCGACGCGCAGGACGGCCTCGCCGACGGCCTCGTGTCGAACCCGGCTGCCTGCAAGTTCGACCCGAAGGCGCTGCAGTGCACGGGCGCCAAGACGGCCGAATGCCTGTCGGCGGCGCAGGTGGGCGCGCTGCAGAAGATCTTCGGCGGCGCGCGCAACAGCGCCGGCCAACCGCTGTACTTCACCCGGCCGCGGGATGCCGGCATCGGCCACCCGGCCAACGACTGGCGCGCCTGGAAGCTGGGTACCTCGACCACCGCACAGGCGAATTCGCGACATGTGTTCCTGATGCAGGACGCGCTGCAGGGCTACTTCGTCACCCCGCCCGACCGGTCCCTGAGCATCTACCGCTTCGACTTCGACCGCGACCCGGCGCGCATGGATGCGCATGCCTGGATCTTCAACACCGGCGACGACGTCAAGCTGGCCGGCTACAAGGCGCGCGGCGGCAAGCTGCTGTTCGCGCACGGCCTGGCCGACCCGATCTTCTCGCCCGACGAGATGGTCGACTACTACCAACGGCTGAGCCGCGAGCATGGCGCGGCCACGCCGGATTTCGCGCGGCTGTTCCTGATCCCCGGCATGGCGCATTGCCAGGGCGGCGCGGCCACCGACAGCTGGGACGGCCTGGGCGCGCTGGTCGACTGGGTGGAAAAGGGCCAGGCGCCGCAGCGCATCGTGGCCAGCGGCACCACGGTGTTCCCGGGCCGCACCCGGCCGCTGTGCCCGTACCCGCAGTACGCGCACTACAACGGCAGCGGCGACCCGGAGAAGGCCGAGAACTTCAGCTGCCGCTGACGAAGAGGGTGGCACCCCGTGACCGATTCGAACGGCCGACCCGCCGGTTCGAAGCCGGCCGCTCTATGTCCGCTGAGCTAACGGGGCGTGGCGGCCGACAACGGCTCGCATTGCCGGCAGTGTAAAGAATCTTTACTCTGCTGTCAAGCAGTTGGTGCCGGGGCGGCGCCGCTTGCCCATTGCCGTGACAATGATTGCCCAAGCAATCGATAATGCGGCGATGAGCTCTACACCCCGCCGCGCCGCCCGGCCGCGCTTCTACGACGGCCGGCGCTACGTGGCCGGCGACAGCGTCGGCTACCTGCTGAACCAGGTGGTGCTGTCGATGCGCCGCACCATCGAGCAGCGCATGGCGGCGCACGGGCTGACCGCCGCGCAGTGGTACCCGCTGTGGCGGCTGAAGCTGGGCCACGACGGCACCGCCCGCGAGCTGGCGCGCGACACCGACATCGACGCCGGCGCGATGACACGCCTGATCGACCGGCTGGTGCAGAAGGGCCTGGTGGCGCGCAGCCGCAGCACCACCGACCGGCGCGCGCTGGTGCTGCGCCTGACGCCCGCCGGCGAGGCCGTCGCCGCCGAGGTGCCCAAGGTGCTGGCGCAGGTGAACAACGACTACCTGCGTGGGTTCGATGCCGACGAATGGCGTGAGCTGCAGGGCCTGCTGCAGCGCATGCTGGACAACGGGCGTGGGCTGGCCGAGCCTGCCCCTCGCGGAGGCCGTCGATGAGCGCCCCCCATCCCGCCGCGGCCGAGCCCGCGCCGGTGATTCCGCCGCGCCGTCGCGGCCACGTGCTCTTGATCCTGGTGCTGCTGCTGCTGGTGGCTGCCGCCGGCTTCGGCGCCTGGTGGTGGACGGTGCTGCGCCATCTGGAGAGCACCGACAATGCCTACGTGCAGGCGCCGCTGGTGCAGATCGGCGCGCGCATCGACGGCACGGTGCGCGAGGTGGCGGTGGACGATACCGACGCCGTGCGCGCCGGCCAGCTGCTGGTGCGGCTGGACGACACCGACGCGCGGCTGTCGGTGCAGCGCGCCAGTGCGGCGCTGGCCCAGGCAGTGCGCGAGGTGCGTGTGCTGCAGGCCCAGGACGGCAGCTTCGATGCGCAGGTCAAGGCGCGCCGCGCCGATGTCGAGCGCATGCGCGCCGAACTGGCCCGCGCCGAAGACCTG
>JAFLDH010000406.1 GCA_017302505.1 Burkholderiales bacterium
ATCGCCGACGCCGATGCCCACACCGTGATTAAGCTGGATGAGGTTGTGTTCGACCGTCCAGTTAGTCGACTCGGTGCCGTTGAGCGCGCTGACCTGACCCGGCCCGGCATACTTTTCGATGGTGAGATTGCGAATCGTGACATCGCTGGCCGTGCCGGAGAACGCAAAATACGTGATGCTGATCTCGACGTTATGCTCGGAGGGATCGTCGGCGAGGTAGACCGTTCCGGTTTCATAGTCGATGAACCACGCGCCGTGCACGACTTCTTCACGCGTGGTCACGCGCAGCAGCGGCGCATCGTCCTTGAGGGTGACGATCACCCGCGCTGGCGGCGCCGGGGACACCGTCTGCGCCTGGGCGGCCAGCGCCGCCAGCAACAGCGCCCCCGTCGCCACCAGGCGGCCGGCGGTGGGCGCTGCGGCGCGGATCACCTCACTTCGCCATCACGCGGACCATCTCCAGCACCTTGCAGGAATAGCCCCATTCGTTGTCGTACCAGGACACCACCTTGACGAAGGTGTCGTCCAGCGCAATGCCGGCGTCGGCGTCGAACACGCTAGTGCAGCTTTCGCCGCGGAAGTCGGTGGCCACCACCTTGTCCTCGGTGTAGCCCAGCACGCCGCGCATCACGCCTTCGCTGGCGGCCTTCATCGCCGCGCAGATTTCCTTGTAGCTGGCCGGCTTGCTCAGCTCGACCGTCAGGTCCACCACCGAGACATCGCTGGTCGGCACGCGGAAGGCCATGCCGGTGAGCTTCTTGTTCAGCTCGGGGATCACCTTGCCCACCGCCTTGGCCGCACCGGTGCTGCTGGGGATGATGTTCTCCAGGATGCCGCGGCCGCCGCGCCAGTCCTTATTGCTGGGGCCGTCCACCGTCTTCTGCGTGGCAGTGGCAGCGTGTACGGTGGTCATCAGCCCGCGCTTGATGCCCCAGGTGTCGTTCAGCACCTTGGCCACCGGGGCCAGGCAGTTGGTGGTGCAGCTGGCGTTGCTGATGATGGCCTCGCCGGCGTACTTGGTGTGGTTGACGCCATAGACGAACATCGGCGTGTCGTCCTTGCTGGGCGCCGACATGATCACCTTCTTGGCGCCGGCGGCCAGGTGCTTGCGCGCACCGGCATCGTCGAGGAACAGGCCGGTGGATTCGACGACGATGTCGGCGCCGACCTCGCCCCACTTCAGCTCGGCCGGGTCCTTCACCGCGGTCAGCCGGATCTTGCGGCCGTTGACGACCAGCGTGTGGCCTTCGACCGCGACCTCGCCCTTGAAGCGACCGTGCACGCTGTCGTACTGCAGCATGTAGGCCAGGTAGTCCGGCTCCAGCAGGTCGTTGATGCCGACGATCTCGATGTCGTCGAAGTTCTTCACCGCGGCGCGGAAGACCATGCGTCCGATGCGGCCGAAGCCGTTGATGCCCACCTTGATGCCCATTTGCGAACTCCTTTGAAAAGCGGATACAGCGGAAAGCAAGAAATCAGCCGGCCAGCACCTGGCGCACGGTGTCGGCCAGGTTCTGCGACGTGAAATGGAACAGCTTGAACAGCGCTGGCGCCGGCGCGCTCTCGCCATAGCGGTCCAGGCCCACCACCGCCGCGCAGCCGTACTTCCACCAGCCATCGGTGACGCCGGCCTCCACCGCAATGCGCGGCAGCTTCGGCGGCAGCACCTGGCTCTTGTAGTCGACGCTCTGGCGGTCGAAGACGCTGGTGCTGGGCATGCTGACCACACGCACCGCGATGCCGTCCTTCGCCAGCTCGGCCTGCGCATGCAGCGCCAGTTGCACCTCGCTGCCGGTGGCGATGATCACCGCCTGCGCCTTCTTCTTCAGCCCCACCTCGGTCGGTTCGGCCAGCACGTACGCGCCCTTGGCGATCTCGTCGAGGCCGCTCTTCGGCGCATAGGCCAGGTTCTGCCGGCTCAGCAGCAGCGCGCTCGGCCGGTCGGCGTGGCTCAAGGCCACCGTCCAGGCCACCGCCGTCTCGGCCGTGTCGCCCGGGCGCCAGACGTCCAGTCCAGGAATCAGCCGCAGCGCTGCCGCGTGTTCGACGCTCTGGTGCGTCGGCCCGTCCTCGCCCAGGCCGATGCTGTCGTGCGTGAAGACATGGACCACCCGGTGCTTCATCAGCGCTGCCATGCGGATGGCGTTGCGGCT
The DNA here is from genome assembly GCA_017302505.1 of Burkholderiales bacterium. GTDB lineage: Bacteria > Pseudomonadota > Gammaproteobacteria > Burkholderiales > Burkholderiaceae_C > Rubrivivax. The sequence continues at coordinate 2,154 of JAFLDH010000406.1, forward strand.
GTAGTCGCTGAAGGTCAGGAAGGTGCCGCCGTAGGGGATGAAGCCGCCGTGCAGCGCGATGCCGTTCATCACCGCGGCCATGCCGAACTCGCGCACGCCGTAGTTGATGTGGCGGCCGCCGTTGGGCGTGCCGTCCTCGCCGAAGCGCAGCGCCGGCGTCGAGGTGGTGTTGGTCAGGTTCGAGCCGGTCAGGTCGGCGCTGCCGCCCAGCAGCTCGGGCAGCGCCTTCGTGAAGGCCTCCAGCGCAATCTGGCTGGCCTTGCGCGAGGCCACGGTCTCGGCCTTGGCGTGGGCGGCGATCACCGCGTCCACCGCGGTCTGCGCGAAGTGCTTGGGCAACTCGCCGCGGAGCCGGCGCTGCAGTTCGGCGGCGAGCTCGGGGAATTCGTCGCGGTAGGCGGCAAAGCGCGCGTTCCAGCCACTTTCCGCATCGTCGCCGCGGGCCTTGTGGTCCCACAGCGCATAGACCTCGTCGGGGATCACGAAGGGCGGCCAGTTCCAGCCGATCGCGCCGCGCGTCAGCGCCACCTCGTCGGGGCCCAGCGCCTCGCCGTGCGCCTTGGCGGTGCCGGCGCGGTGCGGCGAACCCTTGCCGATGGTGGTGTTGCAGACGATCAGCGTCGGCCGCGTGGCCGATTTGCGGGCCTGCGTCAGCGCCGCGTCTACGGCGGCCACGTCCTGGCCGTCGATCGGGCCGATCACGTCCCAGCCATAGGCCTCGAAGCGCCCGCGCACGTTGTCCACGTACCAGGGCCGCACGGCACCGTCGATGCTGATGCCGTTGTCGTCGTACAGCGCCACCAGCTTGTTCAGCTTCCAGGCACCGGCCAGCGCGCAGGCCTCGTGGCTGATGCCTTCCATCATGCAGCCGTCGCCCAGGAACACATAGGTGTGGTGGTCCACCACCGTGTGGCCGGGGCGGTTGAACTCGTGCGCCAGCAGCTTCTCGGCCAGCGCCATGCCCACCGCGTTGCTGACACCCTGGCCCAGCGGGCCGGTGGTGGTCTCCACGCCGGGCGTCACGTCCACCTCGGGGTGGCCGGGGGTCTTGCTGTGCAGCTGGCGGAAGCTGCGCAGCTCGCTCATCGGCAGGTCGTAGCCGCTCAGGTGCAGCAGCGCATAGAGCAGCATCGACGCATGGCCGTTGCTGAGCACGAAACGGTCGCGATCGGCCCAGCGCGGGTTGCGCGGGCTGTGCTTCAGGTGGCGGTCCCACAGCGCCACGGCCATCTCGGCCATGCCCATCGGCGCACCCGGGTGGCCGGAATTGGCCTGCTGCACGGCGTCCATGGCCAGGGCGCGGATGGCGTTGGCCATCAGCGTCGGGGTGTCGTTCGGGTTGGCTGCCATGTCCGCTGGGGGCCGCGCGGGCCGAGAAGGGGTGGGAGGGGAAACCCTGTCATTCTAGGGGCGGCATCACGGCCATTGGCCGTCCTGACCCACCCCTACACTGGGGTGACATGAGAGCCCTGATCCTGGCCGCCGGCCGCGGCGAGCGCATGCGCCCGCTGACCGACACCACGCCGAAGCCACTGCTGCCGGTGCGCGGCAAGCCGCTGATCGAATGGCACCTGGAAGCGCTGGCCCGCGCCGGGGTGCGCGAAGTGGTGGTCAACACCGCCTGGCTGGAAGCGCAGTTTCCGGCCGCGCTGGGTGACGGCGCGCGCTGGGAGCTGAGGATCCACTATTCGATGGAAGGCCGCGACCACGGCGGCGCGCTGGAGACTGCCGGCGGCATCCGCAAGGCGCTGCCCTGGCTGGCACCCCGCGGCGACGAGGCCTTCTGGGTGGTGTCGGGCGACATCTTCATGCCCGGCTTCGAGTTCGATGCGAAGGTGGCGCAAGACTTTTCCGCGGGCACCGACCTGGGCCTGCTGTGGCTGGTGCCGAACCCCGGCTTCCACGAGCGCGGTGATTTCGATCTTCAAGGCACGCGCTTGACTCGCGGCGCGGCCGGCACGCCGCATGCCTTCACCTACGCCAACGTGGCGCTGCTGCGCCCGGGCCTGGTCAATGCGCTGCCCTTGGGCCAGCGCGCGCCGCTGGGCCCGC
>JAFLDH010000407.1 GCA_017302505.1 Burkholderiales bacterium
CCTCGCCGGCCAGTCGGCGGTTGTCGCCGGTGAGCAGCAGGCCCGGCGGCACCAGCACCGCATCGCCATCCTGCTGCGTGAATTCCTGCGGCACCACGGTGTCCAGACCGGCCGGCATGACTGCCCCGGTCATGATGCGCACGCAGGCGCCTGCGGGCACCGCGCCTTCGAAGTTCTGGCCGGCCAGACCGCTGCCCACCACACGCAGCCGCGTCGGACCATCGGCGCGCAGCTCGCTGCCGCGCAGCGCATAGCCATCCATCGCCGAGTTGTCGTGTGCCGGCACGTCGATGGGCGAGACGATGTCCTGCGCCAGCACCCGGCCCAGCGCATCACGGATCGGCTTCATCTCCACGGCCTGCACCACCGGCACCAGCCGGGCGATGAAGTCCTGCGCCTGCGCGACCGGCAGCGCGCTGGGGTCGTAGCCAGCCACGCAGGAAGCGATCTGCTGCAAGGACAGTGCAGGCTTAGTCATCGTCTTCGGGCTGGCCGCGGTCGGCAGGGAAGGGGTCACCCTGGCGCTGCGGGCCGCGCATCACGGCGGTGATCCAGCAGCCGATCGCGTAGGTCAGCACCATGGTCAGGGCGAACAGGATGCCGCCGATGACGATGAAGTCGATCAGCATCAGGTTGCGTTCGCTGCGATCGTCCAGGCCAGGCTGGTGAAATGTCTTGAACAGCTCTCCCAGCATCCACGGCAGCAGCACGCTGGCCGCGGTGGCCCACAGCAGATGCCAGCGGGTGCGTGAGCTTCGCCAACCGGGCCACAACGGCAGCATGGTGCTCACCCGCCGATGTAGTGCATCTCGACCCGGCGCACATCAGGCGCCGGCGCGGCCACGCCGCGCAGTTCGGAATAGCGATCGGCACGACGCTGCCAGATGCCGGCAATCGTGGCCGCGATCTGCTCGTCGCCGACGCCGCTGCGCAGCAGCGCCCGCAGGTCGTGGCCGGCGCCGGCAAACAGGCAAAGGAACAGGCGGCCCTCGGTGGACAGGCGGGCGCGGTTGCAGCCGCCGCAGAAGGCCTGCGTGACGCTGGAGATCAACCCGATCTCGCCGCTGCCATCGGCATAGCGCCAGCGCTCGGCGGTCTCGCCTTCGGCAGTGGGGTCCATCGCTTCGAGCGCATGGCGTTGCAGCAACCGCTGCAGCAATTCGGCCGAGGGCAGCACCTCGTCCATGCGCCAGCCGTTGGTGGCGCCCACGTCCATGTACTCGATGAAGCGCAGCACGATGCCGCTGCCGCGGAAGTGCTCGGCCATCGGCAGCACCTCGTGGTCGTTGGTGCCGCGCTTGACCACCATGTTCACCTTGATGGGCGCCAGGCCCACGGCCTGCGCCTGCTCGATGCCGCGCAGCACGTCGGCCACCGGAAAGTCGACGTCGTTCATGCGGCGGAACACCGCATCGTCCAGCGCGTCCAGGCTGACGGTGATGCGCTGCAGGCCGGCGTCCTTCAGCGCCTGGGCCTTGCGCGCCAGCAGCGAGCCGTTGGTGGTGAGCGTCAGGTCCAGTGGCTCGCCTTCGGGGGTACGCAGCGCCGCCAGCATCTCCACCAGCCGCTCCAGGTTCTTGCGCAGCAGCGGTTCGCCGCCGGTCAGGCGCAGCTTGCGCACGCCCAGGCCGACGAATAGCTTCGCGGTGCGGGTGATCTCCTCGAAGCTGAGCAGCGCGCTGTGCGGCAGGAAGGCATGCGTCTTGTCGAACACCTCCTTCGGCATGCAGTAGCTGCAGCGGAAGTTGCAGCGGTCGGTGACCGAGATGCGCAGGTCGCGCAGCGGCCGGCCCAGCCGGTCCATCGGCTGGCGGCCGTCCCAGTCGGCTGCCACCGGCCGCAGGCTGCGGCGCAGGTCGTCCAGCGGAATCCGTGTGTCGCGCATGCCGCTATTGTGCTCGGGGCGCCAAAGGGCTGCCGGCGCTCAGGGTGCCTTGACGTGGTTGCACACGCCAGCCGGCGTGGGTGTCTCCTGGCGCTCGCGCGTGCCGGCCACCTTGTAGATGTACTTCTCGCGGTTGATCACGCGCTGCGCCGCGGCACTGCCCTGCCGCGCGGCCAGCAGCGCATCGCCCAGTGCATGGGCGTCCTGCGGCGAGAAGGTGAAGCGCACCTGCCCGCTGGGCTGCACCACCCCGGTGGTCAGGCCGTAGGCCAGGCGGTCGCCAGTCAGCGTGAGGGGCGGGCGGATCACCGCCACCAGCGGCCGGCCCTGGTGGGTCAGGCCCAGGCGGTCGAAGTCGCGCTTCAGCGACACGGCCCGCTCGCGCGCCGCCGCCGCGGCCGCATCACCGCCCGAACTGGCGTAAGTGATCGAGGTGATGAATGCCTCGTGGCTCCATTCGGCGTTGGGCACCACGTACTTGGCCGACCAGTTGAGCGTGCCCTTGCCGAAGGGCAGCTGCTTGCCTGGTGCGTCGCGCAGCGCCACGTAGGGCAGGGTGGCGCTGAGCGGCTCGCCGGTCTTGCCGCTGGACAGCCGCGGCCGCAGCGTCAGCACGATGGCTTCGCAGCCGGCCTGCGCGCCTTCGAAGTCCAGCGATTCGAGCGCGAAGCGGTGCTTGAAGGGCTGGGTCGGGTCGTTGGGCACGGGCCGCAGCGCTGGCACCAGGCCGTCTTCCAGCACCGGCAGGCCGTTGACGCGCACGTCCACCTCGACGCCGATGACCGCCGGGTCGCGCAGTGCGTCGGTCTCGATGCTGACCAGCGTGTAGCCCACGCCCTTCATCTGGTCCTTGTAGGTGTCCAGCGTCTTGGCCGAGGGCACCGACCAACGGCGCGCCGGCTCGGCGGCATGGGCCACCGGCAGCCAGCTGAACCCGCGCGAGCTGCGGATCTCCTCGATCGGGCAGGGCTCCAGCCACTTGGGGCTGGGGAAATGCAGCTTGCACGAGTTGCTCTCGTCGCAGTCCAGGTGCACGTGCTGGTCGGCCGAGGGTTCCAGCGTGGCGGGCCGCTTCAGGCAGAAGCGCGCGGGTCCCGGCGCAGCCCCCAGGCTGGAGGCCCGGATCTCGCGCACCAGGGTGCCCAGGATGCGCTCATCCGTCGCCGGGTAGGCGGTGTTGTAGCTGTAGAAGCCGCCGGGCTGCTGCGCCAGCCGCTCGCCGTCGACGATGCGCCGCTTGGTCTGCAGGTTGACGCGCAGCGTGTCGTCCAGCGACACCTGCGCTTCGGTCACCGGCTTGTAGCTGAAGCGCAGTTGCACCGGGTTGGGCACCTCGGGCCCGGTCGTCGCCGGGGTCGCGCCAGGTGCACGGGCACTGCCTGCATCGGGCGTGGGCCCGGGCGGCAGCCACTTGTAGATCACGCCGCCGGCGACCAGCACCGCCGCGGCGGCGCCGGCCAGCAGCCACTTGCGCTTGTTGGGCGCGGCCTCAGGCATATCGGCCAGGCGGGCCGCGGCGCTGACCACCTCGGCCGCGGCGTTACCGCTGGGCTCGAGCACCGTCACCGACTTGAGGTAGGCCGGGATCGCGGCGAAGTCGGTCTTGCGCACCACTACCGGCAGCACCCGGCCCTTGGGGTGCGGCCAGCGGCTGCGGGCGTAGCCCATCTCGGTCAGTGCATAGCCACCGGCAGCCACCGAGTCGGGCGAGATCAGGAAGACGAACAGGTCGGCATCGCCCACCGAGGCCTTGATGCGCGCGTGGTAGTCGCCGCCCGCCGGGAGGCTCTCGCGGTCGAAGAACACCTCGTGCCCGGCGCCGGCCAGCGCCAGCTGGATCTCCTCGGCCAGTGGCCGGTCCTCGGAGGCATAGGACAGAAAGATCTTCATCCGGCCTAAATCGTACGGCGGAACCGGTGCCAAAGCAGCCATGCCGCATCCCAGGGTGTGGCAATCAGTTCCTTGAGCAGGTAGCGCAACCACTTGGCGCTGCCCAGGTGCGGCCGGTCGGCTTCGGCCGGAAGGCGGTGGCTGTCGAAGCCCGCCAGGCGGAACAGCAGGGTGCAGCGGGGGCCGTGGTAGCCGCTGGTGGCCACCCACACGGCGTCGGCATCGCCGCGCCGGCGCAGGATACGGCTGCACAGCCGCACCGATTGCAGCGTGTCGCGGGCTTCGCATTCGAGCAGCACGCGTGATTCGGCCACGCCCTGCTGCAACAGCCATTCGCGCATCACCAGCGCCTCGGCCGGGCCATGGCGGCCCACGCCGCCCGTGGGCAGGTAGCAGGGGCCCAGCGCAC
>JAFLDH010000408.1 GCA_017302505.1 Burkholderiales bacterium
CAGCCGAGGGCTGGCCGGCGCTGCATGCCGAACTGGCCCGCGTGGACCCGGCCACCGCAGCACGGCTCGCGCCGACCGACGCGCAGCGCATCCAGCGCGCGCTGGAGGTCTGGCATGCCACCGGCCGGCCGCTGTCGGCCTTCCATGCCCGCGAAGGTCAACCCGCGCAGACGGCGCAGTGGCCGATGCTGTCGCTGGAGCCCGCCTCGCGCGCCTGGCTGCACCAGCGCATCGCCATGCGCTTCGACGCCATGCTGGCCGCCGGCTTCGTGGACGAGGTGCGCACACTGCGCCAGCGCCCTGCCCTGCGGCCGGAGTTGCCGTCGATGCGCTGCGTGGGTTACCGCCAGGCCTGGGCGGCGCTGGACGCCGGCACGCTGGACGGCCTGCGCGATGCCGGCATCGCCGCCACGCGGCAGCTGGCCAAGCGGCAGATCACCTGGCTGCGTTCGATGGACGTGCACACGCGCATCGCCTGCGACGAACCCGGCGCCGCAGCGCGGCTGCTCGACGCGCTGTGCCGCCTCAAGGGCTGAACAGCAGCTCGTTGCCGCTGCCGGCCAGCGCGGCATCGGCCCGCGCCCGGTCGGCCGGCGACAGCGCCGCATGGTCGCGCTTCAGCCAAGCCAGGCACTTGCCCTGGTAGGGGAAGGCCTGCTGCACCCAGGGCTGGCCATCGATCAGGGCCTGGAACTCGCTCTGCCCGGCCTGGAGCGCCTGCGCATTGGCCATCAGCAGCGGCGCATACAGGCGGCCGCTTTCGCGCAGCAGGGCCCGCAGGCTGTCGGGCAGCCGGCCCACGTCCAGCCAGTCGGCCTCGCCCGGCTCCAGGCCCGACAGGTCTTCCATCATCAGCACCCAGGCGACGACGCGTGGCGCGATCTCCGCGGCCAACGCCATCGGCGTGGGGTCGAAATGCACCAGCTGCGTCAGCTGGCCATAGAGCGCAAAGTCCGATGCGCCGGGCCGGGCGCCCATCAGGAAGCGGTGCACGCGGAAGTGGTCTTCCAGCGCCAGCAGCACGCGCCGGTAGCCGGCCTCGATGACCGGGCCGGTCTGCAGGTTGGAACCGACGAAGCGCAGCCGCGGGATCTGCCGGTCGCGCACCGCCTGCGCGGTGGCGGCCAACGCCGCATCGTCGTGCGGCCCGCCACGCCAGCAGGCCAGCACCTCGCCGGCCTTGCGGATGTCGGCCGCATAGGTCCAGCGGTAGTGGAACATCGCCTTGGTCAGCCACTCGTCGCCGAAGTCCTCCAGCAGCGCGTCGATCAGCGCCAGCGCCGGGTCGGCAGGGATCACCGCGCGACCTTCGAATTCGCTATCGAAGCGGCGGATCAGCGGCGTCGAATCGGTGACGGCCTGCAGCGCGCCGTCCAGCCCCAGCAGGTAGAAGGTGGGCAGCAGCGGCGGCTTGGCCTGCGGCAGACCCGGCACAGCCTGCGCCGACAGCAGCCAGCGGTAGGCAATGCGCCGGTAGCGCAGCAGCGCCACCATCTTGCGCGTGTAGGGCGAGCCGGGCGCGCCGCTCAGCAGCAGCGGCGCGTTCATCCTTTGGGCACCGGCAGCGTCGGGTTGCACAGCGCCGCGATGTCGGCCATGCGCAGCGCGATGCGCTCCAGGTGCTCGTCCTGCGCGGGCACGATGTAGTAGCGGTCGGCGATCACGGCGTCGTGCACTGCATCGGCCACCACGGCGGGGTCGATGCCGGCCTCGAGCGCGGCGCGGAAGCCCGCGCTCCATTGCTGCTGGCGCTCGCTCAGCTTGGCCATGTCGGTGGGGCCGCCAAACTGCGCCGGGCGGTTGCGCTCGGCATCCAGGATCTGCGTGCGGATCACGCCCGGGCACAGCACCGAGGCCGACAGCCGCGCGCCTGCGGTCTTCAGGTCCTTGTACAAGCCTTCGGTCAGGCAGCTGACGCCGTGCTTGGACGCGAAGTACGGGCCCGAGCCGGTCAGCAGCCCGGCCACCGACGCGGTGTTGACGATGTGGCCCTCGTCGCCGCCGGCCAGCATGCGCGGCACGAAGCTGCGCACGCCGTGCACCACGCCCATCAGGTTGACGGCCAGGATCCAGTGCCAGTCTTCCAGGCTGTTCTCCCAGGTGGGCTGCAGCAGCGCCGGCGCGGCCACCCCGGCGTTGTTGCACAGCAGGTGCACCGCGCCGAAGCGTGCATAGGCCGCATCGGCCAGGCGCTCCACGCTGGCGGCATCGGCCACGTCCACGGTCACTGCCAGGGCCTGCACGTCCAGCGCCTGCATCTCGGCCAGCGCGCGCTGCAGCGCCGCGGTCTCGATGTCGGCCAGCACCAGCTTCATGCCGCCGCGCGCAAAGCGCTTGGCCATCGCCAGGCCGATGCCGCTGGCCGCGCCAGTGATCACGGCCACCCTGCCTTGCAGTTGTTGCATGTCCTGTCTCCGTCGTGCTGGGCTTCGGCACATTGTGTCGCAGCCCCCGGTCGGCCCGCCGGGCGTGACGTCTGCACTCCCGCAGGCGCGGGGTTCTGTCCATTCCTGCCACGACAGGCGCTGGCACGAAACGCACACTCCTGATCCATCGAACAGCCCGCTGCGGCGGGTGTACATCACTGAACCGGAACGTCGTTGGGAATGCACATGAAGCACAAGCTGATCACCCTGGCCGCCTGCACCATGCTGGCCGCACCGGCCCTGGCCGCCGACCCGAGCGCCTCGCTCAACCGCGGCTGGATCGAATACGCCGGCAGCGCGCTGGTGGGCAACAACAAGGTGCAGGACGACAAGAACGCCTACTGGATCGACGAAGGCGTGGGCACCTGGATGGGCCAGGCCGTGCGCTCCTGGTATGTGTTCTGGGATCCCAAGAGTCCGCTGCAATTGAAGGGCAGCATCAGCTTCGACCAGCCGATCCTCTTCGTGCACGACGAGAAGGCCGAGCTGAAGGCCACCGCCGCCTTCCAGAACGCGGGCGTGGGCTACGACTACAGCCGTGCGCTGGTGGGTCTGGAAACCGGTGACCGCAAGAACACCAGCTGGGCCGGCCAGACGCTGACGCTCAAGTGGAACGCCAGCAACCCCGGCGACCACATCCGCGTGATGACCGCGGTGCCCGAGCCCGCCACCTATGCGATGTTCGGCGCCGGTCTGCTGGCGCTGGCCTTCCTGGCGCGCCGCCGCCGCGCCGACTGAACAGGCTCCTCCGAAGGGGCTCGACGAGCCCCGCGTTCGGCCACCCGCGGGTGGCCTTTTTTCTGTCTGGGCCGGGGCGCTGCGGCATCATGCGCGCCCATGTTGCGCTTGAGCCATCTGAGCAAGTCCTTCGGCGACACACCGGTGTTCCGTGACGTGAGCTTCGAGGTGGCGCGTGGCGAATTCGTCGCGCTGGTCGGCGAATCGGGCGTGGGCAAGTCCACGCTGCTGAACTGCATCGCCGGGCTGGAGCAGCCCGACGGCGGCACGCTGACGCTCGACGGCCGCGAGCTGCGCACACTGAATGAAGACGCCCGCGCCCGGCTGCGCCGCGCGCAGCTGGGCTTCGTGTTCCAGGCCTTCCACGTGCTGCCACACCTGAGCGTGGCCGAGAACGTGGCACTGCCGCTGCTGCTGCTGGGCCGGCCCGACGACGCGCGCGTGGATGCGGTGCTGGCCGCGGTGGGCCTGCAGGGCCTGCAGGCGCGCATGCCGGCGCAGTTGTCCGGCGGCCAGCTGCAGCGCGTGGCCATCGCGCGTGCCGTGGTGCATGCGCCGGCGCTGATCCTGGCCGACGAGCCCACCGGCAACCTGGACCCGGCCACCGCCGAACGCGTGCTCTCAGTGCTGGTGGCGCAGGTGCGCGACAGCGGTGCGGCCTGCCTGCTGGTCACGCATTCGGATGCCGCGGCGCAGCGCGCCGACCGCGTGCTGCGGCTCACCGCCGCGGGCGTGGTGGGCTGAGCGCATGCCCCCACGCGCGCTGTGGCGCCTGAGCTGGCGCGAATGGCAGCACCACCCCTGGCGCCATGCGATGGCGCTGCTGGCGGTGGCGCTGGGCGTGGCGCTGGCCTGGTCGGTGCACCTGATCAACGCCTCGGCGCTGGCCGAGTTCTCGGCCGCGGTGCGCGCCGCCAATGGCGAGCCCGACCTGAGCCTGCGCGGCCCGCGCGAAGGCTTCGACGATGCGCTGTTCGAACGCGTTGCCCAGGCCGCGGGCGT
>JAFLDH010000409.1 GCA_017302505.1 Burkholderiales bacterium
GTGCGCCGCGGCTGCGCGGCCGGCGGCACGCTGCCCGGCGGGTTCAAGGTACGGCGGCGCGCGGCCGCGCTGTACCAGGACCTGGTGCGCCACCCCGAGGCCGCGCTGCGCGACCCGCTGCAGGTCCTGGACTGGGTGAACCTGTACGCGCTGGCGGTCAACGAGGAAAACGCCGCCGGCGGCCGCGTGGTCACCGCGCCCACCAACGGCGCGGCCGGCATCGTGCCGGCCGTGCTGCACTACTACAGCCGCTTCGTGCACGGCGCCAGCGACGCCGGCGTCATCGACTTCCTGCTCACCGCCGCGGCGATCGGCCTGCTCTACAAGGAGAACGCCAGCATCTCCGGCGCCGAGGTGGGCTGCCAGGGCGAGGTGGGCGTGGCCTGCAGCATGGCCGCCGGCGCGCTGTGCGCGGTGCTGGGCGGCACGCCGGCGCAGGTGGAGAACGCCGCCGAGATCGGCATGGAGCACCACCTGGGGCTGACCTGCGACCCGGTGGGCGGGCTGGTGCAGATCCCCTGCATCGAGCGCAACGCGATCGCCGCGGTGAAGGCCATCAACGCCGCGCGCATGGCGCTGCACGGCGACGGCACCCACCACGTCAGCCTGGATCAGGTGATCAAGACGATGCGCGAGACCGGCGCCGACATGATGACCAAGTACAAGGAGACCGCCCGCGGCGGTCTCGCCGTCAACATCGTCGAATGCTGATCAGGTGCCGGCCTTGAAGCTGGTGAAGATGCGCGTCTGCACCCGGCGGATGTCCTGCGGCATCGGCTCGGGCACGTTCATGCGCGCCTTGTCCTCGTCGGTCGGGAAAATGCTGCGGTTGGAGGCCACCTCGGGCTTCACGTGCTTCAGCGAGGCCTTGTTCGGGTTGGCATAGAACACCTTGTTGGTCAGCGAGGCATGCACCTCCGGCCGCAGGATGTAGTCGATGAACAGGTGCGCGTTGTTCGGGTGCGGCGCATCGGCCGGGATGGCCATCACGTCGAAGAACAGCGTCGCGCCGGTCTTGGGAATCAGCGCCTCGATGATCGGGCCCTTGCCGGCCTCGATGGCGCGGGCGCGGGCGATGTTGATGTCGCCCGAATAGCCCATTACCACGCACAGCTGGCCGCCGGCCAGGTCGTTGATGTAGCCGCTGGACGAGAAGCGGGTGATGAAGGGCCGCACCTTCTTCAGCATCTCGCCGGCCGCGGCGTAGTCGGCGGCGTTGCGGCTGTAGCCGGGCTTGCCGACGTAGAACATGGCCACCGGCAGCACCTCGGAGGCCGAATCCAGGATGCTGATGCCGCAGGACTTCAGCTTGCTGGCGTACTTGGGGTCGAAGATCAGCGACCAGGGGTTCTGGGGCATCGGCTCGTTGCCCAGCGCCTTCTTCACCAGCTCGGTGTTGATGCCCACCGTGATGTAGCCCCACAGCCAGTCGACCAGGTACTGGTTGCCCGGGTCCACCCGGGCCAGCAGCTCCAGCAGCGCCGGGTCCAGGTTGTTCCAGTTCTTCAGCTTGCTGCGGTCCAGCTTCTGGAACAGTCCGGCGTCGATCTGCAGCTTGGCGAACTGGGCGCTGGGCACCACGATGTCGTAGCCGCTCTTGCCGGCCACCAGCTTGGCGTGCAGCACCTCGTTGTTGTCGTAGTTGTCGTAGCGGACCTTGATGCCGGTTTCCTTCTCGAAGTTCTTGATCGTGTCTTCGGCGATGTAGTCCGACCAGTTGTAGATGTTCAGCACCTTCGGCTCGGGCTTCGGGGCCTGGGCCGCCGCCGGGCCGAACAGGGCCAGCGCGGTGGTGAGAGCAGCGATCAGCTTCGACAGGGGGGTACGCATGGGGGTGGCCTCCAACGACGGAAATGGCGCCTTGGTGTCGCCGGCGCTCCGGCAGTTCCCTGGCGCTCGTGCGAAACCCGCGATTTTTCCGGCGGCAGCAATAACCGGGCCATCCAGGGGGCATCGGGGGCATCCGGCTGGCCCTGCGCAAAGCCCAGGAACGCGCACCACGGATGTGCGCCGCGCGCCGACTGAAGCTTGCCGCGTCAGCCGGCCTCCGGCCGGTACCAGCGCGGGAAGAACTGCGCCACCTGGGGGCTGGAGGACTTCAGCGCATGGCAGCCGTCGATGCTGAAGGGCTTCTCGTCGGGGTTCTGCGTCATCACATCCCACATCGCCTGCAGCGCGGCGCTGCCCATCACGCCGGCCAGCTCGTTCATGTGGGTGCAGCCGGCCGTGCGGCCGAAGAGCCGCCGGATCGCGTCGCGGTAGCCCTTGGCCACCTTCACGCCCACCAGCTGGCCGTAGTCGGGCGCGATCGCGCCGCAGGCCTCGCCATAGGGGCCGGCATCGGTGGCCGCCTGCGCGGCGACGATGGTGGCGCTGGCGTCCAGCGTCAGCCGCAGACGCATCGAATGCATCGGCTGGCCCGGCGGCAGCATGCCGCCGGCGCAGGGCACCGGCTTAGTCCAGGCGTCGGTGAGGTGGCCCTCGATGTCCCACAGCCCGTCGCTGCGGGCATAGGCGGTGATGGTGATCGAGCGCTGGTGCGAGGCTTCGCGCGGGCAGTCGGGGGGCGGCAGGGGCATGGGTCCGGAAGGGGCGGCTGAAAGACGGTGCAAGATACACCGTCGCCAGGATCATCGCCGCCACGCCATGTCGCCCCCGGAAAAACTCGAACGCATCGGCCCCTATGTGTACCGTACGCACGCCGCGGCCGCGCTGCCGGCGCGTCAGCATGCCGCGGTCGTCATCGTCGGCGGCGGGCCGGTGGGCCTGGCCACCGCGCTGGGCCTGGCCCGGCAGGGCGTGGCCAGCGTCGTCGTCGAGGCCGACGACACGGTGTGCATGGGCAGCCGGGCGATCTGCCTGTCGCGCCGCAGCCTGGAAATCTGCGGCCGGCTGGGTGCGCTGCCCGAACTGCTGGCGCGGGGCCTGCCCTGGTCGGGCGGGCGCAGCTTCTGGCAGGACACCGAGGTGTTCCGCTTCACGATGCCGCTGCACGAGGGCCAGCGCCTGCCGCCGATGATCAACCTGCAGCAGTACTACATCGAGGACGCGCTGCTCGGCGCCGTGGCCCGCGTGAATGCGCAGGCGCCCGGCCGCATCGACCTGCGCTGGGCGACCACGGTGGAGGCGATCGATCCGCAGGCCGACGGCGTTTCGCTGCGCCTGGCCAACGCCCTTGGCCAGGGCACGCTGACGGCCGACTGGGTGGTGGCCTGCGACGGCGGCCAGAGCTTCGTGCGCAATGCGCTGGGCCTGGCGCTGGAAGGCGCCGCCTACACCGGCCGCTACGTCATTGTCGACATCGAACTACCCAGCACCCACCCCACCGAGCGCCGCGCCTGGTTCGACCCGCCGTGGTACCGCGGCGGCACGGTGCTGATGCACCGCCAGCCCGACGACCTGTGGCGCATCGACTGGCAGCTGCGGCATGGCGACAGCACCGACGAGGCGCTGCAGCCCGAGAACCTGTGCGCGTTCGTGCAGCGCCACCTGGACGCCATCGGCGAAGGCCATCTGCCCTGGAAGCTGGCCTGGCGCTCGATCTACCGCGCCGGCGCGATGACGCTGCCGCGCTACCGCCACGGCCGCGTGCTCTTCGCCGGCAATGCCGCGCATGCGATGCCGATCTTCGGCGTGCGCGGTCTGAACTCCGGCCTGGACGATGCCGACAACCTGGCCTGGAAGCTGGCGGCCGTGGTGCACGGCGGGCCCGAGGCGCTGCTCGACAGCTACAGCGCCGAGCGCGTGCAGGCCTTCCATGTCAATGCCGAGAGCGCGCGGCGCAGCACCGAATTCATGTCGCCGCCGTCGCGCGGCTTCGACGTGCTGCGCGAGGCGGTGCTGTCGCTGGCCGCCGACGAGCGCGGCATCGCCGAGCTGATCAACCCGCGGCAGACCGCCGCGGTGGCCTACACCGGCTCGGCGCTGTCCACGGCGGATATCGACGGGTGGCAAGGCGGCCCGGCACCGGGCGAGGTGCTGCCCGAAGTGCCGGTCACGGGCGCCGTGGGTCATGTCACCGAGGTGGTGGGCCCGGGCTTCGTGCTGCTGCATTTCGGCGCGGCGCCGCCCTGGGCCACGATCGACGGCCTGCGCGTCGTGCCGGTGGTGTCGGCGGCCGGCGCGCCGCAGGCGCTGGTGGATGCCGAAGGCCGGCTG
>JAFLDH010000041.1 GCA_017302505.1 Burkholderiales bacterium
GGCATCGCGAAGAACCGCGACTCGAAGGTGTCGGGCTCCAGCAGCCGGCCGTGCAGCACCGAGCCGAACAGCAGCGCTTCGGTGGACTCTTCCGGATCGGTGATGCCGCTGAGGAAGTGCGCAGGGCTGATCAGCATGCGCTTGAGCTGGGTCGAGGAGACGGCGCTGCGGTCGCCGTGGTAGTCCTCGTTGCTCATGCCGCGCGTCACACCGAAGGGGATGTCGGGTACCTCGCGGGCTGGCGTGGCCGGCACGTCGCACGCCTCCATCGTCTCGGTGTCGTCGTCGTGCAGGTCACTGCTCATCACGGTCTCCATGTCGCTGTTGCTACCTGATCACGATACGAAGCGAGACTGCGTATTCAAGATCGGCGGGCGCGATCCCAACGCAAGCGGAGCCGGGGCGCCCAGACACTCTGATCCGCTGCATCCGGTGCCCGGCGACGGCGGCTGGTTTCGGCGGGGGCCAAGTGGGTCGTTTCGGTTGGACGAACCTCGGCCGTCCTTGCATAGTCACTGGGTCGGCACCGCGACGTTGCGCTGGCTCGCCGATGCCCACCCCGAGGTCAGGAGACGGTTGGTGAACCCTCTGCTGGAACGCCTGCGGCGCAGGCTTCGCGAGCTTGGCCGGCCCCTGCATGAGGAACTGTCGTCGGACGGGCGTCGACACTCATCTCGCGCCCATGCCGACGATGCTCCTCAGTGCCGGACGGAGATCGAGCTCTCCCAGCGAAGCCGAAACGCAGATCGGACGGGAAGTGGCGAGCCAACTCGGCTGCCGGCACAACAGCCCCCACCGCCTACGTCGACCCGCCTGAAGGCCGCCGTCTTCTCGAAGAAGCGCCAACCTGTGCTGCAGCGTCAATCCAGTTCGATCTGGGGATCTGCATCCATCCTGCAAGTTGGCGCTGTTAAACCTGACAGTGCGGCGCACGCTGATCAGCACCCCTTCCCTTTCGGACCGCAGGCACTTCCAACTGAGCCTGGCTCACCCGCTCACATTCAAACCTGGCAGGCAGGTCAGGCAAACCTGCCCTGCGGCTTCCTCGCAGGTATCGATTCGGAGCCGCAGATCAATGCCCCGCACTCGGTCCTCATGCACCCAGCTGGCCCTGATGACACCGGGCCGCCCCTACAGGGTGCGGCACCGCTGGGTTGATGTCCCAGGAAGTGGTGTAAGTCTTTCGTCGCGGCAAGGCGCGTAGGGCGAAGCCCGAAGCGGCTTGCCGCGCGGCGACGGCGATCCCGGCTGGGGTGGCCATCGTGGTCCCGGATAAGGTTGAGGTGCGACCCACCAACCTGTTCCAAGGAGATTCCACGATGACCAACGCCACTATGGCACTTGCCGAGCTGTCCGAGAAGGGAGCCGACATCGACGTGCTGCGCCAGATGGTGCAGTTCATGGCCCAGCGCCTGATGGAGCTCGATGTCGAAGGGCGCTGCGGCGCCGGCTACGACGAGAAGTCCCCCGAGCGACTGAACAGCCGCAACGGCTACCGCGATCGGCTCTGGGAGACCCGCGCCGGGTCGGTCGAGCTGAAGATCCCCAAGCTGCGTCAGGGCAGCTACTTCCCCGAGTTCCTGGAGCCGCGGCGCACGGCCGAGAAGGCACTCACCGCCGTGATCCAGGAGGCCTACGTCCAGGGGATCTCCACGCGCTCGGTGGACGACCTGGTCAAGGCGCTGGGAATGAGCGGGGTGTCCAAGAGCCAGGTCAGTCGGCTGTGCGGCGAGCTCGACGAGCGCGTGGGCGCGTTCCTGAACCGCCCGATCGAGGGTGATTGGCCGTACCTTTGGATCGACGCGACCTACGTCAAGACGCGCGAGGCCGGGCGCATCGTGAGCGCGGCGGTGATAGTGGCTGTAGGTGTGAACACCGACGGGCAGCGCGAGGTGCTGGGCCTGAAGGTAGGGGCTTCGGAGGCTGAACCCTTCTGGACGGAGTTCCTGCGCAGCCTGAACCGGCGAGGCCTGCGCGGAGTAAAGCTCGTGATCAGCGATAGCCACGAAGGCATCAAGGCGGCCGCCGCGAAGGTCCTGAAGGCCACCTGGCAGCGTTGCCGGGTGCACTTCATGCGCAATGCCCTGGCGCATGCCGGCAAGACCCAGCGTCGCATGGTCAGCGCGGCCATCGGGACGGTGTTCGTCCAGGACTCGGCCGACAACGCGCGGGCACAGTGGCGCAGCGTCGCTGATCAGCTGCGCGGCAAGTTCCCCAAGCTCGGCGCGCTGATGGACGAGGCCGAGAACGACGTGTTGGCCTTCATGACCTTCCCACGCGCGCACTGGACGCAGATCTACAGCACCAACCCACTGGAACGCTTGAACGCCGAGATCAAGCGGCGGACCAATGTCGTGGGCATCTTCCCCAACGACGCGTCCATCGCGCGCCTGGTCGGCGCCATGATGCTGGAGCAGAACGACGAGTGGAGCCTGAACCGGCGCTACATGCAGCTGGAGGGCCTGCAGACCGTCAGCGATACTGTGCCCACTCGGCTGTCCGCTGTGGCACGCTGAGTACCGCGCATCTCAGCTCTCTCCGGGCTGTGGACTTACACCATGCGCTGGGACACGACCACCGCTGGTTGGAGCCCAAGCATTCGAACCTCATTTCGATCGACCGACACCAACGGCCGACACCGACCTCTGGGCAAGCTGTGTCGGAGCTGAGAACTTGCGGTCGCTGTGATGTTGCTGCGGGCCACCGAAGAAGGAGCGGACGCGCGCCAAGCCCGCTTCGAGACTGCGCCCGCCTTCACTTTCCGAGCCCGAGGACACGGGGGCGATGGCCTGCGAACCAGTCCGATCTTGTCCACCTCTTGCGGTCGGCCAGGGAACTTCTCCAGAAAGGCGGGGGGCGCGACCTGCGTTTCGATTAGACGTCCATCACGCGCTTTGCGACAGTGATGGTCGATCACATCACGGGAGGGCCCGATGCACCACCGCGACTGGTTCCTGGCCTCGTTCACCGCATTCTGGGCAACCTGCTCCGCCGCATGCTCGGGGCCACAGGACCTTCGCCCATACTCGCAGCGCCTGGCCGAGGCGCCGCTCGCTTTCATCGGTACCGTCACGGCCGTGTCGGGTCAGCGCGTGACCTTTGCCATCCACCACGTCATCAATGGCACGCCTGGACCGTCAACCACCGTCGAAGCGCTGTCACCGTCCACGTGCTCTATCGCCTTCACCGTTGGCCAGCGGTGGCTCTATGCGGGCCTGACCACGAGCCAGCCTTCGGTTCTTCTGAAAGCTGACGCCAGGGCCGTTCTGCCTTCCGACTTCGGCCGGTTCCAGCGCGTGGACGACGCTCGAGCACGACTGCCGCCTGACTGGCAGAGCTGCAGCCAGAGTGCCCAATGCGAGCCGATTCCGATTGGTTGCCAGCGAACGGCTGCGAATTCGGCAAACGCCGCCGCTGCCCGTGCCCACGCGATCAGGTTCGTCGGCGACCATCGTGCTATGGAGTGCGCCACCGGTCCGGAGGAGATCCAGCACGTCGGCCCTCAGTGTGTGGGTGGGCGCTGCGGCCACTGGGTACTCGATTTCCGCATCCGGCCGTGAGGCCTGCGAACGGTCACGCCGACTCGAATACTTGCCCCTCACGTCGGCGCGCCATATGCCTCACCCGTCAGCAAGAGAACGGAAACATCGGGTTTGGACTGGCGCAGGGCCTCAACCGAAGCGATATATCGCCGCGGCTCAGCGTGCGGGATCGCCACGCCGTACTTGGCGGTCAAGTCTGTCGGCCGCATCTCGAAGCAGGCCAGTCCGGTGCCGAGCGTGATCAGCTTGCTTCCAAGCGGCGACATAACCAGCCGGCAGCCGCCGAGGATCGACATGCTGCTCTGGTAGCGCTTCATCGCTCCCAGGATCTGCCGGTAGGCTTCAAACGGCTGGGCCTCCTGGGCATACAGAATGTTCGACGTCGGCGTCTTGCGACTGTCGAAAAGCGGCTCCCGGTACTCGACCAGCAGCCGGTCGGCACGGCGCGGGTCCTTCGATGGATGCGGGACCACTGGGCAGACCTCAGCCTCCGCCGGAATCGAACCTCCGATCTTCTGCAACTGATTCACCCGCCCTTCGCCGAGGACGGGAAACCACACCAAGGGCCAGTCCTGCACGCTTTCAAGCTGCCAAGTCGCTAAGAACCCCGGGATGTTCACGAGGTCGTTGCTCGGGTCCTCGGCCCGGATCTGCCCGTCCAGCTTGGCATCCTCCGCGACCAGCACCTGGAAGTTGACGCCGCTGGCATACAGCGGATGCTCCTTGCCCTCCGCTGGCACCTTTTCCGGCACGAGCCTGTGCAGGATGTTCGTGAGCAGCGCAAGGTAGGTCGCGCGGGGAAGCGAGCTGACGTCCAGGATGATGTCCGTCTTGCCGGCGATCTCGTCGAGAACGGCCTTCACGCGCTGGCGCAGGCCATCGCTGGCACTGGCCTCTTCCTCGCCCTCGCGCCGCGTGACTGTCACGGTGACCGTTTCGCCCAACGGGGCGAAGATCGCTTCCAGCGCCGCGGCGTTCTCCTGCGTGAGCGCCTCGACATCGGCGTCCAACTCGTAGCCGTGAAAGCCCAGCAGCAGCAGCTTTGCGCTCACGGTCTGCCTTCCGGCGCCCTGCTGTCCCGCCACGAAGTCGCGCATGACCGACTGGGCACGCACGTCGAAGCCGCGGCCGGCGATATACAGCAGCTTGACCGGCCGATCCTTCAGCAGGTCGTCCCACAGTTCATGGACACCGTCACCGCGGCGAAAGACATAGTGATCCCAAAGCATGTCAGCTCGTCTCCAGGCTCTTGCGGCTGGGCGTAAGACGACGCTCCATCCATCTCATCAGCTCGCCCACGGTAACGTCCCGCCATCCCCCCATCTGCAGCGGCAGGCCGTAGTGGGCGCACAGCGATCGGTTGAGGTAGAAGACGGTCCCGCTGTCGCGTGACCCGGTGGCCTGGCTTTCCCGCTGCACCAGAAGATTCTCGGCGGCACACTCTGCCAACACGCGTTGCAGGACCAGCCCCGGCGGGCCGAACGCCCCTGGCGAGGTCAGTTTGACCAACTCGGCACGCGACAGCCTCACCCCCGTCACCCCGGGCGCGTAGGGCGCATTCGGCGCAAACGTCTGGTCGTAGCAGAACGCGCCGATGGAATCCAGCAGGCGCTGGGCTCGGGTACCTTCGGTGTGCGACTTGGGAATGAAGTCGCGCTTGCGAGCGGCAGCCTCGCGCAGCAACTTGTCCTGTTCTAGCGGCGACAGGATGGGCTCGGACTTGCGCAGCACCTGCTTGGCCTGAAGACCGACGTAGAGTGCAGCTGCGAGCCCGAGCAGTTCCTCGACATTGCTCGTGGCCATCACGCACAGTCGCTCGAAGCCGAAGTAGTAGGGGATCCCAAGCTCTTCGTGCATGAAAAGCTCTGCAGCGTTGCGGACCTGCGAGCTGTCGCGGTCCTCGAGCTCTTCCTCGGTCAGGGTTAGGTCCAGGGACAACTGGCGCTTGGACTCATCACGTACCAGCAAGATTCGGGTGACATAGAGCTCCAGCAGCGATTCCAGGTTCTGGTCGGACGTGTACTGGTCCGCCCGCGCGAGCCACTGGGCATAGCGCTGCTTGGACTGGTGCCGCTCAACCTCGCTGCGGAAGCGCTCGATGCCCCGCGCAACCTGGCTGCGCACCTCGCTGCTGACCAGTTCGTCGCGGAGGCATTGGGTGAACGACCCCACCGGCACTGCATCCTGGTTCTTCATGCGTCGATCGAGGATGTTCTGCGCGTAGGAGATGAACTGGTTCATCCCCTTGGCATCGCTCCATAGACGGTCGAGGTTGTATTCGCGCAGGTCGCGGCCTTCGCGGGCACCTTGAGACAGCAGCTCGGTTCCCAGCGCGACCGTGCGCTCTGCCAGCCAGATCGGGATCGAGGAGCGCATCACCGTCAGCTCGTCGACCAACAGCGCCCGCTGCTTGCGGCGCAGCTTGTGCATGTCATCGACCATCAGGAGACGCTTCGCGCCAACGCTCCGTCCTTCGTGGGTGAACGCGATCGACTGCAGCCACAGGACGCCCTCGAAACGAAACTGCGCCGGCAGCGCGGCGTTGACCGGCCCCATGAAGGTGTCGAGCTGCGCGTAGACCCGCTGCTCGTGTTCCTCGGCCCAGGTCGCCAGCTCCAACGCGTTCGCGATCGCAGGGATGCCCTGCAGGTTGGGCAGTGATGAATGGTCAAGCGACACCTCAGCCAACTGCTCGGGGGTGCTGAAGCCCAGCAGCAGGCCCAGGCTGCGCAGCGTGCGCAGCACGATCCGGCAGTCCAGGAGCGCCCGGAAGAGCCCCTCCTGTTGCAAACCCTCGCTGGAGGGCAGATCGGCATACCCGGACGCGCAGCTGAGGTAGACACCCAGCAGCTGCGGGCTCTCGCCCTCGGTCAGCAGTCCGCGGTTGAGCAGCTTCTGGAACGACTCCGACAGCTCGGGGCGGTTTCGAGAGTGCCAGAAGGCGCGCAGCGCCGGCGGCGTAAACGCGCGAAGTAGCGTTGTCTTGCCAGCACCAGGCGCACTACGAAACACATGCACCGCGCCATCGAAGGCGTCGTCTGCCAGCTTCTCGAGGATCTTCGGCGAGAACAGCCGGACGAACTCCATGTCCGAAGTCGTGCGCTCGGACATACGTTCCAGGAAGGGGTTGGCGTTGTATGCCATCAGAACTCCCGATGACGGCTGACGCGAGGAAACAGTCCGTGCGGCTTGAACTGCTCCGGTCCCCACAACAGGAAGACCGAGTTGTTCGGCGTGTTGTGGCCCAACACCACAGGCAATGCGCATCCGGCAAAGCCGAGGCTGGGATCGTCGGTCCCACCGACGAGGAAGTGCTTGTCGACCACGCCTTTGTTGCTGTAGGCCGGGTTGGATAGCAGGGCCTGCAGTTCGGGACCAGCATTGCGAGTCAGCGCGACTTCGGCTTCGATCGGGCACAGCACGCGCAGCTGCAAGGGCTTGACTCCGTGGTCCGTCGTGAACCGCTCCGACCAGTACTCGATGTGGTCGATTGCCTGACGCGTCGCGGTGTAGAGCAGCAGGAACACCTCATAGTGCGACCGGTCCACCATGCCTTGCTGTTGAAGCCGCTGGTAGATCTTGGGCAGCTTGCCCTTGAACCGGCGCGAAGCGCCGTCATAGCGGATGTATGTGTTGCCACTGCCAGAAAAGTCATCCAGCAGCCAGATCAGGTTGAAGCGCGGGTCCTCCGATGCGAAGCCGGCGCTTTTCAACGACGCACCGAGATCCTCGAGCATGTCCTCGGCCTTCTCATCGCCCAGTTCGTAGGCCTGCCAGATCTGCTCATTGCCGATTTCGCCGTCGCTGGCCCGGCGAAGTTCGTTGGTGCGCGCACCGTCGCTCAGGCCCAGGTACAAGGAGGTCAGCCGCAGTTGCTCGAAGCGGCGGTGGCGTGCGATCTCCCGAACCCTGAACGAGGGGATCTCGTACTCCTCGGAGACCAGTCGCATCCTTTCCTGCACGATCAAGTCGCGGTAGGCTGTGAGTACCAGATGCGAGAACTCAGCGTCAGAGATGAACACCAGGCGATCCAGGACTAGATCCAAGGCGGCCTGCCGATCCGCAGGCGCGAACTGGTGAAGCCACAGCGCCAGGCTCTCGATGAAGCGGCGCCCCGGGCCGAAGCGCTGGTAGTGGTCGTACTTGAAATCGGCGAGGAGTTGCAGGGTCGGCAGCACCAGCGGAACGGTCTCGAGGTCCTCCCATCCCATCACCTTGGCCAGCAATTTGGCGGCGTTCTGGTCACGCACTTTTGGTCTCCCCTTCGTCGCGCGCATCCGGCAGGGTCAATCGAAATGCGCCGCCGCCCTCGAGCACCATGCGCTCCAAGTACCAGAGCGTGGCATCGACATCGCGCTTCTCGGCGGGTGCGAGCTTCCAGGCCCGGTCCAGTCGACGCGAAGGCATGTCCACGCTTAGCGAGTAGCGGTGCTCCAGCAGCGCGGCATCGTTCCCTGGCCACGCCCCCTGGTCGCCCATCGTCAGGATCTCGTACGGGTCGACCTTGTCCTTCTGGATGATGTCCGCAACAAGCGCCGACTTGCTAACGCCCTTCGCGAGAATGTCGACCGAGTGTTTGCTGCGAACCATGGTGGAGAGATCGAGGCCAGCCTGGCGCAACGCGTCGGCGATCACGAACCACATCCCATCGGTCGACAGGCCCTCGCGGAACCGGACACTGACTTGGTAGGGATGCGTAGTGCGGTGGGCCAGGATGGGCACGCCGAGGGCACGCAGGCGCACCACGATGCGCGTCACATGGCTGAGGAATTCGCTGGTCTGGGCCGGCGGCGCCGGTGGCGCATCCGCCCCGGCGATCCAGCCACCGTTGTACAGGCCCAGCCTGATCTTTGGCAGGACGTCGTGCGGCAGGACCTCTTGCAGGCAGCTCTGAATCGAGCCGCCCCGACCTGAGGCAATGCCCACGACGATGCCTGCGCGGGCCAGCCGGACAAGATGCTCCACCACGCTGGACGGCGGCGGACCGTCTTTGCTCTGCGAGCTGCATAGCGTCCCGTCGTAGTCGAACACCACGGCCTTGAAGCGCTGGGCACGCAGCGTGTTCGCGAATGCCCGGGCCGCGCGGCGCATCGCGCCGTGGTCTCGCCGCGAGGGCCAGTGGGCGCCGAGCACCTCGTACTTGGACTGTTCCTCGGCAGGCCCCGCCAGCGGTGGCAGGGGGATCACGTCTCGAAGGTTTGCGTAGTGGATCTCCCGTCCGTAGGTCGGGACTTCGGGCCGGCCAGGGTCGGTGCCTAGCTCCCGGCCGATCGCGGCCACCAAATGCATCTGAGCAACCAGACCCGCAATCAGGTGGACCGGATCGGCGCCCGCCAAGGGCATCGTCAGCGTCGGAATGCCGCTAGGGAACTTGCTTCTCATGTCGTCCCACAGCCTGCCCAGCGATGGCTCGACCAGCGCAAGGATGGCGCAGTCCTGCGGGCGCTGTGCGAGCCACAGGTGCCGGCCGTGGGCATACGAACGAAGATCGGCCAGCTGGATGTGCAGAAGCGCCCCTTCAGAGAGCTTGGACTCCAAGTCGGTGGCGATGGCTCGCAGCAAGGGTGAATAGACGACGGTGAGTGCGCCACGCCGCACTGCCTCGGCGATGAAGGGCTGTGCAGAGGCCAGCCACTCTTGCACGCTCTGCACACCGACCTGTAGTGCCGTGATTTCCGCAGGCATTGGCTGACGGCGGCCGTTGAGTTCACCATAGGCGCGCGCCACCAGCACCGCGTCGAGCAGCAGGCTGTTGGTCGCAAGGTAGCCGTCCTTCTTCGTCAGCTCGAACACATAGGGTTTCACGCCCGGCAGCGCCTGCACATGCGCCATCAGAGGACTGTCCTGCCGGTTGGTGAGCACGTGGACCGTGCGCGAGCTGAAGCGCCGCGACCGCTCAAGGGCCTCTACGATGTCGGGGTTCTTGCCCTCGGCCGAGACCAGGAAGACCGGACTCGACGCGGCCAGCGCCGGCGTGCAGATGATCTCCAGTGGTGTCGACGGGCGTGACACCCGGCCGGTGTACGCCTCGTGCAGGCTGCACAGTAACGACGCCACCGTAAACGAGCCTCCCGAGCCGACTCCGATCATGCTCGCCTCGGCAGTGCTGGCAATGGCAAGCTTCAACGTCTCGATGTCGGCGGCACACGCGGCCGCGTAGCTGTCGCCCAGCTGCGCCAGCTCACCCTCATAGTGATTGGCCGCTGAAGCCACGTTCGAGACGGTCATGCGGGCGCGCCTACTCGCTTGGAAGAGAGCCCTCGGCCTGCCGAAGGCTTGCTGGATTTCGGTGACCGTTTCGCTGCACGCGTGCCGGCGGACTTCTCTTTGGCGTACGCCGTTCGAAGCTCCATCAGCATCACGCCAAGCATGTTCTCACCCTTGCCGTCCACCTCGCCCCATAGCCGATTGACCGCGTTGTTCACGGTCCCGGCCTCCACCAGCCTCGCCGTGCCTGTAGACAACAGCAGCTCGCGCAGTGCGGGATGCTGGTCGAACTTCGCTCGAAGCACCGCTCGCATGCGCTCAAATTTTGTCTGGGCCCAGTCAGGAACCACGTCCCACACGTACAGGCCGTGCGCGGCCATTGCGGCCAGCGCAGGCGTCGGGGCGCTGAGGATCCACTGGCGCACAGCGGGCTTTCGCGCCTTGCCCGCTTGGTAGGCGTGCTCCGATGTCGGGAACACTGTCCCCTCAAACTCCACCGGGCATTTGTAGAGGTTACTGAATGCGCCATACGGCTTTTCGTTGGCGCGATAGAACCGAATTTCGTCGACAGTAGCAATCTGCGTGACGGCTCGTTTACGCGCCGTCGTCGGCGTCTTGGTCATTGGCGGACTTCCTTTGAATAATGCTCAGGCCCAAGCCCCAACGCCCGGCAGTGATTGACGATCAACACTTCCAGCAGGCTCGTGAGGCTGCGGTGATCCCTCTCTGCAGCCGCCTCGGCCGCGGCCTTGATCCTTGGGTCAAGGCGCAGCGTGAGCGTCGCTGTCTTGATCTTTGGGCGTCTCATGTTGGCGATGAACTCAGTGGGGATGGATCCTTCAAATGTACTGCTGTTTGCAGTGCGCGAGAGCTGCGCCGTGGCGGCGCGCGCCTAGCCCTTCGGTTTCACTATCGCCGCGCGGACGATCTGTTCGCCCTGCTCGATCATCCGGTTGATGAAGTCGGGCCTCGGCGATGTCTTGGCTCGCCAGTCAGGCGCATTTATTCGCTCCAGATGTTGATCGATCGTTGACGCAATCCATCTGGCGTCCGTCTCTGGCCACCAACTCGAAAGCGCCTGTGGAAGCGCGTCGGCAGCGGACAACTCGGTTGCACAGTCGAACAGCAGCTTGGCCATCAGACGCAAGTGCCGGTCGAAGCTGGCAAACAGGAACCGTGGCCGCCCGTCGGACCCAGACTCGTTCACCTTGCGGACAAACTCACTCAGGTGCGTGAGGTCCCAAGCCGCATTGCGGGCGCCTGCGATTGCTGCCTCGCGATTGGAAGAGTTCTTGTCCTTGAAGACCCGGCGCTTCGGTGGCGAGTTGGGCGCGAAGTACACGCTGGCCAGCATGGCCGCAGGCCCGCCGAACATGAAGTCGTCCCTCATCCAGTCCAGCAGGCGCAGCACCCGCTCAATTGGCATCAGATCCTGCATCTCGAGCTCCATCACCTTCAACGCGATGATGTAGTTCCGGTTCCAGCGCTTGAGCGGCTTGGCGAGGTCGTGCTCCTGAACCTCGTGCGGTGGGCCCGGCGCGCGAAGTTGATCCCCACGCCCCAAGGCGACGTCCATCACATCGTGAACCCTGGCGTTATCGGCGGACCGAAACCAACCCAGCTCGTTCCAAGCTGCCTCGTTGCCAACCGTGTGAGCAAGCTCATGGAAGGCCACGGACGGGTCGATCTCGATGTCGAGGCACTGCGCAAACGCGAGAAGGCCGGCAGCCGTTCGGACCTGCTGATCCGCCTCCACACGGCGCCCGCGCGCCAGCTGTGCCATCCGGGAAACCACGTTTCGATCGGGAATCAGAATCGTCTTCGATCGCTCGATGTGCTGGTCGTAGAAGAACCCATCGGGGTGAAACAGGCCTACGGGTGGCGGCACATACCCCGGCACACACACCTCGGCGGCAGCCAGACGCTCGCTCAGCGCATACAGGTCCGCCAAAGGATAGTCAGGCGGAAGCTTCAGCAGCATGCTGAAGTCCTCGTTAGCGTTCTGCATCCCCTCGCCTCTATCTCGAGCGCACGCAGCTACTGCCGCAGCAGGTCTTCCGCCATGCCATCCAACCGTACCTTCACGCTGCGCCAGCCCGGCATGTGCAGGTCAAGCAGTCGGTAGAACCTGGCGCTGTGGTCATGGCTGGCCAGGTGGCACAGCTCATGGAGCAAAACGTAATCGATGCAGTCCCTCGGCGCCTGCACCAAGGCAGGATGCAGAGTGATGCGTCCGCGCGGTGAGCAGCTGCCCCACTGCACACGCATCCACTGCAGGCGCAGTGGCGGCGGCCCCTTCACCCAGCGCAGTCCAGCGGCGATGGTGTCCAGGCGTTCGCGCAGCACTTCGCTGGCCCGATGGCGAAGCCATGCTGACATCTCCGATCGCACATCCGAGGCGTCACGGCGCTGGACAGTGACCTCCAGAAGGCCGCCGCGCAGCCGGCAGGACGCCGCTGCCGCGGGATCCACCGTGACACGCAGCCGGTAGCGGCGCCCGAGGTAGTGCACGGTCTCACCGCTGGTGTAGTCCCGGTGGCGAACGTGCTCAAGCCGAACCTTGGCCTGGGCCACATGCTGCGCGATCCACCCGGCGCGCTTCTTCACGGCCCGTACCACGGCGGCGTGCGTGGCCCCAACCGGCGCATCGACCAGGACGCGACCACTGGCCTCCACATGAATGGCCACCTTCGACGGCAGGCGCTGCGGCTGCAAGCGCAGTGAGTAGGCGATGACATCCTCGCCATAACGAACGCTGAATCGGCCTGCCTTCGCGAGTTGATCGGCCGCTGCGCCGGTCATGGCGCCTTCCCGAGGCCCAGGCGTGTGATCTGCACGATCTGCTCGACAGCCTCCTTGGCCCGGACCAGCCCGAGCTTACCGAACAGCAGCGGCAGCAGGCCCTTGCGAATAGCAGCCTCGATGCTCTGCGGGCTGAGCGAGTTCTCGGCCACCGCCGTTCGCACGACCTCGTCGATCTCCAATGCCTGCGCCAACATGGTCTGGCGGGCTGCGTCGTCCATCGCCTCCACGGCGCCATCGCCCAGCACAAGGCGCAGCACGCCAAAGTAGGCCCGGGCGTGCGGCTTGTCCGCCAACAGGTCAGGCGTACCGGGCGGCTGGCGCGACGTCACCTGCTCCTCGAAGTCCTTGAACAAGGCGTACTGCTTGAGCGGGTGGTCGAACATCGCCTCGGCCTCGGCGATCGCCTGGCGCAGCAGTTCACCGAACACCTTCTGTGCGTAGGGGTCGTCGGCCAGGTCCTGCTCGATGGTCTTCCGCAGCCGGGTTCGGATCAGGTCGGTCTCGTTTCGTGTCTTCTCCTCGGACCAGTCCTTCGGGTCCTCGGCCCGGCCCAGTTGGTGCACGAGGTACACCCCCTTGGGGTCGCGGACTTCCTTGCCGATCACCTGCTTGTCGACCAGCTTGCGGATCTGCTCTTCGTAGGCGCTGTAGTCCACCACTTCCATCGCGTCTCGGCGGGCCGTCATACGCAGCTCGGTGAAGAAGCGCAGGTCGGCCTTGTAGCGGGCGATCTGCGCTTCCGAGAAGCTCTTGTCCTCGAAGAAGCTCCGGCTCGACAGCGCCGTCTGCAGGCACAGGCCGAAGGCCGTCACCGCGGCGTAGAAGTCGTCGCGCAGTTTCTGCCGCTCGTCGTACTCCTCCCCGTCCGGTGCTTTCACGAACCTGGGCGTCAGCACCTGTCGGAACTGTTCCCGGTCCAGCTTGTTGGCCACACCCTTGAAGAACGACCACATGCGATCGTGCAGGCCCGGCAGGCGTTTGTACTCGGTGTCGACGTTGCGATAGAGCCCCTCGATGTCGGCCACGTCGAAGCCGCCCTGGGTGCGGGTCTCCAGGTCCTGGTAGGCGCGGATCGCCGTGTCCAGCTCTTTCAGGATGCCGCGGTAGTCCACCAGCACGCCGTAGCGCTTGTCGTCGTGCAGCCGGTTCACCCGGGCCACGGCCTGGATCAGGTTGTGGCCCTTCAGCGGCTTGTCGACGTACAGCACCGTGTTGCGCGGCTCGTCGAAACCCGTGAGCAGCTTGTCCACCACGATCAGCAGGTCAGGGCCGTCGTCGGTGCCGAAGTCGGCCACCACCTGCTTCTCGTAGGTCTCGGCGTCCAGGCCATGGGACAGCACAGTCTGCTTCCACCACTTCTGCACTTCGGGCAGCTTCTCCTCATCCACCTCGGCGTTGCCCTCACGCGTGTCGGGCGGCGAGATGACGATGGCGCTGGTGACCAGTCCGGTGTCGTCCAGCGCCTGCTTGTATCGGATGGCGTCGAGCTTGCTGTCGGTGGCCACCTGCCCCTTCAGGCCCAGGTCCAGCTTCTTGATGTTCTCACTGAAGTGGGTGGCGATGTCCCAGGCGATCAGCTCGATGCGGCCAGCCGCCCCGTAGATGGCGCCCTTCTTTGCGAACTTCTTCTTCAGGTCACCACGCTGCGCGTCGCTCAGGCCCGCGGTGATCTTGTCGAACCAGCGGTTGACGGCCTCTTCGTTGATCGTCAGTTCGGGCACGCGCTCTTCGTAGAGCAGCGGCGCCACCGTTTCGTCTTCCACGGCCCGCTGCATGGTGTAGGCATGCACGATGGGGCCGAACTTGTTCGACGTCTTCTCGTCCTTCAGCAGCGGCGTGCCGGTGAAGGCGATGTAGGCCGCACGCGGCAGCGCCTTCTTCATGCGCTCATGCGTCTCGCCGCCGTGGCTGCGGTGGCCTTCATCCACCAGCACGATCAGGTTGGCCGAGGCGTTGCGGCACTCCAGCAGCTTGGAAGCCGAGTTGAACTTGTGCACCAGCGTGAAGGTGATGCGCTCCGTGCCGCTGCCGATGCGGCGCGCCAGGTCACGGCCGGTCATCGCGCGGCTCTTCTCGCCATCCTTCTGCGATGCGATGGCCGAGCCGAAGGCACCGCCCGAGATGAAGTTGCGCGAGAGTTGGCCTTCCAGATCCACGCGGTCGGTCACCACCACCACGCGGCACTCGGCCAGCGCGTCCACCAGCAGCAGCGCCTTGGTGAGAAACACCATCGTGAAGCTCTTGCCCGAGCCCGTGGTGTGCCACACCACGCCACCCTCACGTCCACCGTCGGGCCGCAGCTGCTGGATGCGCGCCAGCAGCGCCCGGATGCCGAAGAACTGCTGGTAGCGGGCCACGATCTTGCCGACCTTCCGGTCGAAGAGGACGTAACTGCGCAGGAACTCCAGCAGCCGGCCCGGCGTGAGCAGACTGACCAGCAGGCGGTCCTGGTCGCTGGGCTCCATGGGTTGCGCCCACAGCGCATCGAAGTAGCTGGCCAAAGCCGCCGGCTTACCCTCGAAGAGTCGGGCGCGCGCGGCAGGCGGCAGCGCCGCGTTCTTG
Organism: Burkholderiales bacterium; assembly: GCA_017302505.1. Lineage (GTDB taxonomy): Bacteria > Pseudomonadota > Gammaproteobacteria > Burkholderiales > Burkholderiaceae_C > Rubrivivax. Next base: position 15,117 of record JAFLDH010000041.1, read on the forward strand.
GCCGCGGCCAAGTGCGCCGCGTCGAACTCTTCCTCCCGCCAGCGAGCCCAGAATTTGGCGGCGGTGCCGGTGGTGCCATAGCGCCCTTCGGTCTGGCTCACTGCCAGCAGCAGCTGGGCGTAGCCGAAGAGCTGCGGAATCTCGTCGGGCCGCTGGTTGCGCAGGTGCTGGCTGACACCCTCGGTCACCATCGACTTGCCGACGTGCGTGGACTCCGGGCGTTTGGCTTCGATCACCACCAGCGGCAGCCCGTTGACGAAGCACACCACGTCCGGCGTGCGGTGGTGCGTGCCCTGGGCGGAGAGCACCTCCATCTCTTCGGTGACGTCCCATCGGTTGGCAGCCGTGTCGGCCCAGTCGATGACCGGAATCGTCGGCTGGTGCTTCTTGCCGTCGGGCATGAACTCGGTGACCGTGATGCCGAGGGCCAGCTTGCCGTACAGTCGTTCGTTGGCCGGAAGCAGGCCTTCGGTGAGGCTCAGAGCCGACAGCTCGCGCACGATCTGTTCGATGCCGCTGCTGGACAGCGGGTACGACTGGCCCTTGTACTCGTAGCGGCGACTCTGCAGCACATCGACCAGGCGCGAGCGCAGCAGCACCTCGCGGGTGCTGCCGCGCATCGCGAGGGCTTGTGCCGTGGTGAGGTAGTTCCAGCCGAGGTTGCACAGCAGGTGAAGCGCCGGCAGGTGAGAGGCGTAGTGCTCCTTCGAATTGGGTGCGGCGGCGGTCATGTCGCAGTCTCGGCAGCGGGAAAGCGCACGCGGCGCTTTCCAGTGAGCAGCTCGGCCATCAGCGCAGTCCTTTCCTGCTGGAGCTTCTCGATTTGCGCTGCGATGAGTTCCACTTCGCGCCGCGCGGTATCCAACACCTCGACGATGCGAAGTTGAGTCGCCAACGGCGGAATGTTGAACGGCCACTTCAGCCAGCGCTCGGTCTTGAAGATCATCTTCTCGACATGCACTCCGATGCTCGAGTGGAAGCAGGTCTGCTGGAAGTAGCGCGACTCGGACAGGTAGCGCAGGAAGCGAAGGTCGATTTGCCCATCGCTGTTCAGCACCGCGTACTCGTTGGAGACGATGGCGCCGTCCAACTCAGCGGGCACGATGCCGCAGGCGCCATGCACGATCTGCCGCTTGGAGATCAGGAAGTCACCGGTGCGGACGAAGAACTGCGTGGGCGTCTTGATTTCCCTGCCAGTCAAAGTCTCGCGCAGCGCAACACCACCACGCGAGCGCTTTACCGTCACGAGCCGGTAGGGTTCGTTCGGATTCATGCGTGCGGGCCGGCGCACTTCGGTCAGGTGGCTGCCCAAAGCAGTTCGATGCCAGCCCGTTGGCGTTGGAGGGAGGTTCGGGATTCCAGGCTGAACCGAAGGTGGAAAGCCACCGTTGTCGGCCGCACTCGAAGCGTCAGGATTTGCAGCTGCAAGGCAGAGGCAGCTTGCCAGCAAGCCCTGCCATTGCATACGCCTGTTCGCAAGGAGCTGCTCCGCCTTGGAAATCGCCCGATCCCAGGTGAAGAGCACATCGGCGATTCGAACCTGCTCACCGGCCGGCGGTACGGCGATAGCTATGTCCTTCAACAATTCGGTGTCGAGGCGGCCAGTGCCGTGCCCGGCGGTGTCAACGAGATCCAGTATCTCGTTCTTCCGAGCAAGCAGTTGGTAAGCCAAGAACTTGGGGTCCAACGAACTTTTTGGCAGCAGCGCCTTGATGTCTTGGTTGAATCCCATCTCTGTCTCAAGCAGACAAACCGGTAGGTCCTTCAGCAGGGTCATGCCACGCGTCAAGACAAGCACTGCATTCGCAGGTGCGACTGCCGATGCTGCTCTACCTGCTTCCGTGAGCCCGAGCTGGGTCGAGCGCAAGTAAAGGGATTTCATGTCTCGCGCTGATACCCAAGGGAATGCACCACCCCAGAAACTGGAGTTCTCCTTACTCGGAGTGCCTCCCGATATGAACTTCGCCTCCGCGCCGATCGTGCTCGTTCGCCATCCCTCAGGCAGCATCTCCGCCCCCCTTGCGCGACTTGCGCCCGCGCTTCTCCACGTCCAGCAGTGGGTTGAGATCCGCTGCCGCCTCGAAGTCCTTCTCTGCCGGGCTCGGCAGTTCGTCCAGCACTTGCCGGAACCGTTCGTACTCGGCATGGGCCTTGGCCAGCGCCTTGTCGCGGCTCACCTTGCCGGCATGGCCCAGCACGTCACGATCCATGATGCGCAGGAAGTCGTCCAGCTTGCCAATCCACTGCGCCATCGTCATCGGGCGACGGCGCAGCGCCTGGCCTTCGGCGAATTCGAGGTACAGGTTGACGATGCGGTTCAGTGCGTCGAGTTCGTCCGGGCCGAGATAGTTCTTGGCGATCTCAACGTCCTGCCGCCGCGGGCGCGCGCCTTCCCAGCTGGTGAGCCCCATGTTGGGCTTGGCCGCGTCGGCTCGCGCCACGATGACTTCGGCCGCGGTGTGGCCGTGTACGGCCCAGTGCATCTTGTTCTGCACCGTGGCGAAGAACTGCTTGGAGAGGTCGTTCTTCGGGTCGTAGTCGACGCTTGTGGCATAGATGTCCAGCACTTTGCGCCAGAACACCTTCTCCGAGCTGCGGATGTCGCGGATGCGCGCCAGCAGCTCGTCGAAGTACACGCTGTCGCCGCCCGCCTTGAAGCGCGCATCGTCGAGAACGAATCCCTTGACCAGGTAGTCACTCAGATGCGCCGTCGCCCACTGGCGGAACTGGGTGCCTCGGGCCGAGCGCACGCGGTAGCCCACCGCCAGAATGACCTCCAGGCTGTAGAGCCGGACGGTGCGCTTGACCTCCCGCCCGCCTTCTTGGCGAACCTGTAAGCCGGACTTACAGGTTGCCGCTTCATCGGCCTCGCCCTCGGCATAGATGGCCTTGACATGCTGGGTGACGTTCTGCGGCGTGGTCTGGAACAGTGTGGCGATGGCGGCCTGGCTGAGCCACAGCGTGCCACCCTCGGCGCGCATCTCGATGCGTGTGAGCCCGTCTTCGGTGGTGTACAGGACGAACTCGCCGGCACCGTCGGCCTGGATAAGAGGCAGCGGCTCACTCATAGCCCAGCTCCTTCAGGTACGCGTCCATTTGCGCCTCCAGCCGCGCTAGTTCGGCCTTCAACTGCTCGCGCTCGCGTCGCACGGCCATCAGATCGATCTCGGCCTCTTCCTCGAAGGTGTCGACGTAGCGCGGGATGTTCAGGTTGAAGTCGTTCTCGGCAATCTCGGCCGGCGTGGCCAGGTGGGCATAGCGCGCCACGGGTTGGCGGGCGGCGGCGGTGTCCAGGATGCGCTGCAGGTCGGCCTCGCGCAGCACGTTCTGGTTCTTGCCGGCCTCGAAGTCGCGGCTGGCGTCGATGAAGAGCACCTTGTCGTCGGCCTTGTGCTTGCGCAGCACCAGCACTGCGGCCGGGATGCCGGTGCCGTAGAACAGTTTCTCGGGCAGGCCGATCACCACATCCAACAGGTTCTCCTCGATCAGCTTCTGGCGGATGCGCCCCTCGGCCGCGCCGCGGAACAGCACGCCATGCGGCACCACCACGGCCATGCGGCCGGAGCCGGGCTTCATGGTCTCGACCATGTGCAGGATGAAGGCGTAGTCGCCCTTGGTGCGCGGCGGCAAGCCGCGGCGGAAGCGGCTGAACTTGTCGGCCTCGGCCCCTTCGAAGCCCCACTTCTCCAGGCTGAAGGGCGGGTTGGCCACGACGATGTCGAAGTGCTTCAGCGTGGTGCCGCTGGCCCCTCCGTCCAGCAGCTTGGGGTTGCGGATGGTGTCGCCCCACTCGATGCGGTGGTTGTCCTCGCCGTGCAGGAACATGTTCATCTTGGCCAGCGCCCAGGTGCTGCCGATGGCCTCCTGCCCGTACAGCGCGTACTTCCGCGCACCGGTGCGCTGGCGGATGAGCCGGCCGCACTTCATCAGCAGCGAGCCAGAGCCGCAGGTGGGGTCGCAGATCTCGTCACCGGGCTGCGGGTCCATCAGGCGCGCCATCAACGTGGACACCTCGGGCGGCGTGTAGAACTCGCCCGCCTTCTTGCCGCTGGTGGAGGCGAAGTTCTTGATCAGGAACTCGTAGGCGTTGCCGATCACGTCGAGCTGGCCGACTCGGCTCTCGCGCAGGTTCAGCTCGGGCTTGGCGAAGTCCTCCAGGAGGTGGCGCAGGATGTCGTTTTTCTGCTGCTCGTCGCCCAGCTTGTTGCTGTTGAAGCTGATGTCCTGGAACACGTCACGCAGCTTGCCCAGGTTGGCCTCTTCGATGCCGTGCAGCGCCTTGTCGATGCGCTCGCCGTTGCCGGGCGTGTGCCGCAGCGCGTGCAGCGCGTAGAAGCTGGCGCTGGCCGGCAACACGAAGCGCTCGTTCTTCAGCATTTCTGCGATCAGCTCGGGGTGGTCGCCGTACTGGGCCTCGTAATGGTCGTAGTGGTCTTGCCAGACGTCGGAGACGTACTTCAGGAACAGCATCGTCAGGACGTAGTCCTTGTAGATGCTCGGGTCCACGGTGCCGCGGAAGGTGTCGCAGGCGGCCCAGACAGCGGCGTTGATGTCGGCCTGGCTCACGGCGGCCTGGGGGGTGGCGAGGTCGTTCATGCGGTGTCCTGCGGTCAATGTGAGCTTGCTTGTGCGCCCAGGTCTTCGGCGATGGCCTGGAGCTGCTGTTCGCGGTTGTGGATGAGGCGCTGCAGGGCTTGTCGCTCCTGCGACGCCAGGCCGGCCAGCGCGACGATGCGGCGCTGCTCGGCGATGGGGGGAACGGCCAGGACCAGCTGCTCGAGCACCGTGCGGCGGATGCTGAGCTGGCTGCTGCCCTCGGCCGCCTGCAGCAGTTGGCGCTGGCACGGCAGCTGGTTGATCTGCCAGGCCAAGAACTCCGGGTCGAGCGCCGCCTCGGGTCTGACCCTGAGGTGGAAGAAGGCCGGCACGCACACCGCGTTGGGCAAGGCCGCGCCGACGCAAGCCGCATAGAACCGGGCGCCCTTGGCCGCGAAGAGGATGTCGCCATCGACGATCCAGTCCGGCTGCTTTCGGCCGGCCAGACGAGTACGGATGACCGCAGACCAGTCGATCCCCAGCTCGGGGCTGACGTCCTTCATCTGGATCACGCGCACGTCGCCGTCGGGCACCTCGTCGACGGTAGTGCGAAAGGGGTAGCCAGCCTGCACTAGCGCCAGCTCGCTCAGCGATTCTTTTAGTGCATCAAACGGCATATTGCGATTATAGTTCGCGCCGCCAGAGCGGGGCAAGAAGTTTTGCAACTAACTCAATGATGCAAAACTTCGCCGTTCGAAGCTCGCCTCTGCCCTACCCTTTGCCCACGCCAAGGCCTCCGCACTGCGAACTGCCTTGCGCGCGCTCGGGCAACTCTCGCTGCGTCGCACCGACCGCGCTTGCTTCCGCGGAGCCAGCCACCTCCCGCTCGACGAACCCGACCGGCATTCGAACACGCCGGTCCATGAACACGAAGAGATGGAACTGGTTCGCGGTGTCGACCAGCCGCGACTCGGCGGGGTAGAGCTCGAACCCTTCGTGCTCGGGCCCGACGATCGCGTTCTTGATGGCCTGCAGTTCGCGCCAGTCCCGGACAACCTCACGATCGCGACGCTTGATGGACAGCCACGCCACGTCGCCGAGGCTCGGCCCGAAGGGGTGGCGAAGGAGCTGGACGTTGACCTGGTAGGTCTCGCTCAGGAAGATCGACTGACAGCGCAACTGCTGCACCTGGCGCTCGGCCGACTCGACATCGACACCGAAACGCTGCGCGATGGCCGAAGCGTCGAAGGCGCTTGAGGGCAACTCCGCCGCATAGAACGGCGCCAGCCGCTGCTTCGACGCAGCGGTCTCGCCCTGTTCGGCATGCTCCTGCGCCGATGCCCAGGCTGCGAAGACGCTCGAGCGCGCCGGACCGAAGAGCGCCGTCGCCATCATCGGCCGGCTCAACACAAAGGCATAGCTGGCTTCGCGCTGGCATGGGCCCGGGGTTCGGCGGACACCGTACCCCTTGGCCTTGAGTTCAGCGATCGCGCTTTGAATCGAGTCCGTGTCGAGGTCGTTCATGCGAGGTGCCTGCAAGGTCCGTTGACTGGACCTTCAGGATCTCGCCGGCCATCGCGCCTTCAAGGTCTGCGTCTGGCCGTGACCGCAACGCTCAGGGCGCCCTGACCCGAAACTCGCTGGTGGTCGTCCAGGCCTCACCCAGGTAGTCGAATGCGCAACTCGCGATGCGCCAGCGCGCGACATCGCGCCACTCCTTGGAGTACCGGTTGCGGCACTGGGCTACCAGCATCCCGAGCGGCTGCCGGCGGAGCGGATGGTCTCTCGCCAACTCGTGGAGCAGCCAAAACCGGTCGCCGGCAGAGCCGGCCCCCGTGTGGTTGTCGGGCACGCTCAACGCCTCCGCCGCGCCTTGACGCAGGCCTCCAAGCCTTGCGCAAATGCCCGCGCGCCACCGTTGGCCGGATGCCGGACAGCAGCGGCAGGCGGCACGCCAAGCCGGACCAGTTGCTCGGCCGCCTTCTTGCCGACCGCGACCACCGCCGCGCGCGGAAAGGCCGCCAACAGCAACCGGAGCGGCGTGCAGCCGTGGGTGAGCTCTGCGTCGGTCGGCGTCCGATTCGAGCGCGGGTCACCACGGTCTTGCGGGTGCATCGGCAATGCGTTCCACATCACCACCCGCTCCGCGATATCCAGCGCGTACAGCGATCGCCAAACCAGCGTGGCCGAAGGCTCAGCAAAGGGACGGGCCCTCGAGGTCAACCGTCCCGGTGCGTCAACCAGCCTGGGCACGGCGCCGTCCAACACGTGCCGCTCGCTGGTGAAGGCCAGCCCCGTGTGTCGCATGCCCTGCCAGCCCGCCGCTTCGCCGCAGAGGATGAATTCCGCATCGCAGTCCAAATGTTGCTGCAGCCGCCGCTGCTTGGCAGCCGGCCCATTCGACCCGAGATCCTCTCCGCACACGTCGGCCCAGGGATTGAAGAGTCCTGGCACACCCTTGGGAAGCGCAGATACCAACGTCCGGGCCAGTTCCTCGGCCTCCATGGTGACCTCCTTCCTGGTCTACGACCCGAATCTGAACCGGGCGATCGGCGTCCCGCTGATGGGCGCGAGTTCGATTGTCCTGCCCGGTCCCAGCGGGTCACTTCGTCCCGGCCAGGAAGCCGCCGTGAAGTGCCTCATCCAGCTCAGGTAGTCCGCATAGGCGGTCGCCGGCCTGCCCGCGAAGTTCTCCCCTGTCAAGTTCCTGAAGATCACCTGCATGCTCAGTTCGTCACCCAGCCAGATCCACTCCCCGCTTCCGTCCCGGATCTCGTGGGTGTGGGCGTCCCTGGCCACCAGCTTCGACTTGTCTTCGACCATGACTTCGATCCTTTCGGGACCAGTCTGCCGGGCCAGGGCCCGCGTTCAAGCGCCACTGCGGAGGCACCCGCCATGGGGAGCGAGCGTGATGCCCTGGCTTTCGCTGAGGTCGGCCCGGTGCTTGTGCGGCGCAACGCCTTCCGCCCTCGGCGGGCGCTCCTTTGACTGCACCACAAAAGGGGGTGCCGGCCGCGAGGACGAGCGACCACACACCGGTGCCTCGTCGAGTTCTTCGAACAGATCGCCCTGGCTGGGGTACCGCACGGTCAGACGGCTGCGCAGGGTTTCGAGGGAGGGCTGTCCATGCAAGCCGTGGCGCTGCCGCCATTGCGAACGCCGCAGGATTTCGTCGACGCGCGCCGACTGGCCTTTGGCCGGCTGGACCAGGCCGAACGACAGGTAGGTCTCGTAGCCGGCCGTCCAGTAGCCTTCCGTCGTTCGGCGGTCTTTGAGCATGCGATCAAGCTCGAAGTCCAGGAACAGCCAAGCACCCTCCTCGTCGATCTCGCTGTCGCCCTCGACATCGATGACCGCCCTTCCGCTCGCGAGGGTGCGCAAGCCGGGGCCGCAAGTCTCCGAGAAGTCCTCCCAAGCCGGACTGCGCAGGCCGGTGACCTCCAGCGCCGAGGTCACGTCGTCGTTCCAGTCACCCACGTGGATCTTCCCGAGCTTGGGCACCGCCGTCTTCGGATAGGGCTTGATCGGGGGCGGCGTCCAGAGCGCGCCGTCTTCGGCCTGCTTCCAGATCCTCAGTGCGCTGAACGGTTCGGCGATCGCATACTGCGACCAGCGGGCGTCGATCGCGATCAGCTGGGCGGCACTGATGATCGGCACTCCCGACAGCTTCTGCGCACTCAAGGCGTACCGAAGCAATTCGGCGAGCATCGCGGGCGAGTACGTGTCGGCGCCGACCTCGATGAACCCGTCCACGATGCTCCGCCCAACATACTGCCTGCGCGACCAGTCGTACTGCGTGTAGGCAATGAAATCCCGCACCGCGGCCAGGGACGCCATGTAGCCGTAGCGATCCCGGTCGGTCTCGATCATCTGGCGCAGCGACCGGTCCTCCCGGACCGCGGTGCAAACCCAGCAGCCAAACCGGCTGGAGCAAGGCTTGGAGTGCTTCTGCATCTCAGCGTCCGCCACCACGACGCAACTGCTGCCGCCGGCGGCCTGGTAGGTCTGCATCGTCTCCTCGAAGCGGCTGTAGGCCGGGATCACGCCGGCGTTGGCCAGGCCCAGGTACTGCCAGACGTCGTCCACCGCCCAGTCCAGCAGCGGGCTCAGCCGAAGGCGCCCCTCCGTGTCCGTCCAGAGCGACACCGCCTTCTCCCCGCGGCCCTTCACGCTCGCCGCACGGACGGCCGATTCGTCACGCCGCACACCTGTCATGAGCACCGGCTGGGGCAAGCCCTTGGCCACCAGTTCGCGCCCGATGAGCACCAGCTCCCGTTCGTTCGGCAGACGCTTCAGGTCGGTCTGGCAGTCCCTCCGCGAGTCCGGAAAAGTCGGAAGCGCGCGGCCGCCGATCACCCGCACCGGGAACGTGTCCCAGAAGGCCGGGGTCGCCACCCGCACGACAGCGGTCACGCCATGCTCGCGGGCGAACCGGGCCGCCTTGGCGAGCTCGCCGCTGACAAGGCGCTGGATCTCTGGGTTCTCGACGCCGACGTCGCTGTGGGCGATGACGACCATTGGGTTGCGGCCCTGCCTGGCCTGTTCGACGGCGGCGGTGAGCGCAAGGTTGAGCAGCACCGACGAGTCCTTGCCACCGCTGAAGAGCACGACCGCCGGCCGGCCGACTTCCATGAACGCGCCGATGGCCTGCAATGAGATGGCCTCGGGCGTCTCGTGGCGAAGGTCGATGAGTTGCTGCATGCGCGCTCCTGGTGACCACCAGGATC